>NZ_CP048817.1:4432500-4744837 GCF_014171475.1 Sphingomonas sp. So64.6b
GGTAGCGGAGCGTTCCGTAAGCCGGTGAAGCGATCTGGTAATGGGTCGTGGAGGTATCGGAAGTGCGAATGCAGACATGAGTAGCGATAAAGAGGGTGAGATGCCCTCTCGCCGAAAGACCAAGGGTTCCTGCGCAAGGCTAATCCGCGCAGGGTGAGTCGGCCCCTAAGACGAGCCCGAAGGGGGTAGTCGATGGGAACACGGTTAATATTCCGTGACCTGGTGGTGTGTGACGGATCTCGTGTGTTGTCAGGCCTTATTGGATTGGTCTGGCTTCGAAGAGGTTCCAGGAAATAGCCCCACCGTATAGACCGTACCCGAAACCGACACAGGTGGTCAGGTAGAGTATACCAAGGCGCTTGAGTGAAGTGTCCTGAAGGAACTCGGCAAATTGCCTCCGTACCTTCGGAAGAAGGAGGCCCTCACAGCGGGCAACCGTTATGAGGGGGCACAGGCCAGGGGGTAGCGACTGTTTAGCAAAAACACAGGGCTCTGCTAAGTCGGCTTCAAGACGACGTATAGGGCCTGACGCCTGCCCGGTGCCTGAAGGTTAAGTGGAGGGGTGCAAGCTCCGAAATGAAGCCCAGGTAAACGGCGGCCGTAACTATAACGGTCCTAAGGTAGCGAAATTCCTTGTCGGGTAAGTTCCGACCTGCACGAATGGCGTAACGACTTCCCCACTGTCTCCAGGACATGCTCAGCGAAATTGAATTCTCCGTGAAGATGCGGAGTACCCGCGGTTAGACGGAAAGACCCCGTGCACCTTTACTGCAGCTTCAGAGTGGCATTAGGAAAGAACTGTGTAGCATAGGTGGGAGGCTTTGAAGCGACGGCGCCAGCTGTCGTGGAGCCATAGGTGAAATACCACCCTGTTGTTTTCTGATGTCTAACCTCGATCCATGAAACTGGATCAGGGACCCTCTGTGGCGGGTAGTTTGACTGGGGCGGTCGCCTCCTAAAGAGTAACGGAGGCGCGCGAAGGTTGGCTCAGGACGGTTGGAAACCGTCTGTTAGAGTGCAATGGCATAAGCCAGCCTGACTGCGAGACTGACAAGTCGAGCAGAGACGAAAGTCGGTCATAGTGATCCGGTGGTCCCTTGTGGAAGGGCCATCGCTCAACGGATAAAAGGTACGCCGGGGATAACAGGCTGATAACCCCCAAGAGCTCATATCGACGGGGTTGTTTGGCACCTCGATGTCGGCTCATCACATCCTGGGGCTGGAGCAGGTCCCAAGGGTTTGGCTGTTCGCCAATTAAAGTGGTACGTGAGCTGGGTTCAGAACGTCGCGAGACAGTTTGGTCCCTATCTGCCGTGGGCGTCGAAATTTGAGAGGAGTTGACCCTAGTACGAGAGGACCGGGTTGAACATACCTCTGGTGTACCTGTCGTTTCGCCAGAAGCGCAGCAGGGTAGCTATGTATGGACGGGATAACCGCTGAAAGCATCTAAGCGGGAAGCCTCCCTCGAGATAAGATTTCATAGAGCCGTCGGAGACCACGACGTTGATAGATCGGATGTAGAAGTGCGGTAACGCATGGAGCTAACCGATACTAATTGCTCTATTTGCGCTTGAGAGTCCCGCCATCAACGACAACTCTGGGTAACACCAGCGTTTGTCCGAGAATGTCGGATGATGATTAAGAGCTACGCCTAATACAACTACACCTGAATTCCAGGCTAAGTGTGCATCGATTTTAGAACCGTTTTTCGCTCCCTTTAAGGGCCCCATCTGGCTTGCCAGATGGGTGTTCTCACCGGCTTCATTGCTTGGTGGCTATAGCGTCAGTGCCCCACCCGATCCCATCCCGAACTCGGCCGTGAAACCTGACTGCGCCGATGGTACTATCGCTTAAGCGATGGAAGAGTAGGTCGTCGCCAGGCATTGTAGCCGGTGAGCAGTGAAAAACGAATTCTAGTACGGAACCCATTCACATGTCTTTTCCCCGCTTCATTGCGGGAGAAGAACCTTGGCGCGGGGTGGAGCAGCCCGGTAGCTCGTCAGGCTCATAACCTGAAGGTCACAGGTTCAAATCCTGTCCCCGCAACCAACGGACAATCGCCCGCAAACCTCACGGTTTGGCGGGCTTTTTTGCGTCTGGCGATGATCGCCAGGCCAGGTTGCGCCTCCCGCTGGAGCGCGCCCGCCGTTGCGGTCGAGGCGCAGCAGGCTCGCCGCCCATCGGTCATGCCAGCGCTTGTCAGCGCTCACAAACCATCGATCTAATCGTTTCGATGACAGCCGCTCCTCCCGAAATATGCTTCAACGCCGCCCGAAGTTCATCACAGGAGTCGGGTCCGTGTCGCTCACCCCAGTACAGCAGTCCGCCTATAACGACATCAAGAGCAAGCTCGACAATGGCGGCTGGTTCAACACCGTCACGCATGACGAGGTCAACGATGTCGCGGCCAAGCTCAAAGGGCTGAGCGCGACCGACGCCGATGCGGTGATCGACGAAATGCAGCGCAACGGCGAACTCGATCGCTTCGCGTCCGAAGCGGTCGACGGGTCGTGGTTCGGCAATGGCGGTTATACCGACAATGAGCGCCGCGACATGTTCACCGATCTGGCGGGCAAGCTCGACGGCGACAGTCTGGCCAAGGTGAGCAATGCGTTCGCCAAGGCATCAAGCGGGGAGGACGGTTATAACCGGGTCGGCGAACTGGCCGATGCCGTCGCGTCGCACGCGTCCTCGGCGGCGAAGGTTGACTATGTGAAGGCGCTCGCTGCCCAGTCAACGGACGGCAAGGGACTGGACGGTGCGAGCTTCGGTGGTTCCTGGTCGCGCGAAGTGGATGCGGAAGCGTCGGCGATCGGCAAGGTGATCGGATCGATGCGCGGCGCGCAGGCGGAGGCCGCGTTCGGCGCACTTGACCAGGATCAGCTGCGCGCGGTGATGAATACGGGCATCGACCAGAGCAACCAATATTCCCAGGGCGGCGTCATCACCAGCTTCGACGCCAAGGGGTTTCAGTCGGTGATGGACGCGGCCGTCAGCACCACGAACGCGGATCTCAAGGCGCGCATCTTCGACGCCGGCGCCGATGCATTGCGCACCGTGCGCGACACGCAAGGCGTGGGGCTCGGCCAGAATTCGCCGGACCGGAACGAAACTCTTTCCGCCGTCACCGATTCGATGACCAAATTGCTCGACAGCGACACTGCGGGCATCGCCCGCGAGCTGACCTATAACACCGAGACGCAGGATGGCTCGGATCTCGCCGCTTATGCTCAGGTGATGATCGCCGACGGCAAGGAAGCCAAGCTCGGCGAGCAGATGGCGCGACTTCAGTTCGGTAATGACCTGCAGGGTGATCCAATCGCCCGGCTCAACCAGACGACCAACGTCAACGGGCAGGAACGGCGCGAGAATGCCGGTACGCTTGGATATTTCACTGGCGCGATCTACGCTGGCGCCGCGGCCCATTCCAAGGACGTGAAGGCGCAGCAGGAGGTGGTGACGGCGGTGCTGAAATCGGTGCTCACGGTGGTCGACAAGGCGGGCGTGGGCGGCAAGGCCGTTGGCACGGCGGCAAGCGTCGGCAAGGAATGGGTGCAATTCGCGGTAAGGGCGGCGATCGCCGATCCGGGCGCGACGGCGGCACAGAAGCTGGAACGCGCCGCCTTGCCGCAGGACCCGCAAACCGGCGAGCTCGGCGTGGGCGATCCGGTCGCCGATGCCTTCAACACCACGCTGAGCCGCGTGCAGCGCACCGCCGAACCGTGATCGGCCGCGGTGCTCCATCACGGTTCAGGTGGCGCTGGCCAGCGCCCCTTGTCGCGGTCTTGATGCTGGCCGCTTGCACCCAGAAGGAGCCGACCGCCATGTCCCTGCCAGACCCTCCGGCGCCAATCGTCCACCCTGCGGAATATGCATTTGGCGACCAGGTGGCGAGCGCGGAGGAGCATCTGGTCGGGCAGGTCGATCAGCTGTTGCGCACCCGCTTCGGCAAGCCGGTCGAAGCGCATCTCGCCGCACCGACCGCTACCGACTTCGCGGCGCTGCGTCGCTGGTATGGTGAGCGGGCCAAGGGCTGGCAACCATTGCCCGATGTCGAAGGCGCGGCCAAAGCGGGTCGCGGGCAGGGCTTCGGCTTTTCGCATGGCGATCAGGCCTTTGTGATGGTCTGGCTAACACGTGACGCAGCGGAAGGAGCGAACCCCGTCACCATCCTTCGTTACGGAAAAGCCGGCTAAAGCGGCTCGCGCTATCGCGCTTTCTGTTGAAGAGCGCGGAGCGCGACGACCCAGCCCTAAACCGGACGCAGGCCGCCCAGCAGGGTCGGAATCAATTCCGACACGGTGGGATGGATCGGCACCGCCCATTGCAGCACGGGAAAGTCCAGATCGGCGTGCATCGCGTCGATCAGACCATGGATCGCTTCATCGCCGCCGACGCCCAGGATCGCCGCGCCGAGGATTTTCCTGGTCTCGGCATCGGCAACGACTTTCATCAGGCCATTGGTCTCGCCTTTTTCGATCGCGCGCGACACCTGGCTTATCGGCCGGGTCGAGACGAGCAGCGGCCGGCCGCTGTCGCGTGCCTGCGTCTCGGTCAGGCCGACCCGGCCGAGCGGCGGATCGGTGTAGAGCGCATAGGCCGGCACGCGATCGCTCACCCGCCGGTTCTCGCCATCGAGCAGGTTCGCGGCGACGATCTCGAAATCATTATAGGCGGTGTGCGTGAAGGCGCCGCGGCCATTGCAGTCGCCCAGCGCCCAGATGCCCGGCACATTGGTCGCCAGACCCTCATCGACTTGGATATAACCACGACCGTCGACCGTGACGCCGGCCTGGTCGAGCCCGAGATCGTCGGTGTTGGGCTTGCGCCCGATCGCGAGCAGGACATGCGACCCGATAACCTGTGGCGCGCCTTCGGTACAATCGACCGATGCGGCGATGCCCTCGGCATGAGGGGCGAACGAGATGCATGTCGCGTTGGTGCGAATCTCGATCCCTTCGGCGATCAGCATTTCGCGGATCGCCTCCGATATCTCCGGATCCTCGCGCGCGATCAGGCGCGACGACATCTCGACCACCGTCACGGCGGCGCCGAAGCGCCGGAACATCTGTGCGAATTCGAGCCCGATATAGCTGCCGCCGATCACCACCAGGTTGTGCGGAACCTCGGTCAGTTCGAGGATCGAGACATTGGTGAGGAAGTCGATCTGGTCGAGCCCGGGCATCGCTGGTGCGTTGGCGCGGCCACCGACATTGAGGAATATCTTCGGCGCGGTGATCGGCTCGCCGCCGACCTCGATCGTGTCGGGCGCGGTGAAGCGGGCATGGCCGCGTAGCAGAGTCAGCCGCGCCATGCCGATCAGCCATTGTTCGAGCCGGTCGCGCGACCCCGACGATACCGCCGCCGCCCGTGCCTGGACTTTGGCCATGTCGATCACCGGCGGCCCGTCGATGCCGACGCCATAGTCATCGGCCCGGCTCGCCATGCGCGCGACATAGGCGCTCGCCACCATCGTCTTTGTCGGCGTGCAGCCGGTATTGACGCACGTCCCGCCGACCGCACCGCGTTCGATCAGCGCGACGTTCATCCCGGACGTGGTCAGCCGCCCGGCAAGTGCCGGCCCGGCCTGACCTGCGCCGACAATGATCGCGTCGAAGCTGCGGCTCATGCCGCGCAGCAGACGATCAGGTAAGCGCCGGCGATCGCCACCGCGTCCTCGATCAACGCCGCTGGCCGGTCGCTGCCGAACAGTCCGGCCAGTTTCGTGCGTGCCGCTGCGCCGCCATAGGTGCCGATCACCGCCCCGATCAGCCCGGCAACGATGCCGGCGGCGATCGATCCGCCGCCCGCGCCGCCCGCCGCACCGATCGCGCCGCCGCTAAGGCCGCCGGTCAGCAGGCGCGCGATGAATTGCGGCGGCACCTTACGGCTCGGCGTCGAGGGGAGTTGGTCGGTGACGAGTTCGGCCAATGCCAGCACCGACAGAATCCACGGCGTGAAACGATAACCGAGAAAGGCGAGCCAGGTGCCGTCGACATGCAGCCAGCCAAAATGGGCGGCCCAGCTCACCGCGGCCGGCGCCATCATCGCGCGCAGGCCGGCGACGACGCCGATCAGCAACGCCAGGATCAGAATGGTCATGCGCGGTCCCCTTCGTTCCGGTCAGGTAATGATGCAGGATATTCTTTTTCCCACGCGAGTCTCGTGCGAAATCGAAGGCGGTTTTGGCGCTTGATGACGACGCTGCGATGGGATGAACGTCGGGCATCCCAATACGTCACCCCGAGCGAAGGCTGGGATCTCTCGCGTGGGCAGCCGTGTCGAACTTCGCGGAGAGATGCCAGCCTGCGCTGGCATGACGTTGGGGTGAGGCGTGGTTACGGAGCCAGCGATTCACCTTGCAGACTGTCGTCGTCATGACGCTTCCGGCGGAGGCCCGCAGCGTCGCGGAAAAGGCCATCCGACCGACCCTTTGACTCGGCTGACTCGGAACCGAAAGACTATGACCTACGTCCCGCCATTTCCCGATATTCCCGTAAAGCGTGCGCAAAATTCCCGCTACGCCGCACCGATTTTCCCGCAGTTTTTCCCGCAGTTTCCCGCAGAACGCCCAAAAAACCATTCTCCCGCAAAATTTCCCGCAGCTGCGCGAATATTGGCATCGGGCTGCGATCCATCGGAGCTCGTGCGGCGCCGAACGGAGCCATGCCACCGATTCAATCTTATCCGCCCGGCCATTACATCGCCCCCAACGGTGTCCCATCCACTGCCGTTCCGCTCTTTCACATGACCATCAACCACAGGCCGCGCGGACCGGGGCGCTTTCAATCCGGCCAACCACGCCATATCACCCATGAAACGGCAACCGTTGGGGACATGGACGATCATGACAATTGCCGGCCCGACGCTATCCCCCGGCGAAACAATGGCCGACTCCGCGAGCGGCGAGACGCGAGCCCGGTTCGATGCACATCAGTTCCAGGCATGGCTCGCGGAAAATCATGCGGGGTCGAACGGTATCTGGCTGCTGATCCAAAAAAAGGGATCCGCCGCGAAATCGCTGACCATCGGCGAAGCGCTGGACGTCGCACTGTGCTTCGGCTGGATCGACAGCCAGCGAAAGAGCTACGATGGCGATTTCTATCTGCAGCGTTATTCGCGCCGACGCACGGGCAGCCCATGGTCGCGGCTCAATGTGCTGCGGGTCGAGGCGCTGGCCGATGCGGGGCGGATGCAGGCGCCCGGCTTGGCCGAAGTGGCTACCGCGCAAGCGGATGGGCGCTGGGCCATTGCCTATCAGCCGCAGCGCGATGCGGAACTTGCGCCGGATATCGTCGCGGCACTGAAGGACAATGCTCCCGCCGCCGCCGCTTTCGAGCGGCTCGACAAGACTGGCCGTTACGCCGTTTTCCTGCCCGTCCTGAAGGCCGTCACGCCCGAAATCCGCGCGGCTCGTCTTGGCAAGGCAATCGCCAGGTTGACGTCCTGATCTAACGAAGGCGCGTTATTTCGTCCGCTTGATCGCCGAGCGCGCGCCGCCGATCAGCCGCGACATGACCAGCTGCTCGACCCCGGCATGACCAAGCCCGAGATGGTCGGGCCTGACCGCGACCGCGTCGCCCAGTCCGATCGTCCCGGTACGCAGCGCCGCGCGCCCGACCCTGCCCCAGCGCCGCGCGGTCTCCCAGCGGATCAGGGTCAGGCTCTCGGCATCGATCGTGCGGGTCGACAGGAAATCCTCCTGCAGGCGCGCCAGTGCGGAGCCGAGCTGGAGCAAAGCGACGCGGTTGGGCACCGGCTCTTGTCCCATGATATGGTGTACGACGAGCCTGGCGACATCGTGCGCCTCGTCGCCGAACAGATCGCGATAGGCCTCGGCGAGCACCAGCGCGGCATTTGCGCGCATCGTATCGACATAACGCTGCGACGCGCCACCGCAGTGGCGGCGATAGACCAGCAGTTCGTCGTCGAGCCGCGCAATCCGGCCGAGCCGTGCGAGGCGGTGATAGAGATCGAAATCCTCGGCGTAGAGAATCGCGGGCCGGGTGAACGGATCAAGCTGTCGCGCGGCATCGGCGCGGATCATCACCGATGACCAGACCAGCGGATTCTCGATCCTCAGCAGCCATTCGATCAGCGATGGCGTCGAGCTTGCGGCATGGCTGGTGGCGGAGAGCCGTCCGTCCTCGAGCGCCGCCGCCGCGGTGCCGAGCAGCACCGTGTCGGGATTGGCCTCGAGATAGGCAACTTGCCTGGCGAGCCGTTCGGGACGACACAGATCGTCCTGGTCGAGTCCGGCGATGTACCGCCCCCGCGCCGCGGCAAAGGCGCGGTTGCGCGCGCGGACCGGGCCCTGATTGGTCTCGCTTTCGATCACGCGAAGCCGCGGGTCGTCGATCCCGCGTAGCACGGCGAGTGTGTCGTCGGTCGACCGGTCGTCGACCACGACGATCTCGAAATCGTTGAAGCTCTGCGCCTGCAGGCTGGCGATCGTTTCGCCGACCAGGCCCGCGCCATTATACGCCGCCATGACGATACTGACGGCGGGGGTCGTCATGCCACCGCCCTGATCTGACTCGCCGCCGTTCCTTCCAGGATCTGATCAACGATCATCTGGCCGACATCGTTCTGCCACAACCACAGGCCATTGGCCTGGCCCGAGAAACTCGCTTCGCCGCCAAGCGCGCCCCACGGCACGAAGCCGGCGGCAAGGCCGATGCCGTAGACGCCGGGAACGGGCGTTCCGTCGGCATGGACCACGCGGCAATGCCGGTCGACCATCGCGCCGCCCACCTGTGCCGACAGCGCGATCGGCTCGCCCTGCATATCGCTGAGCGGCAATGCGTGAGGGCGATAACCGAGCGCCGCAACGACGATATCCGCGCGATCGAGATGCTCGCGTGCCGCTATGTCGTCATCGCCGGTGATGCGGTGAAGCGCGATGCGTGGATCGGGTGCGCGGCCATCGATACCGAGCATGCGTAGCACCAGTTCGCGCGCCTCGAGTCGGAAACCGGCCAGGCGATAGACGAAGCCGCTGACCGGGCAGATGTCTTCGGGGCCGAAATCGGTGAAGCCTTCGGCATGCGCTGCTTCGACCGATGGGTAGAAGGGCCGTAACGGACGACGGTGGAGCAGAGTGATGCCTCCCGCGCCGAACGGCAACGCGGGGCTGCCCTTCAGCAACAGGGCGATGCTGGTCAGCGCGCTGGTCGATCCGCCGATCACCGCGATGCGAGGGTTCCGCTTGCCGGCGAGCAGATCGGCAACCTTGGCGAAGCCGCCGAGCGACAGGATCTCGTCGGACTGCAGGAGCTTGTCGCCGACCTGTTCGACCAGCGAAACGCCTGCGACGCTCTGACGCACCAGCCGGCCGAGCGGCTGATGCCCGCCGGTGGCGATGACGATTCGGTGCGACAGCTGGTCGAACTCGATCCCGTCGGCACGCCGCTTGAGCCGCGTGCGCCACAGGCCGTCGGTCGTGCGCTGGCTGCCCAGCACTTCATGCCCGGTCAGTACCGATCCACCATTGGCGGACACGATATCGGCCAGCCGGTCACCGGTCGCGCGCAGCAATGGACCCGCTTCGACCAGAGGCACGCCAAGCGCATTGGCATAACGCTCGACCGCGCGGCCCGCCGGGTGCGCCATGATCGCCGCAAGTTCGGGGTGGGGGTTGTCCTTGACCGCGGTCAGGAAGGTTTGCGCGGTGCTGTCCGAATTGATCGCATAGCGACCGAGCCGACCGCCGCCGATCGCATCGTCGCGCTCGACCACGACCAGGCCGGCGCGGGCCAGATCGGCTAGTTGGCCTTTCTTGCTCGCCGCGGTGAGCAGTGCGGTACCGGCTGGTCCGCCGCCGACGATCAGCGTCGAGGCGATCATGGGCTGGCGCGCTACGGCCGGCACGGATGCGGCCTCGGCGTGGCAGATAGATTTCAGCGTGGCGGCGATATGATGCGCATCCGCCGGCGTCATCGCATCGGTGATCGGCAGCGACAGCATGCGTGCGGCGACCCGGTCGGCGACCGGCGTCGGTTCGATCAGTGCGCTGGTCTGGAACAAGGGCTGCTCGGCGAGATGCGGGCTGAAATACCGCCCTACGCCGATCCCGGCGTCGGCAAGCCGGGCGACGATATCGTCGCGCCGTGCGGCGAGTGTGTCGGGCAACAGCATCGGCATGAACTGCATCGCGCGCCGCCGCCCCGATACCGCCTGCAGCGTGAAGTCGCTCAGGCTTTCGCGATAGGCAGCTTCGATCGCGGCGCGCGCATCGCATATCGCCTCGATTTCGCCGAGCTTGGCGCGCGCTAGTATCGCGATCACTTCGGGCAGCTTGGCGTTGATGCCGGGCAGGGTTGCGTTGCGTCCGCTCTCGAAGCCGAAATTGATCATCGCGCGCAACGCATCGATCAGACGCTTGTCGCCGCTATGGACCAGCCCGCCTTCGGCCACCGCGAAGGTCTTGGTCGCGTGCATCGAATAGACCACCGCGAACGGCGCATCATGGCCAAAGCCATTGCCGGCGCCATCGACCGTGCCGAGCGAGGATGCCGCGTCGATCACCACGCCGACGCCGAAGCGCTGCTGCAGCCAGGCGTAGCGATCGAGATCGATCGCATTGCCGAAGGTCGCATAAGGGACGATCACGCCGATCCGGTCGCCGTGATGGTGGAGCAATTGCTCCTCCGCCTCGGGCGATGCGCTCCATTCGTCGGGATCGACATCGCAGATCAGCGGCGTCAGGCCGGACCATAAAGCGGCCTGAGCGGTCGCGGCGAAGGTCAGGCTGGGCATCAACGCGAGGCCGCCGGGCCGACCCGCCTCGATCGCGGCATGCTTGATCGCGACCATCAGGCCGAGCGTGGCGTTGGACACCGCAAGACTCGCGCCGCGACCGCCGAACAAGGTGTCGGTGACCTCGGCTTCGAACGCGCGGACTTCGGGCCCGTTGTTGCTGAACACGCCGGAGGCTTCGACCCGGCGCAACGCATCGCGCTGCTCGCTGAGGCGTGGCGGGTTGGGGGCAATCAGAGGAAAATGACGCATGCGCGTGCTTATGCCCGGTGCCGACTAAAAACCCGTTACGATCCCGGGACGCGCGATCTACGGGTTTTCCATTGCTCTCGCCACGCAACGACCTATCGTATCGCTAACGCATCAAAAGGGAGACGCCATATGGCGACCGAGTTCCTTCTCAACGGAGCAAAGGCGACCTTCGATGGCGACCCCGACACGCCCCTGCTTTGGGTGCTGCGCGATCATCTCGAACTGACCGGCACCAAATATGGCTGCGGTATCGCGCAGTGCGGCGCCTGCACCGTTCATCTCGACGGCAAGAACCGCCGCTCCTGCGTAACGCCGGTCGGCACCATCGCCGGGCGCAGCGTCACCACGATCGAGGGAGTGACGGGCAAGACGGCGGATGCGGTCAAGGCGGCGTGGGTCGCGATCGACGTGCCGCAATGCGGCTTCTGCCAGTCGGGTCAGGTGATGTCGGCGATCGGCCTGCTCTCGATCAAGCCGAACCCGAGCGACGAGGATATCGACCATGGCATGGCGGGTAACATCTGCCGTTGCGCGACCTATGTCCGCGTCCGCCAGGCGATAAAGGATGCCGCGAAATCGGCGGGAGCCGCATCATGAACGCGCCCTTCGATGCCAAGGGCGCGAGCCGCCGTGAATTTCTCGGCAGTTCGGGCCTGGTGCTCGGCCTTGCGCTGCCGCTTGGCGGCCGGGCCGCCGCCGCGACGGCGCCGGCCGATGCCGCTGCGCCGTTTCAGCCCAACGCGTTCGTGCGCATCGCCGCCGACGACAGCGTCACGGTGATCATCAAGCATATCGAATTCGGCCAGGGCCCGGCGACCGGCCTGACCACGATCGTTGCCGACGAACTCGACGCCGATTGGGGCCAGATGCGCATCGCCTTCGCGCCTGCCAACGATCCGCTCTACAAGAACCTGCTGTTCGGTACGATGGGCACCGGTGGCTCGACCGCGATAGCCAATAGCTGGATGCAGCTGCGCACCGCCGGTGCCGCCGCGCGCGCGATGCTGGTCGCGGCCGCCGCGCAGAAATGGAAAGTGCCTGCCGCCGAGATCAAGGTATCGAAGGGCGTGATCAGTCACGGCAAGCTCAAGGCAAGTTTCGGTGAGCTTGCTGCCGCCGCCGCGCTGCTGCCGGTGCCGGAAAAGCCGGTGCTCAAGACGCCCGACCAGTTCACCCTGATCGGCACCGATGTTCCCAAAATCGACACATTGGTCAAGACGACCGGCACGGCGCAATTCACCATGGACACGCGCCGCCCCGGCATGGTGATCAGCGTGATCCAGCATCCGCCCGCATTTGGCGGTACGGTCAAGGCCGTGCGCGATGCGGCCGCGCTGGCCGTGCCCGGCGTGGTCGCGGTCAAGGCGATCCCGCATGGCGTGGTGGTCTATGCCAAGGACACGTTCGCGGCGATCAAGGGCCGCGCCGCGCTTGAGATCGACTGGGACCTGTCCAAGGCGGAAACCCGCTCGACCGAGACGATGATCAAGACTTATGCGGCCGCCGCGGCGACACCGGGCAAGCAAGCCGAGGCAAAGGGCGATGCCGCCGCCGCGATCAAGGGTGCGGCGAAGACGCTCGATGCGACTTATGTCTTTCCCTATCTCGCGCATGGTCCGATGGAGCCGCTCGACGCGGTGATCGAGCCGCGTGAAGGGGGCGCGGACGTCTGGATGGGCAGCCAGTTCCAGGTCGGCGAGACCGCGGCGATCGCCACCACGCTTGGCGTACCGTTCGCCGGCATGACGCTTCACGAGCTTTATGCCGGGGGCAGTTTTGGCCGGCGCGCGACGCCGGCGATGGAATTCGCGATCGAAGCCGCCACCGCGGTCAAGGCGCTCGGCGGCAAGACCCCGGTCAAGCATATCTGGACGCGGGAGACCGACTTGCTCGGCGGGCGCTATCGTCCGCTCGTGGTTCATCGTGCGCAGGGAGGAGTCGATGCGGCGGGGGAGATCGTCGGGTGGGATTCGGTCATCGCCGCCCAGTCCTTCATGATCGGCACGCCGTTCGAAGACAAGACCAAGGGCTATGACGATTCGATGATGGAGGGCGTCACCGAAAGCTCCTACGACTTTCCAGCTTTCCGCGCCGGCTTCCATGTCATGCAGAATGGCGTGCCGACCTTGTGGTGGCGCTCGGTCGGCAACACTCACACTGCCTATGCGGTCGAAACCTTCCTCGACCAGCTGCTCGAACTCGGCGGTAAGGACCGTATCGCTGGGCGGCTCAAGCTGATGAAGGATGATCGCGCCAAGGCGGTGCTCAACCGTGTTGCCGAACTGGCCGGGGGGCTCGATGCGAAATCCGGCCGCACGCGCGGCGTTGCCTTCCACAAGAGCTTCGGCAGCTATGTCGCGCAGATCGCCGAGGTGTCGAAAGGCGCGGACGGCCTGCCCAAGGTGCACAAGATGTGGTGCGCGATCGACTGCGGCATCGCGGTCAACACCAATGTCATCCGCGCGCAGATCGAGGGCGGGATCGGCTATGGCCTTGGCCATGCGCTCTATAGCGAGATCACGCTGGGCGAAGGCGGGGTGGTGCAGCAGAGCAATTTCGACAGCTATCGCTCGTTGCGTATCGGAGAGATGCCGGAAGTCGAGGTCGCGATCATCAAGTCCGGCGCCAACCCGACCGGCGTCGGCGAACCCGGCCTGCCGCCGACCGCACCCGCCGTTGCTAATGCCTGGCGCAAACTAACCGGCAAGGCGGTGCGCCGATTGCCCTTCGCGCATGGAGACAATGTATGAAACTGGGCATGATCCGGCGCGTCATCCCGCTTCGCTACGCAACATTGGCGGTCGCTGTCGTCGCCTTGCCCGTCGCGGTGCTGGCATCGAATACGCAAACGGCTGTACCGGCATCGACCGGCCTGAAGGCATCCGCCAGCTTCGCCTCGATCCGTAATCAGGATGCACGCTCCGCCGCGCTGTTTACGGAGATGGGCAAGGTGATCCAGAGCCCGCGCTGCCTCAATTGCCATCCGCGCACCGATCGCCCCAACCAGAACGATGCGATGACCCCGCACAATCCGCCGGTGGTGCGTGGCCCCGACGGCCATGGTGCGCCGGGTCTTGAATGCGCGACATGCCATGGGCCCGCCAATGTCGCCTTCGCCAATGGCTCGGGCAGCATTCCCGGAAACCCCAATTGGCACCTCGCGCCGATCGAGATGGCGTGGGAAGGCAAGACGCTCCGCCAGATCTGCGAGCAGATCAAGGATCCCAAGCGCAACGACGGCAAGTCGCTTGAGCAGCTGATCGAGCATAACAGCCATGACAGCCTGGTCGGCTGGGGATGGAATCCGGGCAAGGGCCGCGTGCCCGCACCGGGCAGCCAGGCCGAGTTCGGGGCGCTGACCAAAGCTTGGGTGGAGAGCGGCGCGAAGTGTCCGGCTTGAGCGATTTCACGACGATCGCGCTCGCCGTCGATGATGACATTGCGACGATCACGCTCGACCGGCCGGACAAGCTCAACGCGTTCAATCAGGTGATGATGGAGGAATTGGTCGCGGCGTTCGACGCGACCGATGCCGACGACAGGGTTCGTGCGGTGATCGTCACCGGCGCTGGGCGCGGTTTCTGTGCAGGGGCCGATCTGTCCGGCGGCGCCGCGACCTTCGACTATGACAAGAGCGGCGGGTGGAATGGCGCGGACTCGCCGACGCGTGCCGACGGCAGCGTCGATTATAGCCACCCTGCGGTGCGCGATGGCGGCGGTATCGTGGGACTGCGCATCTTCGAATCCAGGAAACCCGTGATCGGCGCGATCAACGGCCCGGCGGTCGGGATCGGTGCGACCATGACCTTGCCGATGGATTTCCGCCTGGCGAGCGAGGTGGCGCGCTTCGGTTTCGTGTTCGCGCGGCGCGGCATCGTGCCGGAGGCGGCGTCGAGCTGGTTCCTGCCGCGCCTTGTCGGCATCGGCCAGGCGCTCGAATGGTGTTATTCGGCCCGCGTGTTCGATGCAGCCGAGGCACTGAAAGGCGGCCTGGTGCGCAGCGTGCATGCGCCTGATGACCTGCTTCCCGCCGCCCGGGCACTGGCGAAGGAGCTGACTGGCGAGGGCGCGCCGGTCTCCATTTCGCTGATGCGCAAGATGCTGTGGACCGGCATGGGCATGGCGCATCCGATGGAAGCACACCGCCTCGAAAGCCGCGCGATCTGGGTGCGCGGCGCGAGCGGTGACGCGGCGGAAGGCGTGGCGAGTTTCCTCGACAAACGCGCGCCCGTTTTCCTCGACCGCGTGTCCGAAGCATGGCCCGACTTCACCGACTGGTTCGACGACCCGCCTTATGATTGAGAAGGCTGCCCCGGCCGAAGCCGGGGCGCCGGTATCAGAACTTCGCGCCGGCGCGAACGCCGATCGTGCGCGGGGTGCTGTAAACGATCGTGGTGCGCTGACCGCAATTACCGCAGGCTTGGGCGCGGGTCAGCTCGGCGCGCTCATTGAACGCATTCTGCGCGAAGATTTCGAGGCTGAATTTGCCGAAATCGGCGCCGACCGCGAAATTGGCGGTGGTCGATGCCTTAATTCGCCCGAACGATGTCGCCGCAGCCACACGAATGTCCGCCGAAGCGGAACTCTGGTGCGCGACCAGCCCCTGGATATAGGCCTTCGCCTCGCCGAGCGGCACCGTGTAGCGCGCCGTGGCATTGGCCTTGAAGCGTGGCGTGATCGGCAAGCGCGTCCCGATCGGCGCTGCTACATTGGCGGGATCGCCGCCGCATTGATAGGTGGGATCGTCGAACGTGCACAACAGCTGCGTCGTCTTAGCGTCGGTGTAGGAACCCGCCGCCGTCAGGGTCAGCCCGCCGGTCGACAGGTTCGCGTCCATCTCGACGCCGCGAATGCGAGCGTTCGGGCCATTATGGATTTCGGTAAAGCTGTTCTGGCCCAGGAACGAGAATTGAAACTTGTCCCATTCCTGCTGATAGATCGCACCATTGAGCCGCAACAGACCACCGAACAAGGTCGTCTTCGCCCCCAATTCGTAATTGGTCAGGAAGTCGGCGGCATAAGGCTGCACATCGGCACGGCGATTGATGCCGCCGGGACGGAAACCGCGCGACCAGGTGCCGTAAAGCAATATGTCTTCGGTCGGCTTCCAGGTCAGGTTGAAGCGATAGGTCGCGCCCTGACCCCCGGTCGATTTGGGTTTGAGAGCGCCGCTCGCATAGGTGGCGAGGTTGGTACACGGGCTGCCATCGACCGTCGCAGGGAGCAATGTGCCGCCCGGATTGTCGCGTAATGTCTGGCCGGTCGTGGTGAAACAGCCGGCAACGCCGGTACGAGAGCTGGCGGCCCCGTTATACGGAGGCCCAGCCGGATTTCGGCCGAAGCCGAAGAAGCCGATCAGTGAATTGTCGTAGATATAGCCGCGACCACCCGCGGTCAGTGTCAGGTTGGGCAGAATGTCGTAGCTCGCCTCGCCAAACATCGCGTAATCCTTGTCGACGCGATGCTGCTGGGTCAGCCACAGCGTGCCGGGCACGCCGTTAACCGACAATTCCGGTGCAAGATTGGCCACTTGGTAATCCTGATGGATCGCGTTGCTTTGACGCTGATAGAACAGGCCGGCGACGACGCGGAAGCGCTCTCCTTGCGGCGACGCGACGCGGAATTCCTGGCTCATCTTCTTGAAATGATCTGACGCCACCACGAACTGACGCGGGTCGATCGTATTGCCCGCGGCATCGTTGAAATAGAAGCAGCCGGCGATACCACTGCAGCTGAAACTGCCGTCTTCGCTGACGTAATTCGCATAGAGCTGGTCATAGGCTTCGGAATAATCGGTATAATCGGTTGCCGAATGCGCGGTGCGATCAAGATAGGCACCCGCATAGGTCACGTCCCAATTGCCGACCTTCCCTTCAATCGTCAGCGCCGCCTGGACGAAGCGCTCCCGGCGACTATCGGGAAAGAAGCGCTGCACTTTGAGGTCGCCGACACGTGGATCCGAAGCGAACGTGCCGTTGGTCTTCTGCTCCTGGTAGATGACGGTCGGCGTTACTGTCCAATTGTCGTCCAAATCGATCTTGAGTGCAGCGCGTCCGCCATAGACCTCGTTCTTGTTGAAATCCTTCTTGACGAACGCGTTGTTGTTGATCGTGCCGGTATAACCCGGCGCCAGGTTGGTACCGGGCGGAATGATGAAACTGCGGGTGCCCGCAACATTGTCGATATAACCGGCGTCACGCTCATAGAAGCCGACGACGCGTAGCGCCGCGCTGTCGGACAGCGGAATATTGACAAAGCCTTCGAGCTTGCCGCCGACACCGCCTTTGTCGACCGTGTTCACTTCGCCATCGATCGCGCCAGAAAAGCCGCTCGTGTCGGGCTTGTTGGTGATGATGCGGATCGTGCCGGCCTGCGACGACGCGCCGTATAGTGTGCCCTGCGGTCCGGCGAGACTCTCGATCCGCGCGATGTCATAGACGTGGACGTCGAGCGTGCCGCCGATCGTCGTCACCGGCTGTTCATCGAGATAGACGCCGACCGAGGGCAGCGAGCCCGAATGGTTGCCGTCGCCGCCCGATGCCACGCCGCGCATATAGACCGTCGTCACACCTGGCTGCAGGCTCTGGAACGAGACCGACGGCAGCAGCTTCGAATATTCTTCGAAATTGCTGATGTTGAGCTGGTCGAGCTTGCGCGTGCCCAGTGCCTGGATGCTGATCGGCACATTCTGAAGATTTTCTTCGCGCTTCTGCGCGGTGACGATGATGTCGTCCGAATCGTTCTCGACCGCTGCGGCGGGCGTGTCGGCCGATGCCTGATCCTGCGCGAAGGCTGGCGAAGCGATGAAGGCGGCGGACGCCAGCATGGTGGCCAGTGTGGAGCGGCGCTTGTTAACTTGCATGACGATCCCCCGAAGCGACATTCTATTGCGCCAGACTGTTCGCAAGCGCAGCAACCGTCAACGGTCCGATATGGACCTACTCATTTCATGACCGCAACGTGACAGTTTTGCCACGCCTCGATTTCCGCGCGTCAGGGGAAATGCGGCGTGTCAGGATAGGTGTCGAGCACATCGCCCAGCGCCAGCTTCAACGGGTCGAGCCAGGGTTCGAACGGTTTCCAGGCTTCGGTGCCTTCGCGGAAGATCGGCTGGCGAACCTGTTCGGAACTGGCGGTGCGCACCGCGCGGTCGGTCTTGTGGAAATCGAGGCACGCAGGCTCGAATTCGAGCCCGCACGCGGCGAGCAGGAGGCGAACCTCGCCTTCCGTGTCGTCGACCATGTTTTCATAGATCACGCGGTGCACGCGTCCCGGCAGCGCGGTATCGATATGCGCCATCAGCCGCACATAATCGCGATAGTAACGGCCCATATCGTCAAGCGAATAGCTGAATGTCTGGCCGCGCGCGAAATGCTGCTTGTAGTTGGAAAAGCAGCAGCCGAGCGGATGGCGGCGTGCGTCGATGATTGTCGCGTTGGGCAGGATCAGGTGGATCAAGGGCAGATGCGCCCAGTTGTTGGGCAGCTTGTCGATGAAGAACGGCCGGTCGGTACGACGCTGAATCCGCGTACGCTGCAGATATTCTTCGCCGAGTTCGTGCAGCCGCTCAAGCGGTACGTCGGCGAGCCGGTCCGGATAATCGGTCCAGCGTCGTGCGAACACGGGAATATCGGGAAGTTCGGATGTGCCCTCGACCAGCGAATGGCTCGACAGGATCTGCTCGACCAGGGTCGATCCCGCGCGCGGCATGCCCAGGATGAAGATCGGGTCCGGCGCATCAAAGCCGGCGCCGGCGCGCGCGGCGACGAAGTCGGGGGTGAAGAGACGGATGCTGCGATCGACGAACGCTTCGGTTTCGTCGGCTTCATAGACGATTTTGGTTCGGCGCAGCGTATTGCCGGCCTGGTAATGGCCGAACGCTTCCGCCGGCTGCTTGCGATCCTCGAATGCCTTGCCCAGTGCGAAATCGAGGTGGAAGCGATCCTCGTCGGAAATATCACCACGTACCAGCTGCGCCTGCATCGCCGCGATATCATGATCGTCGAACCTCACCGTCTTCAGATTGGCGAGGCTCCACCATGCTTCCCCCAGTTCGGGGCTGAGTTCGATCGACCGGCGATAGGCAGCCACGCCATCGGCCTGACGTCCGACCGTCTTGAGCATATGGCCATACGACATCCACACCTTGGGCTGGCGCGGCGCTTTTTTCAGTACCTCTTCGTACAACGCGATCGCCTCGTCGAACCCGCCGATCCTGCCGAGCGCCGCCGCCTTGAGATTGGCATGGCCGGGATTGTCCGGTTCCTCCTCCAGCACCAGATCGAGCTCAGCAATCGCCTCGTCCGCGCGGTTCTGGCGATACAGCACGATGGCGAGGTTGGCGCGCGCAGCGGTGAAATCCGGCGACAGCTCGATCGCACGGCGCAACAGGTTTTCGGAATCCTTGTAGCGCCCGATCCGCCCGGCCAGTTCGGCGAGCATGCGGATCGCCTGAACGTCGAACGGGTCGGCCTTGAGATGCGCCTTCAACAGCGGTTCCGCTTCCGAAAGGCGATTGTCGTGCAGCGCCAGTGCCGCGTCGATCAGACGTTGTGGCCAGCGGGGTGTGGGAACGGCGGCGAAAGTCATTGAACCGCCCTTAGCGTGAGAATGCCGCGCGTGAAATCATCTCCTGCCGTTCGGCCCCGGACTTGATCCGGGGTTGTCGAAACCCCGCCCGCGCCAAATGCGGACATCGGCTGGGGAAGCCGCCCTTCGACAGGCTCAGGGCGAACGGAGAGGCTGGCGCGGCGTCGCATATAATGCCTAGACTGAAGTCGGCAGGGGGAACGGTAGATGACCACAATATCACGCCGCGCATTGGGCTTCTGGACCTGTCTCGCGCTGGTCATGGGCAATATGATCGGTTCGGGCGTCTATCTTCTCCCCGCGACGCTCGCGCCGCTGGGCTGGAACGGCATGATCGGCTGGATCGTCACGATCGGCGGCGCGCTGTGCCTCGCTTTTGTGTTCGCCCGGCTTGGCGCGAAGCTGCCGATCGCCGGCGGCCCTTACGCCTTTACCCAGGCGGCGTTCGGGCCGGCGGCGGGTTTCGCCGTCGCATGGAGTTATTGGGTGCTGATCTGGGCGGGCAATGCCGCGGTCGCGGTTGCGGTGGTCAGTGCGCTCAGCCTGATCTTTCCGGTGCTGGGACAGGCGCCGGCGCTGGCCGCGCTGGCGATCATCTGGGGGCTGATCGCGGTCAATATTCGCGGCGTCGCGCTTGCCGGCCGGGTGCAGTTCGCGACCATGGCGTTAAAGCTGGTGCCGCTGGTCGGCGTGATCGCGCTCGCCGCCTGGCTGTTGCTGCGCGATGGCGCGGGGGCGGTCGCGGCCAATCCGCCGGTGCCGCTGAGTGCGGGCGCGATCGCCGGGGCGGCGGCGATCACCTTTTGGGGCTTTCTCGGCGTCGAGGCGGCGACGGTGCCCGCCGACAAGATCGCCAACCCCGCTTATGTCGTGCCGCGCGTGACCCTGATCGGTACCGCGCTGACCGGTCTGGTCTATCTGCTCGTCTCGGCGGCGACCGCCTTTCTGATGCCCGCGGCGATCACCGCTGCATCGCCCGCGCCGATCGCCGAATTCCTCGGTCGTGAATTCGGATCGCGCACCGCCGATGTCGTTGCGCTGTTCGCCGCGATCAGCGCGTTCGGCGCGCTTAACGGCTTCATCCTGCTCCAGGGCGAGGTGCCGCGTGCGATGGCGCAGGGCGGCGTGTTTCCCGCCTGGTTCGGCAAGGAGGGCGCGCGCGGCACACCGGTCCGCGCGCACCTCGTTTCGGGCGTGCTGGTCACCCTGGTCGCCTTGTCCAACTATACGCGCGGTATGGGCGACCTGTTCACCTTCATCGCTTCGGTCTCGCTCGCCGCCGGCATGCTTGCCTATTTCGCCAGCGCGCTTGCCGCGATCCGTTTGCTGCCCGACGACCTCCCGCTCAAAGTCGCAGCGGCGATCGCGGCCGCCTTTGTCGTGTGGATGGTCTATGGCCTTGGGCTGGAGGCGAATTTGTGGGGACTTGCGCTGCTCGTGGCGGGGCTGCCGGTTTATCTATGGGTCCGCCACACTCGGATGCTAACCGAACAGCCGGCCTAATACGCTGCGATCGCGGATGATCTCATGCGCGGCATTGTGCCCTGGTGCGCCGGTCACGCCGCCACCAGGATGCGTGCCCGCGCCGCACATATAGAGCCCTTTGATCGGGCTGCGATAATCGCCGTGGCCAAGCATGGGCCGCGCTGCCCAGAGCTGATCGAGCGACATATGACCATGCATGATGTCGCCGCCGATCAGCCCGAACTTGCGCTCCAGGTCGAGCGGCGAATGGATTTGCCGCGCGATGATCGAGCCTTTGAAATTGGGGGCGTGCTTGGTGACGGTGTCGACGATCAGGTCCGCCGCCGCCTCGCGTTCGTCGTCCCAGTTGCGGCCGTCAGGCAGGACCGGCGCGAACTGTTGGCAGAACAGGCTGGCGATATGCTGTCCCGGCGGGGCGAGGCTGTCGTCGACCGAGGTCGGGATCTTCATCTCGACGATCGGCTCGTCCGACCAACCCTTGGCCTTCGCATCGGTGAACGCCTTGTCCATATAATCGAGCGTCGGCGAGATGATGATGCCGCAAGTGTGGTGTTCGGCCACTTGCTTGCCCGGCAGGACCGAGAAATCGGGCAGCTCGGACAGAGCGACATTCATCCGGAACGTGCCCGACCCCGCCTTGAAATTGTCCATCCGCCGCGCGAATTCGGGCGTCATATCGGCGCGGTCGACCAACTGGCGATAGAGCAAAGCCGGACCGACATTGGCCGCGACTACCTTGGCCGCGATCTCCTCGCCGCTTTCCAGCGTCACGCCGGTGACGCGGTTGCCATCCACGAGGACCTTGGCGACCGGCGTCTCGAGGCTGATCTCGACACCCAGTTCGGTGCACGCCTCGGCCATGTATTTGGTGATTGCACCCATGCCGCCGACGCTGTGGCCCCAGGCGCCCTTCTTGCCGTTTACTTCGCCGAACACATGGTGGAGCAGGACATAGGCCGACCCCGGCGTATCGACGCTGGCATAATTGCCGACCACCGCGTCGAAGCCGAACGCCGCCTTCACATAGTCGTTCTCGTACCAGCTATCGAGGAAGCTGCGCGCCGATTTGACGAACAGGTCCATCACATCGCGCTGCGCCTCGATGTCCATGCCGGTGAGTTTGCGGCCCTGTGCCGCCGCGGCGATCAGTGCGCGGACGCCGCCGCCGGCATTGGGTGGGGTCTTCAGCGCCATGTCGCGCAGCACTTCGGCGACGCGCTCAAGCGCTTCCTCGTACTTGGGGAAAGTCTCGGCATCCTTGGGTGAGAAGCGCGCGAATTCGGCCTGAGTCCGCGCAGTGCCGCCACCGAGCTTCAGATAGCCGTCGTCATGCGGGAAGAAGTTCGAGATGGTGCGCTCGATGATTTTCCAGCCGCGCTCGTGCAGCCGCATGTCCTTGATCACCTTGGGACGGAGCAGGCTGACCGTGTAGCTGGCGGTCGAGTTGCGGAAACCGGGGTGGAATTCCTCGGTAACGCACGCCCCGCCAATCACATCGCGGCGTTCGAGCACGCGGACCTTCAAACCCGCTTTGGCGAGATAGAAAGCGCAGACCAGGCCGTTATGCCCGCCGCCGATGATCAGTGCGTCGTAGGATTTGGTCATGCTCGCTCCCTTAAGCCCTCTCCCTTCGGGAGAGGGTTGGGTGAGGGTGACTGCAAGGCCACCTTCGTCCCAATCACCTCACCCTCCCGCCGCTGCGCGGCTCCTTCCCTCTCCCGATGGGAGAGGGACACTTAATCCACCACTCGCGGCCGGCGGCTCCAGCCCGGCGCGGGCGCGCGGTGCTGGCGTGCCTCCGGGATGATGCGGCGGATCTTCTTCGCGAAACTGCGCAGGCATACCTCGCTCGCGCCGATCGGGCCGGCGGTATAGGTCTGCGAGGCCATGCCGCGCTGCACCCGCTCGATCAGCCAGGTGTCCTCGGCATTGACCGTGCGGTTGATCCGCCAATTGGCATAGCGCACCAGCTTCATCTCTCGGCGCTTTTCTTGAGGAGTATGGGCATCGGGCAGCGCAAAGCACATCTCGCGCAACAGCGATGTGGTCGGCGTCAGCGGTAGCCATTGCATGAAATCGATCTGATCGGCGTACAGGTCGAACGCCATATTCGGCCACAGCTTGAAATAGAGCCAGAGTCGCTGATTCTCCTCGGGCAAATGATCCACCTTGGGCAGATGCTTCTGGTAGAATCGCTCCCATGGATTGGCCGAAGGGCGGTCGACCAGCCGGCCCGACATCTTGTCGACCCATGGCTCAGCCTCGATCGCATAGCTTTTGCCAAACAGCCGGGTCAGCCCGTCATGCGCGACCGGGATGTGAAGATTGTCGGAATAATTGTCGCCGACATTCTTCCAGTTTACCGCCCGCTCTCGCGCGCGCACCGGGCTGATCGTCTGCATGTCCTCGAAGCGATAGGGGGCGATCTGACCGTCATAGGGCGCCATCATTTCGGCGACCGACGGCCCGCCATCATCCTCCAGCCGCACGAACACGAAGCCGCGCCAGATCTCGACCCCGATCGGAGCAAGCCCGTTCTTCGCCATGTCGAGCGCCGGATAATCGCCGCGCATCGGCACGCCGCTCAACCGCCCGTCAAGCTCATAGGCCCAGGCGTGATAAGGGCAGACCAGCTTCTTCGCGCAGCCTTGCGGCCCTTCGACCAGCCGCATCGCGCGGTGGCGGCAGACATTGGCGAAGGCGCGGACCTGGCCATCGTCGCCGCGCACCGCGAGGACGCTTTCGCCGATATAATCGAGCGTGTGGTAATCGCCGGGCTTCGCGATATCCCCGACATGACAGACGATCTGCCAGGAAGGGCGAATGACCCGCGCCACTTCGACATCGAAATATTCCTGATCGGTATAGAGCCAGCCGGGCAGACTCCAGTCCGCGTCCGGATCATGCGCTTCCATATCGGCAAAACGATGCGCCATCCCGGCCTCCCGCCATTTTCCCTCAGGGTCGATCCTTTGTTGAACGATCGTATAACAAGCTGCGCGGTAACGCAATTGCTGTTATGGCGGTGCAATGACTCAGCCTGCCTTCTCCCGCGCCGAACCTGATGCGCGCCGTCTCAGCCTGATCGAGGCGACCGCGCGCGTGCTTGCCTCGCATGGTGCGGCGGGGGCGTCCGTCCGGGTGATCGCGGTCGAGGCAGGCGTGTCGCCGGGGCTGGTCAGCCATTATTTCGACGGCATCGATGCGCTGATCGCCGCGACCTATGTGCATGTCGGCGAGCGGGTCAGCAATGCACTCGATGCCGGCGTAGCGGCGGCGGGAACGGATCCGCGCGCGCGGCTCGATGCCTATGTCACCGCCAGCTTCCACCCGCCGATCGCCGACCCCGGCCTGCTCGCGACTTGGCTGGCATTCTGGAGCCTGGTCAAAACGCGGCCGGGGATCGCCGCGCTGCATGACGATATCTACGCCGCCTATCGCCGCGACCTGGAGGCACTGCTGGCGGAATGCGGCGTCGCGCCCGGTGATCTGCGCCTGACCGCGATCGCGATTACCGCTCTGGTCGACGGGCTATGGCTCGAACTCTGCCTGTCGCCGACCACTTTCACCGCGGATGAGGCGCGCGGCATTGCCGGACGCCAGATCGCGGCGCTGCTGGGCTGACTGTCCCACCTCCCTTGACCGTTCGGGCTGAGCCTGTCGAAACCCCCGTGGCCCACGACGCGCCAGGAGTTGTGACATGCGCCCTTCGACAGGCTCAGGGCGAACGGGATCGGGGTGGATGGCCCTATTTCGACAAATCCGTGATCAATGACCGCCAATAAGCCATGGACGGCTTGATATTGGCCAGCGGCGTGCGCTCGTTGAGGCCATGGCTGAATGAATCCGATTCCTTGATGAAGGTCGGGCTGACGCCATAACTCGGCACGCCGCGGCTACGGAACCACATCGAATCGCTTGCCCCGGCGGACATACCGGGGATGATCGGCACGCCCTTATATCCCAGGTCGAGTGCTTTCCTCACCGCCTTCATCACATCGGGCCGCATCGGCGAGGCGTCGTTGGGAATGGTGCCGGTATCGATATATTTGATCGTCATCGCCGGGTCGGCGGCGACCTCGGCCAGCTTTGCCTGCACATCCTCGACCTTCACGCCGGGAAAGATGCGGCAGTTGATCAGCGCGGTGGCGCGTTGCGGCAGCGCGTTGATCGCATGCCCGCCGCTGAGCATGGTCGCGACGCAAGTCGTACCGATCTGGCCGATATAGGCCGGGTTGTCGGTCAGCGTGGCGATCGCCACCTTGTCGGTCTGGTCGGCGGCGAAGGCGCGCATCGCCGCCGCGATCTCGTCGGTCTGCTGCTTGGCGGCCTCGGTAAAGAATGCCTTGGTCAATTCGTTCGCCTGGGGCGGGAATTGATAGGCGCCGATCCGGCCCAACGCGGCGGACAGTTGATAGATCGCGTTGAGCTTGCGCGGTGCGCTCGAATGGCCGCCGGGATTGGTGAATTCGAGCTGGAAATCGGCATAGGTCTTCTCCGCGCCCTGCAGCGTGAAGAATTGCGGATGGCCGTCCTCGGCCAGCGTGCCGCCACCGCCATCGGCGTTGAGCACCAGTTCGGCATTGGGGAATTTCGCCGCCAGTGCCTGGGTCGTCTTCATCACCGTTTCTTCGTCGCCCGAAAAGGCCACGACAATGTCGCGCCGCGGCTTGAAGCCGTCGCGCTTGAGCTGCAGCAGCGTGGCGATCACCTCCGCCCCGTCGAGCTTCATGTCGGTCGCGCCGCGTCCGAACAGATAGCCATTCTCGATGATCGGCGTGAACGGGTCGCGCTGCCAGTCGGCCGGCTTGGCCTCGACCACATCCATATGGCCGGAAATGACCAGCGGCTTGGCCGCGCTGTCGGTGCCGCGGTAATAAGCGACGAACATCGCGGTATCGTCGATCCGGGTCACCGTCACATCGCCGGCGGCGAACCCGCCCTCGATCAGCAGCCCTTTCAGATAGTCAGCATAGTCGGGCGTCTGGTTGCCCGGTCCCTGCACGGTTCGAAAGGCGATCGCGCGCTTGGTGATGTCGAGCGCCTGGGTCTCGGCCTGGCTGTTGTCGGCGCCTTTGGCGTGTGCCGTGCCGGTCATCAGCGCAAACGCCACCACCATCGAACCGAATTGCCGCATGCGCATGACCCTTTTTTGTCGTTGAGCGGGTGATGCTACGATGTGGAGCGGTGTCGTCAACGGGGCCGCGGCATTTCCGATGAGCATTTGGCCCGTTCTTCCTCGCGCCGCGCGTTCATGATCGCCAGCCAGCGCGAGCGCAGCGCCGCGGGACGATCGGCATAACGATCATCGAGGAAGCGTGCCGCGCGGATGCGGTCGAGCCGGAACATGCGGAAATCCGTGCGCAACTCGCACCACGCGATGACCACGCGCACCGCGTCGCGATAACCGACCAGGAACGGCCATATTGTACGCTCGCTCGCCCGCCCGCTTTCGTCGGCATAGTCTATCGCCAGCTTGCGACCGCGCTGGCACCACAGACGCAGCTGTCCGACGTCGATCGTCTCGACGGTTTGATGCCAGGCCGGCGGGGTGACCACCACCGGTTCGAGTACGAGCGCGCGCAGGCCTTCGGGCACCGTCGCGGCGAGTTTGGCGATCAGGTCGTCGGCCGCCCGGGACAATGCCGGGTCGCCACGCGACCGCACCCATTGTGCACCGAGCACTGCGGCCTCGACTTCGTCCGATGTCAGCATCAGCGGCGGCATGTCGAACCCGCCTTCCAGCACATAACCGATGCCCGCTTCGCCGCGAATCGGTACGCGTTGCGCCATCAGGGTGGCGATGTCGCGATAGATGGTGCGTTTCGATGTCTCCAGCTCCGCCGCCATCGCCTCCGCGGTCAGCGGGCGGCGATGGCGTCTGAGCACCTGGATGATTTGAAAAAGGCGGTCGGCTCGTCTCATTTTTTCGCTCTATCGCATCGCTGCTGACAGCATGGTGGCAGCAGGGTGGCAGTAGTCAATGATCATCGCCGGCGCTGATGCCGACGGAGGAAAAGGATCACACCATGCTGGCACTTTATCACGCACCCCGCTCGCGTTCGGGCCGCACCGTCTGGCTGCTCGAGGAACTCGGTGCGGCCTATGACATCCGCTTTGTCGATATCGTCTACGGTGACGGCAGCGGCCGGCGCGATCCCGCCAATGTCCATCCCGACGGCAAGGTGCCCGCGCTGGTCGATGGCGACGCGCTGGTCACCGAAAGCCTGGCGGTCGCGCTCTATCTGACCGACCTGTTACCAGAGGCCGGGCTGGGCGTCCTGGTCGGCGATCCTGCACGCGGCACCTATTTGACCTGGCTGGCCTGGTGCGCCGGTGAACTGGAGCCGACGATCTTCGCACAGATGACCGGCGCGGGCGACGACCCGCGCGCAAAGGCAGGCTTCGATGCTGTCGTGGCGCGGATCGATGCGGCGCTGGCTGCGGGTCCGTATCTGATGGGTGATCGCTTTACCGCGGTCGATGTGATGGTCGGGGGCACGCTCGCCTGGGCTCGTTCGGTGATGCCGCCCAGCGCGGCGCTCGATGCGTATCTCGCGCGGTTGAACGAACGCCCGGCGAGTATCGCTGCCTGCGCGAAGGATGCACCGGCAGCGGACCGTCAGGCGGCCTGACTTGCGATACCGGCCGCCGGGTGTTGCCCGGCGGCCGACCGGATTTTTGCCGGCGCGCTCGCGATGATTCTAACCTGTCCGTTTCGAGCTTGTCGAACCGCATGGAGCCGCCACCGAAACACGTCAGACTATGCACCAGGGAAATGGTGCCCGAGGGCGGGTTCGAACCACCGACACCACGATTTTCAATCGTGTGCTCTACCAACTGAGCTACTCGGGCGCTGCCGGATATATCCGACAGGAGGCGGCCTCTTAGTCGTCGTTATCGGCGGTGTCCAGTCCGGTCTGCACCCGAGTCTGGGCGTCATTTTCCGCTTCCGGATCGGCCGGTCCGGCGGGAATGCGATAACCCTCGCCGAGCCATTGCAGCAGGTCGCGGTCGCGGCATCCCTGGCTGCAGAATGGCTTGTGCGTTTCGCTCGGTGGCTTGCCGCAGATCGGGCAGGCGGTTTTCTTGGCCATCTCTATCTCGTCTCGAATATCGGCTCGACGCCGGTACGGCGGGCGAGCTCTTCGCGCCAGTCGCTTCGCATCGCGATCAGATCGGCGACGCGTCGCGATACGATATGGTGTCGCGGGGCCGGCGGGGGAATACGTTCGATCATACGCAGCAAAGCGCGCGCTTCGGCGCCGGCCGGGTCGATGCGTAGCCGCTCGGGCAGTGACGCGCGGTGACGCGGGCGCACGATCTGCAGGAACCCGAAGCCATTCATCGCCGTGCGCTCGAACGGCAAGGGCAGTGCGGCATCGATCGCGGCGGCGACCGCCTGACGCGCTTCCTTGCCCGATAGGGTCGGAAAATCGATGCCGATCGATCCGGTGATGCCGTGGCGGACGATCGCCGAGCCGATCGCGCTCGCCGCAGCGATGGCGAGTGCTTCGAGCGGTCCCGATCCATCGACGTCGAACAACGTCATTGCCGGTGTCGGTGACAGGCGCAGCGCGCCGCCGGCAAAGACGATCTCGCCGCTGGTCGCTTCCTCCAGCACTTCGGACCAGCCCGCCGCTTCGAAATGATCCGCCTCATGCGCGCGGCACTGGCGGATCGGATGGCCGCTCGCGCTGATCCGCGCGAGCAGATCGGGACCGGGTGTCGGCGCCGCATCACTCGGCAAGCAGCGCGCGAGCTTGGTGCGTCCGGGTTCGGGAATCACTTCGCGGAGGATGGCCACGGTCAGTTTCGCGCCTTGCGTGATGGCGGCGGGCAGGGGCGCGCACATCGCTTCCTCGCCGCTGTCGAGCGTCACGCGGCCCTCGCGGCCCTTGACGATGATCTCGGTCAGTCGCGCGCCGGAGACCGTGCCGACCAGCGGGCCGACCCCGTCGGGCTCGATCCGCGCCACGACGATCCGGTCGCGATCGACCAGAATGGCGCGGGATTCACCGATCCCGGCCTCGTAGAGCCACTCAGCCAAGCGGAATGCCGACGGTGGTCAGCAACGCGCGCGTTTCGAACAGGGGCAGGCCGACCACGCCCGAATGGCTGCCGGACAGGAACCGCACCCAGGTCTCGGCGCGACCCTGGATCGCATAGCCGCCCGCCTTGCCCATGCCTTCGCCGCTCGCGACATAGGCATCGATATCGATCGGAGAGAGTGGCTTGAACGCGACGATCGTGTCGGACAGCCGCGAGCGCGCCTTGCCCGTCGCGTCGATCACACACACCGCCGACAGGCAATGATGACGCCGGCCGGACAACAGTCTGAGCATGCGGCGCAGATCGACCTCGTCCTCGGGTTTGCCCAGGATACGCTGGCCGACCGCAATGGTCGTGTCGCCGGCGAGGATCACCTCGCCCGGCGCACGATCGACCGCATGTGCCTTGGCGGCCGCGATGCGCTCGACATAGACACGGGGCTCTTCGCCTTTCAGCGGATCCTCGTCGATGTCGGGCGCGGCGATGCGATGCGGCACGATACCGATCCGGGCAAGCAGTTCCAGCCGTCGCGGACTGGTCGATGCCAGTACGAGGCGGGGCACTATAGCGGGTACAAGTTCGGGCTCTGCGGCCACGCCCTCGACCTCTTTACTTGAAGCGATAGGTGATACGACCCTTGGTCAGATCATAGGGCGTGAGTTCGACGAGCACTTCGTCGCCGACCAGCACGCGGATGCGGTTCTTGCGCATCTTGCCGGCGGTGTGACCAAGAATTTCATGGTCATTCTCAAGCTTCACACGGAACATGGCGTTGGGCAAAAGCTCCACCACCTGTCCGCGCATTTCGAGCAGTTCTTCCTTGGCCAAACAAACCTCTGGTGATTTTGGGGAATTCGTGAACGCGGGCCTTTAACCGAAGACACGCGCGAAGGGAAGCGTGGTGCTGACTTCGTTTGATGTGCAGCCAACCTTAGGACCGCGACGCCGCCCGCGCACGCAGCAGCGAATCCTTGCGGGCGGTGCGTTCGCTCAGCGCCCAGCGCAACGCCATGCCGATGCCCGCAGTGCCGGCGCGGACCAGATGACGATGCGGCCGTGACTGAGTCAGGCCGTGCATCGCGGCGGCCCAGGGCGGCAGCAGGTCGATACCCGCCGCCATGGTCAGCGACTGCATCGGCTTCATCGCCAGCGTGTCGGCCGGCGGATTGAACAGCGCATGGGCGATGGTCCGCGTCCGCTCATCGGCGCGCAGCTGCGGACGCATCGCTTCGAGATAGGCGTCGACCGCCGCCTTTGTCTCGGGAATGCCGGTGGCGCCGAGCCGCCGCGCGACCACCGCCACCTCGGCGAAATAACGGTCCTGCCGCGCCGCCGACATCGTGGGCGCGCGGTAGCGGCGATAGGCGGCAAGGAAACTCGCCGATTCCGCGACATGGACCCAGGTGAGCAGCACCGGGTCAGTCGCCGAATAGGGCGTGCCGTCAGGCAGGGTGCCCGCGACGCGATCATGGATGCGCCGCACCCGGTCGATCATCGCCTCGGCCTGTTCGGTCGAGGCATAGGTCGTGCCGCCGACGAAACGTGCCGTGCGCCGCAGCCGCCCGCGCATGTCGCGGCGAAAATCCGAATGATCCCACACGCCGGCCAGCGCACCGGGATGGAGCATCTGCAGCAACAGTGCGGCGACGCCGCCGACCATCATTGTCGCGAAATCGCCATGCACATCCCAGGCGACCGACCCCGGTCCGAACAACCCGTCGTCCCCGGTCGACAAGTCGAACTGCGCGTCGCTGGCCGAGGGGCCGACAAGACTGTCGATCTGACGTTCGACGATGGCACGGACCGGGTTCATGCGAAGGGATGTGGGGCATCCGGGTTGCCAACTCAATCCTCCCCGGCACGGGGAGGGGGACCAGCGAAGCTGGTGGGCCGGCAGCGTAGCGCTTGGGGAGGTCCCCCTCCACCGCGCGCTGAAGAAGCGCGCGGTCCCCCTCCCCGTACCGGGGAGGGCGCCATCACGCCGGATTATGTTCCTTGAGGAATGCCTCCAGCTCGGTCAGAAACTGGACACGGTCGGCCTGACGCGAGAAATGATGGTCGCCCAGCGGCTGTTCGACATAACGGTAGGGCTTGCCCGCCGCCTTCAGCTTCTCGGCCATTTCGCGCGACTGGCGAACCTGCACGACGCGGTCGAGCTTGCCATGTATGATCAGGATCGGGGTGCTGAACTGTGCGGCGTAGTTGATCGGCGATACGCTTTTCAGGTCAGGCGCGAAGCCCTGGAAATAATCGTTGGTCCGCCCGCCATTCAGGAAACCCCTATCGTAACGCTGCATCGCGGGCATGTCGGAAACGCCGGCGAAAGACACGGCGCAGCGATAAATCCCCGTGTCGCGCTGCGCCGCGCGGAACGCGGCATAGCCGCCATATGACCCGCCGACGATGCACACGCGCTTTGCATCGGCCAGGCCAGTGCTTGCCGCCCATTTGACCGCATCGATCAGATCGTCCTGCATCGCCAGGCCCCATTGGCCCTGGCCCTTTTCGGTAAAGGCGGTGCCGAAGCCGGTCGAGCCGCGATAATTTGGCTGCAATACGGCGTAGCCACGACTGGCAAGGAACTGAGCCTGCCAGTTCCAGCTCTCGTCATCGCGCACGGCCGGGCCGCCATGCGGCATCAGAATCAGTGGCAGATCCTTCGCCGCCTTGCCCTTTGGGACGGTGAGAATCGCGGAAATCTCAAGCCCGTCGCGCGCCTTGTACTTGATCGTGCTGACCGGCGACTGCGCATCGGTTCCCAGCGCTTCGTTGATCTTCGCCAGCACGCGCAGCCGGCCATCGTCCGGGCGATAGACATAATAGGCGCCCGGCCGGTCGGCACCCGCGACCTTGACGATCAGCACGCTGAAATCGCTGCTCCACGAGGTGATCTGCGCGTGGCGCGCGCCGACCGCCTTGTCGATATCGGCCTGGATTCCGGCCAGAACCGGGTCGAACCAGTGGGTGCGCGAGTGTGTGTCGGTATATTGTACGCCGATAATCCGCGTGCCGGTGGCGTCGGGAATGATCCCGCCGATATCATAGCCCGGTTTGCCGAACATCTTCTCGCCGGTCTTCAGCGTGGTGAGATCGAAGGCATAGAGTGCGTTGAAACCGTCACTATCGTCGAATGCGAGCGCCCTGTTCGATCCGGGGCCGGGTTCGGCCAGAAACATCGCCGGTACGCTGCCCAGCGACGCGCCGCGGCCGCGCGCCTTGCTGACGGTGCGGAACGACTTGGTGCGGTCGTCGCGATAGAGCAGCCGATAGGATCGCCTGTCGTCATTATAAGCGACGCCCATGCGCACCGTTCCCGTACCATCGGCGAACCAGCTCGACACCTTGTCGGTCGACGAGACGACACGGGTACTCTTGCCCGTGCTGACGTCGAAATCACGCACCTCGGGCCAGAAACCCTCGTCGTTGGAATAGACCGAGGTCTGCATGGCGAGCAGGATATGGGGCGATCCGTCATGCGCCATCCACAATACGTTGCCGGCATTCTGCGCCGCCATCTTGGCGCCGAGCATGATGACTTTGTTGCCGTCCGCGCTGATCGAGGCGGTACGGGAGAGATACCAATCATCGCCCTGAACCTTCTCCGTCGCGCCGATATTGGCGATCAGCCAGTCGTTGTTGACCCATTCCCAATCGTTAAGGTCATTCTCCCCCATGCCGATCGAGATCATCTTCTTCACGTCGCCAAGCGGGACGATCGCCAGCCGCAATTGTCCGGCGACTGCGATTCGCGCCGCGATCCGGGTACCGTCGGGCGACAGCTCGGGTGCGGTCAGGAACGGCAGGCTAGCGAAATGCTCGATCGGGATCGAGCCGGCCGCAGCACCTTTAGCTGGTCGAGTGGCCGGTTTTTCCTGGGCGGCAACGCCGAGCGGCAGGATCATGCCCGCCAAGAGAGCCGCCGCGACACGCAAGATCATTGAATCCCCCTGATTTCCCCGATCGTCAGGCTAGCCGAGACGACATGACGGGTATAGCAAAAAGCCCGCCGCACCTGAGGTGCGACGGGCTTTTCGGAACCGAAACGGCTGGACTGGCGTCAGCCCACGCCGTGACCCGCGAGCGCCGCGAGCAACAGCAGCGCGACGATGTTGGTGATCTTGATCATCGGATTGACCGCAGGACCTGCCGTGTCCTTGTACGGATCGCCGACGGTATCGCCGGTCACCGCGGCCTTATGGGCCTCGCTGCCCTTGCCGCCATGATTACCGTCCTCGATATATTTCTTGGCATTGTCCCAGGCGCCGCCGCCCGAGGTCATCGAGATCGCGACGAACAGGCCCGACACGATCACGCCCAGCAGCAACGCCCCGAGTGCCGCGAAGCCGCTTGCCTGATCCGATACCGCGGTGATGATGAAGTACACCGCGATCGGCGCAAGCACCGGCAGCAGCGACGGAATGATCATCTCCTTGATCGCCGCCTTGGTGACGAGATCGACGGTCCGGGCATAGTCGGGACGGCTGGTCCCTTCCATGATTCCGGGATTGTCGCGGAACTGCGCGCGAACATCCTCGACCACCGAGCCCGCCGCACGGCCGACCGCGGTCATGCCGAACGCGCCGAAGCTGAACGGCAGCAATGCGCCGAGCAGCAAGCCGACGATCACGTACGGGTTGGAGAGCGAGAAATCGACGTTGAGGTCGGGGAAGTAGATGCCGAGATCGGTGGTGTACGCACCGAACAGCACCAGTGCGGCAAGTGCGGCCGAGCCGATCGCATAGCCCTTGGTCACCGCCTTGGTGGTGTTGCCGACCGCATCGAGCGCGTCGGTGCGCTGACGCACATCGTCGGGCAGGCCGGCCATTTCGGCGATGCCGCCAGCGTTATCGGTGACCGGACCATAAGCGTCGAGCGCCACGACCATCCCGGCCAGCGCCAGCATCGCGGTCGCGCCGAACGCGATGCCGATCACGCCCGCCAGCTGATAGGTCGCGATGACCGCGATCGAGATGACGATCGTCGGCAGCGCCGGGCTTTCGAGGCTGACCGCGAGACCCTGGATGACGTTGGTGCCGTGACCGGTTTCCGATGCCTTGGCGATCGACTTGACCGGGCGATAGTTGGTGCCGGTGTAATATTCGGTGATCCACACCAGCGCACCGGTCAGCGCGAGGCCGATCATCATGCACCAGAACAGGTCCATGCCGGTGAAGCCGGCATTGGCCACGCCGGGTTCGAGGAACGCCGCGCCACCGATCACGGTGTGCATGTCGCCAAGCGTGTATTGCGTGGCGAAATAGATTGCCGGGATCGACAGGATGACCGTGGTCCAGAAGCCCTTGTAGAGCGCGCCCATGATCGAGTTGTTGCTGCCGAGACGGACCATATAGGTGCCGATGATCGAGGTGATGATGCATACGCCGCCGACGATCAGCGGCAGGCCCATCAGCGCGAGAAGCTCGCCGGCCGAAGCCTGGACGAGCAGCGCGATCGACACCATCGTCACGCCGAGCGTCACGACATAGGTTTCGAACAGATCGGCCGCCATACCGGCGCAGTCGCCGACATTGTCGCCGACGTTATCGGCGATGGTCGCTGGGTTGCGGGGGTCGTCCTCGGGGATGCCCGCCTCGACCTTGCCGACCAGGTCGGCGCCGACATCGGCCGCCTTGGTGAAGATGCCACCGCCGAGACGCGCGAAGATCGAGATCAGCGAGGCGCCGAAAGCGAGGGCGACGAGCGAATCGATCACGATGCGCGAGGTCGGCGCATTGCCGGCGGGGCCGGTCAGATACCAGAAGAAGCCGGCGATCGCGAGCAGGCCCAGGCCCGCCACCAGCATGCCGGTGACCGCGCCGGAGCGGAACGCCATGGTCAGGCCGCCCTGCAACGACGTGCGCGCGGCCTCCGCGGTGCGGACGTTCGCCTTGACCGACACGTTCATGCCGATGAAGCCAGTCACGCCCGACAGGATCGCGCCGATCGCGAAGCCGATCGCGGAGACATAGCCCAGAAAATAGGTGACCAGCGCCGCGACGACGATGCCGACAATGGCGATGGTGCGGTACTGACGGCCGAGATAGGCCTTGGCGCCTTCCGCGATCGCGGCGGCGATATCCTGCATCTTTTCGTTGCCCGGGCTCGCGGCGAGCACCTGGCGGCTGGTGATGATGCCGTACACTACGGCAATCAAGCCGCAGATCATGGCGGCATAGACAATCGTCATGCTGATCCTTCCCCTTTATGTCGCTTGGGACGGACGGTCAGGCTGACCGCGTCCCCTACGGTTTGGCGGAGGGTATAAGGCGGGTAACGCGGAGCGCAACCCGGTCAAAGGTCGTGCTGGAATCCGAGTCTGCCCGGAAGCGGCAGGACATCGCCCCCGTCATGGAGGATCAGGCCGGCACCGGGATCGAACCGGCCGATACGCCGCGCGGGCACCGGCGGCGCCTTGTCGGGCGAAGCGGCGAACAGCAATTGATAGTCATCGCCCGCTGTCGCCGCGGCGAGCCGGGCCGTGCGACTGTCCCCGGCAAAGCCAAGATAGGCGGCGGAGAGCGGCACGGCGGCAAGGTCGATCGTCACTGCCAGCCCCGATGCATCGGCCATGCGCCGCGCGTCGATCAGCAGCCCGTCCGACACATCCATCATGGCATGCGCATAACGCCCGAGTAGACGGCCATCGGCGATGCGCGGCTGGGGGCGGCGATAGGCGGCGAGCAGCTCGGCGGGCCCTGGCTTGCCCTGGGCGATGGTAAGGCCGGAACCGGCATCGCCGATTGTGCCGGTGACGTAGAGCGCATCGCCGGCCCTGGCGCCCGAACGCGGCGGCGCGGCGGCATCGGTGCCGATCGCGGTCAGGGTCAGCACGCGCGGCGCGCCTTTGGGGAGCGAAACGGTGTCGCCGCCGAGCAGGGGAGTATCGAAGTTTTCTAGGGCGCGACCCAAGCCGGCGAGGAACGCCCTGTCCCAGGCGGTATCGCTCAGAGGATAGTTGAGCAGCACGCCGACCGGCGTCGCGCCTTTGGCGGCGAGGTCGGACAGGTTGGTCGCGACCAGCTTCCAGGCAATGTCCTGCGGAGGATCGGTGGCGAGGAAATGGATCGTCTCGACGATCGTGTCGGTGGTGAGGATGTAGGGGCCGAGAGTGGCGGTGTCGTCGGTCAGGCCCTGCGCGCCGGGATGGAGTGGAAGCGTGCGGAGGAGTGTGAGGAAGTCGGCTTCGGTCACGCTTCAAATCCTCCCCGGCACGGGGAGGGGGACCAGCGAAGCTGGTGGAGGGGGTGAGCCGGCAACGTGACGCTTGGGGAAATCCCCCTCCACCATTCGCTGAAGAAGCGAACGGTCCCCCTCCCCGTGCCGGGGAGGATTAAGGGCGGACGTCTTTCGCGATCGCATCGAGCAATCCATTCACGAAACCGGCTTCGCGCTTGTCGAAGAATGCGTGCGCCACATCGACATATTCGGTGATCACCGTTGGCGCCGGCACATCGACCCGCGCCATCAATTCATAGGTCCCCGCGCGCAGGATCGCGCGCATCGACTTGTCGAGCCGCGCCATGCTCCAGCCCTTGGCGAGCTTGGCCGCGATCGCCAGGTCGATTTCCTCCAGCCGCGCGTGCGTGCCCTTCACCACATCGTCGAAGAAATCGACATCGGCCTCGGCATATTCCGCGTCCTCGATCGTCGCGCCGAGCCGGTGCTGATGGAATTCATGGAGCAGCTGCGGAATCTTGGTGCCCTCCATCTCATGCTGATAGAGTGCTTGGGCGGCGGCGAGGCGCGCGGCGGAGCGGGCCTTTGAACGGGGGGCGGTTCTCGACATTGACCGCCAGATAGGTAGGTTCACCGCTTATGGCAAAGCGTCAAATCACGATTGCGTCGATCCTGTTGTGGGGGTGCGTCCCAATCGCACCTGCCTTTGGCTGCTCAGTGGTCGTCGATCATGAGCCGACCTGGGCAGAAAATAGTGCTGCGGCGCGCCGGGTGGTGGAGGAGGCTACTGCCATCTTCGATGGAGAAGTCATCGAAGCCGAGGTGGCAGGAGTCAGTCCTGCACGTGTGCGGGCCGTGCGCATGTTCAAAGGAAGTCGGCAAGACGAGTTTCTGATCGAGGCCAACGACAGTTGCGACCTGTTTTTCGATCGAGTCGGCGAACGGTCGCGTTTCATCCTTTTCGGTGGGCCGGAGCGCTTCAGCACATCGATCGATGGGTCGAATGCCCGGGCGATCGACCGCCTGCTCAAATCGGATCGGCGGAAAGACTGGCCCTTCGTTCCAGGGCAGCTACTCGCCACCAGGCCCTAAAGCCGCAGCGCCACCGACTTCGCATGCGCCGGCAGTCCCTCGGCCTCGGCCAGCGCAACCGCCGCCGGACCGATCGCGGCCAATGCCGCTTCATCGCATTGCAGGAAACTGGTGCGCTTCATGAAATCGAGCACCGACAGGCCGCTGGCGAAGCGCGCGCGCCTGCCGGTCGGCAGCACATGGTTCGGCCCCGCGACATAATCGCCGATCGCCTCGGGCGTGTGGCGGCCGAGGAATACCGATCCGGCATGGCGCACCCGGTCGAACAGCGTCTGCGGATCGTCGCACGCCAGTTCAAGATGCTCGGGCGCGAGGCGGTCGACCAGTGGCATTGCCTCGATCAAATCGGCGGTGACGATGATTGCGCCGTTCGCGTCCCAGCTATCGCGCGCGACTCGGGCAGTGGACAACTGGCCGATTTGCAAGTCGACCGCATCGGCGACACGCTCGGCAAAGGCCGCGTCGTCGGTGAACAGGATCGACTGGCTGGTCGGGTCATGCTCGGCCTGGCTGAGCAGGTCGGCGGCGATCCAGTCGGGGTCGTTGCGGCCATCTGCCACGACGACGATCTCCGACGGTCCCGCGACCATGTCGATGCCGACCACGCCATAAAGCTGGCGCTTGGCCTCGGCGACCCAGGCGTTGCCCGGGCCGGTGATCACATCGACCGCGGCGATCCGCCCGGTGCCATAGGCAAGCGCGGCGATCGCCTGCGCCCCGCCGACGCGCCAGATCTCGTCAACCCCGGCGATGTGCGCGGCGGCCAGCACCAGCGGGTTAATCTCGCCGTCCGGGGTCGGCGTGACCATGACCAGCCGTTCGACGCCGGCGACCTTGGCGGGGATCGCGTTCATCAGCACCGACGAGGGATAGGCCGCGCGGCCGCCGGGGATGTAGATGCCGGCATTCTGGATCGCATTCCACCGCGCGCCGAGGCGGACGCCGGCGCTGTCTGTGGTGTCGCTGTCTGCCGGTCTCTGCTTCTCGTGATAGGCCGCGATGCGCGCGGCGGCGAGGTCGAGTGCTTCGCGCAAAGGCGGGTCGAGGCCCTCATAGGCCGCGATCCATTCGGCTTTTTCGATTCGCCAGCCGGTTTCGTTCAGGTCGTGATGATCGAATTTTTTGGTGAAGGCGGCGAGCGCGGCGTCACCCTCGTCGCGGACGCTGGCGACGATCGTGCGCACGTCGCGCGCGACATCGGCGTCGGCCTCGCGGCGCGCGTTGACCAGGGTGGCGAAGTCGCGGTCGAAGCCGGGATCGGAAGTGGAGAGGCGCTGCATTTTAAAGCCCCTCCCTTTCAAGGGAGGGAGTTCGGCGGCCCTTGGCCCTGTCGGGGGGACAGGGCTGCTGCCGAACTGGGTGGGTGCGCGCGTCTGCGCGCCCAAAAGAATCGTCGCGCCCAGCCCGAAGCGCCGCGCAGGGGATCGACCCCTGCGAGCCGCTGACCCACCCCTTGCCCAGTTCGGCGGCTCTTGGCCCTGTCTGGGGGACAGGGCTGCTGCCGAACTCTTGAAAGGGAGGGGTTGGAAGAAGGGCAGGATTACTCATCCCGCCACCGCGCGCCGGAAGGCCTCGACCAGCGGCACGATTTCCGCGCGGGTCTTGAATGCGGCACGGTTGACGATCAGGCGGCTGGTGACCTCGGCGATCACCTCGACCTCGACCAGGCCGTTTTCCTTGAGCGTGCGGCCCGACGACACCAGGTCGACGATCCGCGGGGCCAGGCCGAGTAGCGGCGCCAGTTCCATTGCGCCGTTCAACTTGACGCATTCCGCCTGTACGCCGCGTGCCTCGAAATGCGCGCGCGTCACGTGCGGATATTTGGTCGCGATGCGCACATGGCTCCAGCCGCGTGGATCGTCGCTCGCCGCCAGCGCGGCGGGCTCGGCAACCGACAGGCGGCAATGGCCGATGCCGAGATCGACGGGCGCGTACAGTTCGGAATAGTCGAATTCCGCCAGCACGTCGGATCCGACGATGCCGAGCTGCGCCGCACCATGCGCTACGAAGGTCGCGACATCGAACGCACGGACCCGGATCAGGTCGATGCCGGGATTGCTCGTCGCGAAGCGCAACGCACGGCTGTCCTCGTCGGAAAAGGCCGGCTCGGGTTCGATCCCGGCGTGCCGCAATAACGGTATGGCCTCGGCCAGGATGCGTCCCTTGGGGACGGCGATGATCAAGGGGGGGATGATTGGTGCGGCCATGGTCGAGCGGGGCTTTACTTGGGGTCCTTCGCGGGCGCAACAACGCCGCCAAAATGGAGGCGGGTATGGCGGACGAGCAGAATAATCGCGGCGCATTCGTGATTCAGGAGCATTTCTGCACCGTCATGGGCGCGCCGATCACCGCGCGGATCTGCGCCGCGCTTGCGGAGAGCCTCGACCGGGACACGAAAACCGGCGCGCGAGTGCTCGACTGGCCGGGTGAGCCGACCACCGACGCCTTGCCGCTGAGGCTGGTCGGCGGCCTGCATTCGCTTGACCTGGCTGGTGTCGCACCGGCGCTTTCGCGCGTGTTCGCAGGAGAGATCGTCGATCCCGACACCGTGCAGCGCATCTTGCGCGAGAGCTTCGCCACGCATGACGCGGTGGTTTATCCGTGGCTCGATGGCCCGCCACAGACCAACGAAGCGGGCCGATCGGCCGCCTTGATGACGGGCCTGATCGAAGTGGCGCGGCGCCATGGAGCAAAGCTCGATCTGCTCGAGATCGGGTCGAGCGCAGGTCTCAACCTGCTGATCGACCGCTTTCGCTTCGATCTTGGCGGGACGATGATCGGGCCGGCCGATTCGTCGGTGACGATCCGTCCAGAATGGCGCGGCGCCCCGCCGTCGCTGGTGCCGGTCGAGATCGTGTCGGTGCGCGGCGTCGAGATCCAGCCGGTCGATGTGACCGACCCGAAAGCGGCGGACCGGCTGCGCGCCTATATCTGGGCCGACAATCCCGAGCGCACCGAGCGCCTGTCGCGCGCGATCGCGATGATCGCGAAGCGGCCGGTCGACATGGTGCAGGGCGATGCTGCCGACTGGGTCGAGGCCCGGCTGGCCGAGCCGCAGACAGTAGGTGTCACGCGCGTGCTGATGCATTCGGTGGTGTGGCAATATCTCGGTGCCGAGCGCCAGGCGCGGATCGAGGCAGCGATGCAGGCGGCGGGTGCCGCCGCGACGGCGGAACGGCCGCTCGCGTGGGTGCGAATGGAGCCCAACCGCAATACCGCGCAGCAACAGGTCTGGGTACAGAGTTGGCCGGGCTTTGCGAAAGGCGTGCTGCTGGCCAATGTGCAAGCGCATGGGGCCTGGGTGGAGCCTTTCTCAAATCCTCCCCGGAGGGGAGGGGACCGCGAGCCGAAGGCGAGGGGTGGAGGGGATCGCGGTGAAGCTCACCGGCCCGACGGAATCGATCAAGCGTGCGAAGAAACTACGCCGCGAGATGAGCTTGCCGGAGGTGTTGCTATGGCAGGTGCTGCGCAAACAGCCGGACGGTGCGAAGTTCCGGCGGCAACATCCGGCGGGGCCATATTCGCTGGATTTCTATTGCGACGCGGCGAAGCTGGCGATCGAAGTTGATGGTGAGACGCATAATCGCGGCGATCGGCCCGAGCGGGATGAAGTGCGCGACGCCTGGCTGACGATGCGCGGCGTCCGAACGCTGCGGATCAATGCTGTGGATATACTCCGTGATCTTGATGCTGTCGTTCGGTACATCATCGCTACCGTCAACGCGCGCGGCGGCCCCCTCCACCATCCTTCGGATGGTCCCCCTCCCCCTGCGGGGGAGGAATTTTAGCTTAGCCAGCCGAGGATCGCGCGGGTCACTGCCTCGGGCGCTTCCCACGGCACGAAATGCCCCGCATCGACCTTCACCAGCGTCATGTCGGGCACCAGTGTGTCGAGTCCCTCAAGCTGGCTCGGCAGCAATGCCGCGTCCTTCAGGCCCCAGATCACCAATGTGGGCTGCTTTACCGGCGGGAAGGGCGCGTCGAGGAATGCCGGACGTTCGGGCGTTTCGTGCATTTCGGGCACGACGATCGCGCTGGCGCGGTACCAGTTGAGCATCGCGGTCATCGCGCCGGGCTGATCCCATTGGTCGAGATAGATCGGCTTTTCGTCGGCGACATTGGCGAAGTCGGTGTGGCGCAGGAAACTACCGTCGAAAAAGGCGCTGAGCCCGATGCCGTCGATATATTTCTCGAACTCGGGATTGCGGAAGGCGCGGATATACTGGCTCGCCTCGCGCTGGCCGAGATCGTCGAACATCGTCTTCTGGAAGACGAACGGGTGCGGCGCGTTGATGATGATCAGCCGCTCGACCCGGTCGGGCCGGGTTAGCGCCGCCATCCACGCGATCGCGCCGCCCCAGTCATGACCGACCAAAGTGAATGTCCCGATCGCGAAATGATCGGCCAGCGCGACCAGGTCGCCGACCATCTTGTCCGGGGTATAATCGCTCACCTCGGCCGGCTTGGACGAGCGGGCGAAACCGCGCTGATCGGGCGCGAGCACGAAATGCGTTTTCGCCAGTTCGGGAATCTGGTGGCGCCAGGTGCGGTGCGATTCGGGGAAACCGTGAAGCAGGATGATCGCCGGATTGGCGGGATCGCCGGCGACCGCGACGTCGAGCGTGACGCCGGTGGGGAGGTTTATTTGTTGCAGGTCGAAGGCATTCATCACTCTTTCCCCTCCCGCTGGCGGGAGGGGTAGGGGTGGGCCCACCTCTCCTCAAGCGGTATCGTTAGTCGTTAGCGCGAGCTCACCCCCAACCCCTCCCGCAAGCGGGAGGGGAGAAGTCTACGGATAACTCACCGTCAGCGGAATCTCCGGAATCGGGATCCATTCCTTGTCGTCGCCGGGCACTTTGGGGAATTCGCCGGCCTTCCAGGCGCGCTTGGCCTCGTTGATCCGCTCGCGGTCCGAGGAGACGAAGTTCCACCAGATATGGCGCGGCGTCGCAAAGGCCTCGCCGCCGCACAGCATGACGCGGCCGCCGCTGGCCGAACGCAAGGTCGCGGCAATGCCGGGTTTGAGCACGTAAAGCGTCATCGGCTCGAGTGTCATGCCGTCGAGGCTCGCCTCGCCGAGTGCGACATAAAGGGCGCGTTCATCGGCCCCCGCGTCGATCGGCACGCTGCCCCCGGCGTCGAGCACGATGTCGGCGTAGATCGTCTCGGCATAAGTGGTGGTCGGTGCCGATGCGCCCCACAGGCTGCCCATCACGACCCGCGCCCGGGCATTTTTGGTTTCGACCACCGGCAAAGCGGCTTTTTCGACATGTTCGAACGCCGGGTCCATCTCCTCATTTTTTTCGGGGAGAGCGATCCAGGTCTGGATGCCCGACAATTCCGGGCCGATCGCACGTTTCGCGCTGGGCGAGCGTTCGGAATGGACGATGCCATGCCCGGCGGTCATCAGATTGACCGCGCCCGGTTCGATCGTCGCGAAGGTGCCGATCGAATCGCGATGGTCGATGCTGCCGCCGAACAGATAGGTCACCGTGGCGAGGTTGATATGCGGGTGCGGCCGCACATCGATGCCCTCTCCGACACTCAGATGCGCCGGGCCCATCTGATCGAAGAACAGGAATGGGCCGACCATCGTGCGTGGTTTGGAGGGAAGGGTGCGATGGACCTTGAACCCGCCAAGGTCGTGCGTGACCGGGGTGATGGTCTGCAGGATCAGATCGTCATTGGTCATCGCTTTGCTCCAGGATTGTGGTCAGATCTTCGGGGAAGATCGTCTCGGGCCAGGTCGCCAGTTCGCCGCGCGCGAACCAGCGATGCTGCTGCATCACACGGCGTTCGAGTTCGGTATGGCCGCCGGTGTCGATCGTACAGGCGCCGGCATGCACGCGAAAATAGCGTTCCTCCGCGATCACCGGCACATCCTCCAGCGTCGTGAAGGTAACCGTGCGGCGATGCACTTCTTCGCCACAGTCGAGATCGAGCCCGGTTTCCTCGCGTAACTCGCGACGCGCGGCACCGGCGAAGCTTTCGCCCGGATCGATCGCGCCGCCCGGTGTCGCCCAGAAAGGCGGCCGGTCGCCCGCGTCGAAGCGGAACAGGAGCACGCGGTTCTGGTCGTCGGTCAACAGGATACGCGCGGCGGGCCGTTCGGCGAGTGCGCTCATTCGTCGTCGAGCTCCGGATAATGGCGGAAAATGCCTTCCTCGCTGAACGGCAGCCGGCGGTCGCTCTTCAGATAGGCCTTGATCCCGGGCAAGTCGGCGACCTGATCGTGAATGCGGATGACGCCGGGATAATCCCGTTCAATTGCCGCCATGCGCCGCGGGAACATGTAGCGCAGCCCCGCGACCATTTGGAACAGTGACGTGTCGGCATAGGTCCAGCGATGATCGATCAGCCATTCGCCCGGGGCCGAATCGATCGCGAGTTCGAAATAACGCAGGAATTTCGGCATCCGCGCGTTACGGAACGCGGTCGCCGCGGTCAGTGCCGCGTCTTTCTGATCTTCGTAATAGGCCGCCATATCGACCGGGTGATGGACATTATGTGCTTCGGCGACGAGGTCCGCGATGGTCAGCTGCAGCTCATTGAGCCACAGTCGCTCGGCCATGTTCGACGGTGCGAGCTGGTGCCGCTCGCCGAGAAACATCAGGATGTTGGCGACCTGCGCAATCAGCATGCCGTCGAGTTCGAGATAGGGTGGTGCGAACGGGCCGCGCGCCTCGGCATTGGCCTTCATGTTCGCGACCAGTGCGTCCGCGCCGTTGACCCGCGCGCAATCGACATAGTCGATCCCCGCGGCCTCGAGCGGCAAGCGGATGAATTCGCCGCGCCCCTGAATAGATGGCCAATACCAGAGTCCGTATTGCACGGTCATTCTCCCGGCGCCCTTGCGCGGATCGCAAGGGCGTGGATTCGGTCCCTCAGCAAATCCGCCAATGCCTGGTTGACCAGGCGTTGTCGCTGAACCCGGGACAGGCCGATGAACGCGCGGCTTTCGACGGTGACGGAGAAATGGGACTCGCCGGTACCGTCATCGCCCATATGACCGGCATGCTGCGCGCTGTCGTTGCTCACGTCGAGATGCGACGGCGCGAGTGCATCGGTCAGGCGGGCGGTGATTTCCGCGGCGACCGAGGGGGTGGCGGATTGGGTGGCGGGGCCGGTGGCGAGATTGGTCATCGATCCTATATAGGCGGTTTTTGGACGTTCGGGGAGCCGCGTGGCGCTGTGAGTGAGAAGAAGGCGGACGAAAGTGAAAAGAGGGACCGGCCGGGCATACGCTTTCACGGCCGGGTCGAAGGGACGGGCAGGGAATGCGCCGAGCCGGGCTGCCACGAGCCGGGCGAATTCCGCGCACCCGCGCTCGACGGTCCCAACGGCAGCGACGGCCCGCGGCCGTATCGCTGGTTTTGCCTCGACCATGTCCGGGCGTTCAATGCGCGCTACAATTTCTTCAACGGGATGAGCGCCGACGAAATTCATGATGCCCAGCGTCCGTTCGCGGGATGGGAGCGCGAGACGCGCGCCTTTGCGCATTCCGGTGCCGACCGCCCGCCGACCTGGGCCGATTTCCGCGACCCGCTCGACGCGATCGGCGCGAGGTTCAAGCGCGCGGCCGAAGCGCCCCGCGCCGATGGGCGGACTCTGTCGGAGAGCGACCGGCGCGCGCTGAAAGTGCTCGGGCTGGGGACCGATGTCGATCGCCGCGGTCTCAGGACGCGCTATGCCGAGCTGGTGCGGAAATATCATCCCGACCGTAACGGTGGGGATCGCAGCTACGAAAAGGCACTGCAGGACGTGATCGCGGCCTATACCCAGCTGAAGAGCGCAGCCGCGTTCGCTTGATCCCGTTATCGCGGCCAGTGATACTCAATAAGCGAGCTTGGGTTCGAAATCGCCGCGCCCTTCCGGCGTGGTGTCGAACAGGGCCCAGAGCGGGTCGAGCAGGTCGTTGTGCCGATATTCCTGGCCGGGCTCGGGCGGCACGTAAAGCAATTCGCTGCCCCAGAAATGGCGGACCTTGTCGCCATCTTTCCGGAAGACATTGAGTATCGGCATGTCCCATTCCACACCGGGTTTGAAATCCTGCTGCACGCGCATCGCCGGCGTCAGGGCGAGCGAATCGCCGAAATAGTCGCGATCATAATCATTACCGGCGGTGGAGAGGAATTGGAGGTGATTCCAGCCGCGCTCGCGGGCCAGGGCCAGCAGCCGGGCAAGAGGCGATTTCGCGACGATATAGAAGGGCAGGCGTTGCCGGGCGTGGCGCGCGACCCCATCCCAGCTGTCGAGTGTATGGGTGCAGCCGGTGCAGGGTGCGTCACGGTCCGGGCCGTACATGAAGCTGTAGAGCGCAAGGCTATCGTGATCGCCGAACAGATCCGCGAGTGCGACTTTCTCCGGCATGCCGTTGGTGTCGAGGCGCTCGAACACATAATTCTCGCGGACTTCCCCACCAGGCGGGAGGGCACGGCGCTTCGCCGCGACCGCCTCGATCTGGCGGCGGAGCGCGCGTTCGTCTTCGAGCAAGGCATTGCGTGCAATGCGGTAGTTTTCGGTCTCGTTCGGGAAGGTGAGGTGTTCGATCGGCATCATATCTCTCCTGTGATGCAGCGTGCGGTGCATCACCGCGTGATCCCCCTTTTCGATTATCCCTCCCGCTTCATCCGTTCCTGGCGCGCACGCTCTAGCTCGTTGGGCTCGGGCATCGCAAAGGAACCGGTCGGCACCGGGCCGGCGGGTTCATAAGTCGCGATGATCACCCCGGTGGTCGATACGCGGTGATCGACCAGCTTGAGTGCGCCCGCTTTCACGCCGTTCTCGAACACGCGCTTGCCGCCGCCGAGCACGACCGGGAAGGTCATCAGGAACAGCTGGTCGATCAGCCCCGCCTCGATCAGGGCGGGGTAGAGTTTCGAACTGCCCTGGATCAGCAGGTCGGGCCCATCGCTTGCCTTGAGCCTGGCGATACCGGCGGCGGCGTCGCCGTTGATCGCATGCGAATTGTTCCAGGTCAGTGGTTCGGTCGAGGAGGTGACGACATATTTGGCGATCTTGTCGAATTTCTCGCCGATCGGGTCGTCGGTCATGAACGGCCAGTGCGCGGCGAAGATCTCATAGGTCTTGCGGCCGAGCAGCAGATCGAAGTCGCCGCCGATCACGCCGTCCATATAGTCGCCCATCACCTCGTCCCAGAAGGTGAACGACCAGCCGCCCAGCGTGAAGGCGCCGGTCGGATCCTCGCTCGGCCCCCCGGGCGCCTGCTTGACGCCGTCGAGCGACTGGAAGACGCCTGCGATGATCTTGCGCATGATGATCTCTTTCGAAAAGGATGCCCGGGGAGCTTCCCTCCCCCGCGTGGCGGGGGAGGGACGTTGCGGCGTAAAGCGACGATGCCGGTCGCCTTTCTAAGCGACCACTTCGCCGGCGAAGGCGCGATCGATCGCGGCGATGTCGATCTTGCGCATCTTCATCATCGCATCCATCGCGCGCTTGGCCGCCGCCCGGTCCGGACTGGTCGTTGCATCCAGCAATGCGCGCGGGGTGATTTGCCAGGACAGACCGAACTTGTCCTTGCACCAGCCGCACATGCTTTCCTGACCGCCGCCATCGACGATTGCGTTCCAATAGCGGTCGGTCTCCTCCTGGTTGTCGGTAAGGATCAGGAAGGATACGGCTTCGTCGAACTTGAACATATCGCCGCCGTTCAGGCCGAGGAACTTCATGCCGAGCACCGTGAACTCGACCGTCAGCGCAGCGCCTTCCTTGCCGGAGGGATTGTCGCCCGGCGCGAGATTGATCGCATCGACGCTCGAATCGGGGAAAGTCGCGGCGTAGAATTCAGCAGCTTCCTGGGCATTGTGGTTGAACCACAGACATGGTGAGATCTTGTTCATCATCGTTCTCCTTGCTGGTCTCGCTTTATTGTCCCGGTCCAACGACACCGAACATCACGCCGTGCGGGTCACTGGCGACGATGATGCGATCGCCGCCGGGGACTTCCATCGGCCCGGCATGAACGGTGCCGCCACCGTCCTTCACCTTCTGCGCCGCGACTTCGATATCGGGCGCGCGGAAATAGAATTGCCAGGCGGGCGGCGGGCCGTCGGGCTGCCGGTTCATGGTCGCGCCGATGGTCTGGTCGCCGACCGCGACGAAGACATAATCGCCCATGCCGGGCATCTCCATCTTGTCGGGATAGGTCCAGCCGAACACCGTCGCATAAAAGGCGTTCGCCGCTTCCTGATCGGTTGTGGCGAGCTCGTTCCAGTTGCATTTGCCCATGCCCATCCGGTCATAGGCGGTGCTGCTTTGGTCGCTTGCGCCGCGCATGATGTAGAAGGGGATGCCCTGCGGATCGGCGACCATCGCGATGCGGCCGATATCGGGAATGTCCCAGGCGGGCATCAGCACGCTGCCGCCGGCCGCCTCGATCTTTTCGACCGAGGCATCGACATCATCGACGCCGATATAGAATAGCCAGGTCGGTTTGGCCCCGCCGGCGATCATTTCGGGTGTCAGGCGCAGCACGCCGCCGACCTGACCGCCGCCCGATTCCGCGCTGACATTGATCATGCGGTAATCCTGGCCGTCCGGCGGCGCGTCTCCAACCGTCCAGCCGATCACGGTGTCGTAGAATTTTTTCGACGCGTCGGGATCGGCGGTCATCAGTTCGTACCAGATCGGCGTACCTTCAGGGTTCGTCATTGTCTCTCTCCTGTCGAAATCGTTCGTTATGGAATCAGCGGTCGAGGATAGGGGCGAAGCCGCCATAGACCATGCGCTTGCCGTCGAACGGCATCTCCGCGTTGCCGTCGGGCTTCATGCGCGCATCTTCCATGACTTTGGCCATGCCAACGTCGCGTGTTTCCTTGGAAGGCCATTCGACCCAGGAGAAGATCACGTGCTCGTCGCCCCGGGCCTGCACCGCGCCCTTGAAGTCGGTGACCGTGCCATCGGGCACGTCATCGCCCCAAGCCTCGACCACGCGGGTCGCACCATGGTCGCGGAATACGGTCGACGCCTTGCTCGCCATGCCGCGATACGCGTCCTTTTTACCGGCCTCGACCGGCACGAGATAACCATCGACATAGCCGGTCGATCCACCCGGGCCGTCGTCGAGCAGCGGCTCGAACCCGCCATAGATCATACGCTTGCCGTCGAACGGCATCTCGCCCATTTCGGCCATGCGCGGGTCTTCCATCATCCGCGTCATGCCGTCCTGGTAGACCTCCTTGGAGGGCCATTCGAGCCAGCTGAACAGGACGGTTTCATCGGCCTTCGCCTTCACCGCGCGTTTGAAGTCGGTGACCGTGCCGTCGGGCACTTCGTCGCCCCAATTCTCGATCATGCGGGTCATGCCATAGTCACGGAACAGCGCGACCGACTTGGTGGCATGATCGAGATAGGCCTGCTTGTTCGCCGCAGGCACCGCAAGCACGAAACCTTGAATATAGCTCATCATCTCTCTCCTTGTTTTTTGGGAAAATGGTCTTGTGACCCGGGGGGTGATCGGGGGCGGTTCAGGCCGCCTCGCGTTCGTCGAAATCGGCCAGTTGTTCGGCCAGGGCTTGCTGAAATCCGGGCCTCGCTTCGCACCGCGCGAGGTAGGCGGCGAGATTGGCATGCTCGGCGACCAGCCCGGTGTGACGCAGATTGCGCAGCACCGAGGCCATGATCAGGTCGCCCACGGTGAAGCGACCTTCGAGATAATCCTGCTCGCCAAGCCAGTCCGACAGGCGGGACAGGCGCTCGCGCACTTTCCGCTCCGCCTCGGGCCGGCGCAGCGCCGCCCATTGCTCGCCGGCGTTGAAGACATCGATATTGACCAGTTCGAAGATCATCGGCTCGATGCTGTTGAGCGCCGCGATCACCCAGCAGGTCGCACGGGCTCGCCCGGCCGCGTCGGCGGGGAGCAGCGCGTCGCTGCGTTCGCCGATATGCAGCACGATCGCGCCGCTCTCGAACAGGCCGAGATCGCCTTCGACGAACACCGGCACCTGGCCAAAAGGCTGTTCGTGGAAATAGTCCGCCGGGCGCTGGGTGGTCGCGTCGAGCCGCCGTACCCGATAGGGGATCCCAGCTTTGGCCAGCGCCCAGCGCACCCGGATGTCGCGCACCAGGCCGCGCGCGAAGTCAGGCACCCAGCGAAATGCGGTGATTTCGATCGAGGGGGAAGTCATCATCCTGCTCCTTGGTTTTATGTTTTTTATGTGTTTTTCGAAGTCATTATGCGATCGGCAGCAGCGCCCGGACGCGCGGGTCGCGCAGCCACAGTCCGCCCCAGACGACCAGCCCGAGATAGACGCCGAACAGTGTGTTGCTGAACAACGGCATGCCGGCGCGAAGGTTCACCGCGACAGCGCCGCCGAGGAACGCGGTGATCAGCAGCGCGCCGAGAAAGGCGGTGCGCGGCCAGGCGTAAAGGACGACGCCGACCAGCAGGATCGACCCGATCGTGCGGTACAGGCCGGGATCGGGCGCAAGACCCAAAGGCGGACTGTTGTCGATCATCAGCTGTGGCGCGGCGAGTTTGAACGCCGCATCCAGGCCAAGCGCGAGGATCGCAAGCCCGCTCAGCACGCGGCCGGTCCAGAGAGTCTTGTTGTTTGTTGGGGAGGACATCGGGGTTCCTTTGCCGGTCAGGCGATCACGGGGGCGCCAGTCATCGCGCTGTGCACGAGGATGGCGATCACGGTGACGGCGAAGCCGCCGGCACCGGATATGAAGGGGACGAACTTACGCATGGTATGATCCTTTGCGGGGGTCCTTTGCGGTGCGCGGTCAGGCGGCGGTGTCGGCGAATGCCTCGGGGCCGGCGGCGGCGGCGGCGGGGTCCATCCACATCACTTCCCAGATATGGCCGTCAGGATCGGCGAAGCTGCGGCTGAACATGAAGCCGTAATCCTGAGACGGAGTCGCATCGGCAGAACCGCCCGCTGCGCCGGCCTTGTCGACCACCGCATTGACCGCTTCCTTGCTCGCCTGAGCGATGCAGATCAGCATCCCGACCGCGCTCTTCGCGTCGGCGATAGTGCGTCCGGGGATGAACGAGGCGAACTTCTCATGGCTGAGCAGCATCGCGTGGATCTGGTCGGAAAAGACGATGCACGACGCCGTCTCGTCGCTGAACATCGGATTCTTCGTCGCGCCGATCGATTCATAGAATGCGGTCGCCTTGGCCACGTCGCTGACGGGCAGGTTCACGAAGATCATGTTGGTCATGCTCATGGCGGTTCTCCTTTTTGGAAACGCTGAGTTGCGAATCACTGTTTGACGGTATTGCCCGCTTCAGTTATTAAAAGCAACTATGAAGTTAGAAAAAGTAACCGATTCGGCAAAAACGGCGGAAAAGCGTTGGTACGACGACGCTTGCGGTACGGCTTTGGCGATGGAACTGGTCGGCGAGCGCTGGTCCCTGTTGATCGTGCGCGAGCTTATGTTCGGTCCGCGACGCTTTGGTGAATTGCGCGCCGGCCTGCCCGGAATCAGCGCCAATGTGCTGACCCAGCGGCTCGAGGGCATGGAGGAGGCGGGGATTGTCGAACGCCAAAAACTGCCGCCGCCCGCCTCGGTGCAGGTCTATGGCCTGACTGAATGGGGTTATCAGAGCGAGGTCGCGATCAAGGAACTGGGCCGCTGGGCGGTGCGCTCGCCCGCGCATGATCCCACGCTGCCGCTCAGCGCGGCGTCGATCATGATGTCGTTCCGCACCATGTATGCGCCTGATCGTGCGGCCGGCCTGGCCGCGACGATCGGCTTCCGCTTCGGTACGGAGACATTCGTGGCGGAAATCGGCCCGGACGGCATCCCGATCCGGCGCATCGACCCATCGGGTGCCGATCTGATCCTGTCGACCACGCCGATGATGCTGGCGGCGATCGTCTATGGCGGCCTGCCGATCGCCGATGCGGAGGCAGGAGGCGTGCTGACGGTACAGGGCGATCGGACGCTGCTCGACCGGTTCGTGACACTGTTCCCGTTGCCGCCGAAAAATTCCCCGCCCCCCAAGGAGTGAAGACAATGGCAACCAAGCCGAACCGCATCGCGATCGAGAACGTCATTCGGCCGGGCAAGACATATAATGTCGACGCCGGTAAATTCGCCGCGATGCGCGACGCGGTGCTCGCCAGCTTGCCGACAAGCCCGCCGGGAATGACTGTGCCGGAACTGAAAGCCGAGGTCTTGCCGCGCCTGCCCGACTCGCTGTTCCCGGGCGGCGAGAAGGCCGGCTGGTGGATCAAGGCGGTCCAGCTCGATCAGGAAGCAAAGCGCGTGATTGCACGCGCGGATGGCTCGCCGGTGCGGCTCTATCGCCTTTAAGGTGGAGAAGTTGCTCCAGGACTGTTGAGTCGGACGCTTTCCTTGGCCTAAGGCGTTAGGCCAGACGTGAGGCAATAATGACCGACATTCCAAATACCCAGCCCGACAGCCGCGAAACGACGATCATGGAGGCGCCCGACAAGATGCTCAGCGTCCGCGACGCGTTCGGCATCGATTCGGACATGCAAGTCCCGGCGTTCAGCGAAGCGGACGAGCGCGTGCCCGATCTCGATCCGGCCTATGTGTTCGACGCCGACACCACGCTCGCGATCTGCGCGGGCTTCGCGCATAATCGCCGCGTGATGGTGCAGGGCTATCACGGCACCGGCAAATCGACTCATATCGAACAGGTCGCGGCGCGCCTGAAATGGCCGTGCATCCGCATCAACCTCGATGCGCATATCAGCCGCATCGATCTGGTCGGCCGCGACGCGATCGTGCTCAAGGACGGCAAGCAGATCACCGAATTCCGCGAAGGGCTGCTGCCCTGGGCGCTGCAGACGCCGACCGCTTTGGTGTTCGACGAATATGATGCCGGCCGCCCCGACGTGATGTTCGTGATCCAGCGCGTGCTGGAAACCGAAGGCAAGCTGACCCTGCTCGACCAGAACCGCGTGATCCGCCCCAACCCCTGGTTCCGCCTTTTCTCGACCGCCAACACGGTTGGCCTCGGCGACACCAGTGGGCTCTATCATGGCACGCAACAGATCAACCAGGGTCAGATGGACCGCTGGAACATCGTCGTCACGCTCAACTATCTGCCCGCCGCGGTCGAGGCGCAGATCGTGCTCGCCAAGTCGGGCGAGTATGACAAGCCCGAGGGCAAGAAGGCGGTCGAGGACATGGTTCGCGTCGCCGACCTGACCCGGCGCGGCTTCATCAACGGCGACATCTCGACCGTGATGAGCCCGCGCACCGTGATCACCTGGGCACAGAATGCGCTGATTTTCGGCGATGTCGGCTTCGCCTTCCGCCTGTCGTTCCTCAACAAGTGCGACGAGACCGAGCGCGCGCTGGTCGCGGAATATTATCAGCGCGTGTTCGGCAAGGACCTGCCGGAAAGCGTCGTCGGCAAGAGCTGACGGCCGGGCATGATGCCCGGGTCTCTCCGGTGGAGTAACGAAGCGATGACCGACCACAGGCGCCATTGGCGGTCGATCGTTACGCTCGCTGCAGTGCCGCTGCTGCTTGCCGCCGCGCCCGCCGACTACAAGATCGGCGCGCCGCCGCTGCGCCTGTTGCCGTCGCTGACCCCAGCGGGCGAGCAGAAGGTGCTGCCCGGCACGATCGTCGCGATGAGCGTACTCGGCCGGCCCGATTCGGCGATTCTCGTCACGCCGATCGCGCTCGACCAATCGGGCGAGAAGCGCGCGTTCGAACGCGGTTCGGTCGTCGCGGCGGCGAGCGTGCCGGGGCTGCCCGGCGATCCGCAGCGGGTCTTTTGCGAAGAAGGCAAGGAAGGCTCGATCGGCAAGCAGATGACCGGACAGATGCTATTCGGCCTGGTCGGCGCGCTGCGTCCGACCAAGCTCGACACGCGTTATTGCCTGATCGATGCCGATAGCGATTCCTGGTTCGACCACGCCTTTCTGGTCGGCGCCAAGGGCAAGAGCAAATTGCCCTTTGCCATTCCCAAGGCGGAATATGGCCTGATCGAAGGCCTGCCGCTCGGCGGGGAAAGCGTGGTCCGGCTGCGTTATGTCGGCAGCGGCGGCGAGAAAGGCAGCGTGTCGTTCGATCTCGAGGCGTCGGGCTTTGGCCGCATGCGTGCGCTACCCGGCGCGCGGCACACGCTGTCGACGGTGAAGCTGCCCGCGCACGACATCATTGCCGGCGCAGTGATCACCCTGCTTGCCTATGACGCGAAATCGGGCGAAGCGACGGTGATCATGAACCGCGATCTTGCGCCCGGACATATCGTCCTGCCAGAGCTGAGCCAATGACCACTGAAACGCCCCTCGACCAGTTCAAGGCCGTGCTTGGCGGCACCTCGCGTGCGCTTGCCGACGAGCCTGAGGTCGAGCTCGCCTTCACCGCTGACGCGCCGACTCAGTCGGGCAAGCATATCAAGGTGCCGATGCCGGCGCGCACACTGCCGGCCGATCAGGTGGCGGAGGCGCGCGGTTTCGCCGATGGTTTCGCGCTCCGGCTCAGGCATCACGACGCAGCATTGCACGCGAAGACCGCGCCAGGCGACGCGGTGGCGCGCGCGGTGTTCGATGCTGTTGAAGGCGCGCGGGTCGAGGCGCTTGGCGCACGCGGTTATGCCGGGATCGCCGCCAATCTGGCGACCGCTCTCGACATGAAATTGCGCGCCGATCCGATCACGCGCGCGCGCAATCGCGAAGAAGTGCCGCTGTCGACCGCGCTCGGCCTGATGGTGCGCGAACGGCTGACTGGCGCACATGCGCCTGCCGCGAGCGCGATGGGCATGGCGCTGATCCGCGACTGGATCGAGGACAAGGCGGGCCACGATCTCGATGCGCTGGCACTGGCGATCGACGACCAGCGCGCCTTTGCGACGCTGGCGACGCGGTTGCTCGAGGATCTCGAACTGATCGAGGGCGACATGATCCCCGACGACAGCGAGGAAGGCGGCAGCGACGACGAGGGCACCGAGGATCAGCAGTCCGACGAAGGCGACGAAGGCGAGAGCGAGGGCGAGGAAGGCCAGGGCGAGATCGAAGCGCGCGGCCAGGACCGCGATGCCGAATCGCAGGACGGCGAGTCGACCGAGCAGGGCGACGACCAATATGACGATATGGACGGCGAGCCCGGCGACGAGGGCGAGGAGGGTATGCTGCCGGTCCGCCCCAACCGGCCGCTGCACGATTTCGGCGCGCAGTTCGATTACAAGGCCTGGACCACTGCCTATGACGAGGTGATCGCCGCGACCGAGCTGTGCGACGCCGACGAACTGGCGCGGCTGCGGTCGTATCTCGATCAGCAGCTCGTCCATCTGCAGGGCGCGGTGACCAAACTCGCCAATCGGCTGCAGCGCCGCTTGATGGCGCAGCAGAATCGCTCTTGGGACTTCGACCAGGAAGAAGGGCTGCTCGACGCGGCGCGGCTCGCCCGCGTGGTGGTCAATCCGATGCAGTCGCTGAGCTACAAGATCGAGCGCGAGACCGATTTCCGCGATACGGTGGTCACGTTGCTGATCGACAATAGCGGCTCGATGCGCGGGCGGCCGATCTCGATCGCCGCGATCAGCGCGGACATCCTGGCGCGCACGCTCGAGCGCTGCGGCGTCAAGACCGAGATTCTCGGCTTCACCACCCGCGCCTGGAAGGGCGGGCAGGCGCGCGAAACCTGGCTTGCCGCCGGGCGGCCGCCGCAGCCGGGCCGGCTCAACGATATCCGCCACATCGTCTACAAGAAAGCCGATGAACCCTGGCGCCGCGCCAAGGCATCGCTCGGGCTGATGATGCGCGAGGGATTGCTCAAGGAGAATATCGACGGCGAGGCATTGCTCTGGGCGCATGGCCGGCTGATCGGTCGGCCCGAGGAGCGCAAGATCATGATGGTCATCTCGGACGGCGCGCCGGTCGACGATTCGACGCTCAGCGTCAATTCGGGCAGCTATCTCGAACGCCATCTGCGCCAGGTGATCGCCTGGATCGAGACCAAATCGCCGGTCGAGCTGGTCGCGATCGGCATCGGCCATGACGTGACGCGTTATTACCAGCGCGCGGTGACGATCATGGATGCCGAACAGCTCGGCGGCACCATCATCGAACAGCTCGCGGCGCTGTTCGATACCGAGTGAGGGGGCATCGACATCGCTAAATTCCTCCCCGGAACCGGGGAGGGGACCGCCCGCTTCTTCAGCGGGTGGTGGAGGGGCGCTCTCCACAAGCGTCGCGCTTGCGGCCCGGCCCCCTCCACCATTCGCCTTCGGCTCATGGTCCCCCTCCCTCGCTTCGCGAGGGAGCAATATAGGTGATCACCGCACCCCCAACCGGCTTTCAGGGTCCCATAAAACGCTCGGTCACCATCGCCGGTCACCAGACTTCAATCAGCCTTGAACCCGTCTTCTGGGCTGCGCTTGAGTCTGCGGCCGCCAGCCACGCTCTCCCACTCAATGCGCTGATCGCCGAGATCGACGCCTTGCGCATCATGGCGGATGACCCGCCCAATCTCGCAAGCGCGCTGCGAAGCTGGCTTTTCAATGTTTCTAGTGAGAATAGCTCTCAATAGCGTTGACAATGAGAGTGACTCGCAATAGCCGACCCCTGACTTTAAGGGGATTACCGTTATGCGCCGTCCGGGCACTGTTTCACGTCGCGCCGCTGTGCCTGCTTTTCTGGCTCTGTCGTGTGTCGGTGCGTTCGTCACCGCCCCGGCGATGGCCAAGGATGGCGCCGATGCCGCGCCCGCTGACGAAGCGGCCCTCGCGCAACGCCGCGACGACGATATTCTGGTCGAAGGCGAGCGGATCCGGCAGGACGCCAGTCCAAAGGATGTGGCGCCGATCATCGATACGCCGAAGTCGATAGTCCTGCTCGACAAGAGCGTGATCGAACAGACAGGGTCGGCCAATTTGCAAGACGCATTGCGCACGGTACCGGGCATCACCTTTGGCGCGGCCGAGGGCGGCAATCCGATCGGCGACCGGCCATTCATCCGTGGCTTCGACAGCCAGGGCAGCCTCTATGTCGATGGCGTGCGCGATCTCGCATCGCAGACCCGTGAGGTTTTCGCGATCGAGTCGATCCAGATCGTGCGCGGTTCGGATTCGACGCTGGGTGGCCGCGGCAGCGCCGGCGGGACGATAAACATCCTCTCCAAAACGCCGCAGCCGGGCAACTTCGGATCAGTCAATGCCAGCTACGGCAATGGCGACTACAAGCGCGTCACCGGCGATCTGAATGTGCAGATCAGCGATACCGTCGCGGCGCGGATTCAGGGGCTTTGGCACGATCAGAATGTCGTCGATCGCGACGCGATCTGGTCGAAGCGTTGGGGTTTTGCACCCAGCATCACGATCGGTCTCGGTACGCCGACCCGCCTGACCGCCAGCTATTATTATCTGGAAAGCCATGAACTGCCCGACAGCGGCATGCCGTTCCTGTATACCATCGCCAATGCGCCCGGCACCGGCAATATCTTTACCACCCCCGCGCTCGGCAACGTCATCACGGCGGGTGGCCAGACCGGTTATGTCGCTCGCTCCAACTTCTATGGGCTGGTCGATCGCGATTTCCGTGACAGCACGACCAACCAGGCGATGCTGCGGGTCGAACATGATTTCGGCAATGTCACGTTGCGCAACACCGCGCGCTACAGCCACAGCGAGCAATCCTATAATTTCCTGCTACCCGATGACAGCCAGGGCAATGTTTTCGGCACCGCCGCGATCAACCCGGCGCCCGCCACTCCGGGCGGCCTGCGCGGTGACATCCTGACCGGCGGCTATGTCTGGCGGCGCGGCAACACCCGCTACGGCTATTCGGAGAGTATCGTCGATCAGACCGATCTGAGCGGCACGTTCAAGACCGGCGGCATGGAACACAGCTTCGCGGTCGGCACCGAATTCTCCTGGGAAAAGACCCGGCGCGGGGCGCTCGTCTCGGCGAATGGCTCAACCGTCAGCCCGCGTTGTAATACCGCGACGATCGCGCGTTACTATTGCACCAGCCTGTTCAATCCCAACCCTTATGATCCATGGGTCAATTATTCGAGCGACACATCGGCGGTACAAACGCCGATTGTACGGGGCGCGCCCAATACTGAAACGCAGAACGATGCACAGACTCAGGCGATCTACGGCTTCGATTCAATCACGATCACCCCAGCGCTGATCCTGAATCTAGGCGCGCGCTACGACCGGTTCAAATCCACCGTGACGCTGCCCTTCACTGCCGGCACCTCCGCGCTTCGCCTGTCGCGCACAGACAAATTGTTCAACTGGCAGGCTGGCCTGGTGCTCAAGCCGACCAAGGAAACCAGCCTGTACGCCAGCTATGCGACGGCGGCGACACCGCCGAACACCCTGTTGGGCGAGGGCCGTGAGGACAATGCGCTGCCGACGACCAGTTCTGCTGTCAACCTGGCGATACTCGATGCACTTAAAGTCCAGAAGACCAAGACCTATGAGGTCGGTGCGAAAGGCAGCCTGTTCGGTGACAAGCTGGCGCTTGGCCTGGCGGTATTCCAGACCGACATCGACAATGCCCGGGTGCAGATCGATGCGACTACCGTCGGTTTCCTCGGCAAGACCCGCATCCGCGGCGTCGAACTGACCGCCAACGGCACCATACTTCCCGGCTGGACCATTTTCGGCGGCTATACCTATCTCGATCCGAAGATCATCGATGCCGGCTTTGCTGCGCTGACCGCGCCCGCCAATGGGCCGGCAGCGGCGAAAATCGTCTATGTCCCGTCGGTCAACACCGGCAAGCAAGTGCCGCAGACCGCGAAGAACAGCTTCACGCTCTCGACCAACTATCAGGCAACCAAGCGCTTCTCGTTCGGCGGCGGCGCATATTATATGGACCGGCAGATCGGCGGCTATGCCGACAATAGGGCTGCTACGCAGACGACCACCGGCGTGGTGACCGTCTCCTCGGCAACCAAGGTCCTGACGCGCGGCGTCCCGAGCTATTGGCGCTTCGATGCCCAGGCACGGTACAAGCTGACCGACAATGTCGAGATCGCCGTCAATGCTCAGAACCTGACCAACAAGACCTATTTCTCACAAACCTATACCTCGCACTATGCGGCGATCGCGCCTGGTCGTACGGTGTTCGGCACGGTGAGCTTGAAGTTCTAGGGATCGATATGGCGATAAATGGGCTGGATGAGCTCAATACGCTGACGCCCGATGATATCGCCGCGCGCCTCTCCGCCCCGCCGGAGGAGCGCGCGGTCTTTATGCGTCAGGCAGCCGAGGCGGGCGTGGCCGAAGCGCAGGCGGTTTATGGCCAGATGCTGCTCGATGGTGCGGGCGTCGCTGCCGACCCGCGCGCGGCGCTCGGCTGGTTCACCAAGGCGGCGGCCCAGCATCATGTGATGGGGCTCAACATGGTTGGGCGCTGCTACGATCTTGGCTGGGGCACCGCGCCGGACAAACGCCGCGCGGCGGAATGTTACCGTGTCGCGGCCGAACGGGGCCTCGACTGGGCGATGTATAATTACGCCACCCTGCTCGCGCTCGGCGATGGCGTGGCGGAGGACAAGGCGGCGGCGCTCGGCTGGCTGCAAAAGGCGGCGGCGATGGGCAATGCCAAGGCGATCAACTTTGTCGGCAGCTTCCATGAGGATGGCTGGGTGGTCGAACGCGATATGAGCGTCGCCGCCGATTGCTATGCCCGCGCGGCGGAAGGCGGCGATTTTCGCGGTCAGTTCAATCATGCGCGCCTGCTCGGTGAGGCCGGCCGGATCGACGAGGCGCTGGGCTGGCTCGGCCGGGTCGGAGAGACTGCGACGTCGGCCTTCATCGACAAGGCGGCGGCATGGCTCGCCGCTTCCGTCATACCGGGCTTTGCCACTCGCGGCGTCGCGGCATTGCGGAGCGGCGTAAAATGATGATCGCCATTCCCGATGTGTTGAGCGCCGAGCGCGTCGCCGAATTGCGGCTGTTGATCGACGCCGCCGACTGGATCGATGGCAATGCCACCTCAGGCGCGCAATCCGCGCTGGCCAAGCGCAATCAGCAATTGCCCGAGGACTCGGAGGCCGCGAAGCGCGCCGGCAATATCGTGCTCGATGCGCTCGCCGCATCGCCTTTGTTCGTCGCGGCCGCTCTCCCGCTCAAGGTCTTCCCGCCCTTGTTCAACCGCTATGCCGGCGGTCAGGAATTCGGCTTGCATGTCGACAATGCGATCCGCATCCGGCGCGGCAGCGATTTCCGCATTCGCAGCGACCTGTCGGCGACGCTCTTCCTCGAACCGCCAGAGGATTATGACGGCGGTGAGCTGGTGGTCGAAGACCAGTTCGGCGCGCAATCGGTCAAGCTGCCTGCCGGCCATATGCTGCTCTATCCCGCATCGAGCCTGCACAAGGTCGAGCCCGTCACGCGCGGCACGCGCACCGCGTCCTTCTTCTGGATCCAGTCGATGGTGCGCGACGATGGCGCCCGGCGCATCCTGTTCGACCTCGATCAGGCAGTGCAATCGGTCGCCGCCGCACAAGGGCAGGGCAATGCGGCGGTGATCCAGCTCACCGGCGTCTATCACAATCTGCTGCGCCGCTGGGCCGAGGCCTGAGCGGGCGATGATGCGCCTTGCCGGTTTCGCGATGGCGCTGATCGTGCTGTCGACCGGATCGGCCGTCACCGCTCAGTCGACCGATGCCTTTGCCGGTATCCCCAATATCAGCTTCACTTATTATGACGTGTCCGGCAGCACCGCCACTGCCCTGCGCACGTCGATCGACAAAGCCAGGCCGGCGGATCCGAAGAACGGCGACAGGTTCGATGCGCTGAGCAACTGGCGCTTGGCATGGGCCTGGAAGAGCGACGGCAAGACAAAATGCGACCTGAGCGCCGCCACGCTTACTTTCTCGGCAACCGTGCTGATGCCGCGGCTCGCTGCGCCCGACTCGCTCTCGCCCGAACTGCGCGCGCGCTGGGACCGTTATATCGCGGCGCTTGAAACGCATGAGGCAGGGCATGTCCGCCACGCCTATGATCATCACGGCGAAGTGCTGGCCGCGATCAAGAGCGCGACTTGCGAGACGGTCAGCAAAGCCGCCCAGGCGGCGATCGACAGGATCGACGAGTATAATATCGAATATGACCGCCAGACGCGTCACGGCGAAACGCAGGGCGCGGTCTTTCCCTGAGCTATTGGTGATCGCTCCCGGGGGCGGTATCCCCGCGCATTGGGGGCAATCCATTTCAACTGTCAGGTTGGTCGACGGCCTCGCATATCGCTGCAACAAGAGCATGCCTGAAATGAGCGATGTCCATCTGAACCCACTCGAACCCGGTCAACGCATCGTCATGCATGCCGGAGCGCTGGTGCCGGCGCTCGCGCTCGCTGCGGGCGGCCTGGCGGCGGGCTTTGCCGCGCGCAGCGAACTCGACCTGCCCGGCTGGCCATTCGCGCTTGCCCTCGGCCTGGTCGCGCTGTGGTCGCTGTTGATTGCGCCGCGCCGGCGCTGGGCCGCGTGGGGTTGGGCGCTGGAGGAGGATGAGCTCCATGTCGCGCATGGCGTCTGGACGATGGTACATACCGTCGTGCCGCTCGCCCGGGTCCAGCATATCGATGTGGCGCAGGGACCACTGGAGCGGACGCTCGGCCTTGCGCGTCTCGTTCTCCATACGGCCGGCACCGCGCATGCGACCGTCACGCTGCCGGGGGTGACCCGCGAGACCGCCGAGGGCCTGCGCGACAAGATCCGTGCTCATATCAAGGCCGAACAATGGTGAGTGAGGCCGGACTTGATGCCAAGCTTGATGGCGGTCCGAAGCGGCTCCATCCGGCAACCATGCTGGTATCGATCGCGCGCGGCGCACCATCGACGCTTCTCGGCTTGCCGGCGCTGCTCGCGGTGGTGGCGAAGATGGACCTTCTGCTGGTACTCGGGGCCGCCGCTGCCGTCTTTTTGAGTACGGCCGCGCTGCGCTGGGCTGCCTGGCGACGTTTCACCTACCGGTTGACCGACGATGCGGTGGTGATCGAAAGCGGCGTGCTGAGCCGCAATCGCCGGACCATCCCCTATGAGCGCATGGCGGATATCGGCATCGAACAACGTCCGCTGCAACGACTGTTCGGCCTGGCGACATTGACGCTGGAGACCGGCGGGTCGGGGCAGGATGAGGGCAAGCTAGACAGCGTCGCGATGGCCGAAGCCGAACGGCTGCGCGCCGTGCTGCATCGGCAGCGCGCGGGCGTTGCCGTGTCGCAAGCGCCGGAGCAGCAGGCCGACCTCGTTCCGGCTCCGATGTCTTCCGTCCTGTTCGCGATGGGGACCGGGCGCGTCCTGCTCTCCGGCCTGTTCAACTTTTCACTCGTGTGGATCGCGGTTGGACTGGGTGTGGTTCAGTTTCTCGCCCCTGCGCTTGGTGTCGATGATGAAACTTTCTGGCGCGCCGCCGCCGATCGCACCGGCAGAATTGGCGTGGCGCAGACCGGCTCCTGGGCTGCGACCATCGCGACCGGCGCGATGCTGGTCCTTGTCCTCGGCGTGATTGCGGGGCTGATCCGGACCACGTTGCGCGATTATGGCTTCTCCTTGTCCGACGATGGCGGACGCCTGCGCCGGTTACGCGGCCTGCTCACGCGTAGCGAAACGGTCATCGCGCTGCCCAGGCTTCAACTCGCTGCGATCGATTCGGGGCCGCTCCGGCGCTGGCTGGGCTGGCAGCGGTTGCGTGGGCAATTGCTCGGCGGAGAAGGCGCGACCGGTCGCCAGGATCTCGCACCGCTTGCCCGGGCCGATGAGGTCGATCGCTTACTGGACGCACTCCGGCTGCCCCGGATCGACCCGGCCGACATGACGCCCGTGTCCCACCGGCACGTCTGGCGCGCGGTGCTGCGCAGCATCGCATTGCCCGCCCTGGTGATTCTGGCGGCGACGCTGTGGAAAGCGCTAGCGCTGTTCGCCTTGCCGTTTCTCCTGCCGTTGCTTGCCGTCGCGCTGCTGCGCAGGAAGCACCACCGTTACGCGCTGAGCGGTGATTTGCTCCAGGTCCAGCGCGGTGTCGTCACGCGCACGACCTGGGTGGTGCCGATTGCGCGCATCCAGTCGATCACGCTGAGCCGCGGCTGGATCCAGCGCCGGCTCGGCCTGGCCAGTGTGCGTATCGACACTGCCGGTGCCGGCATCTTCACAGGACCCGATATTCACGACTTGAAAGAGCGTGCCGCAGCCGCGCTGGTTGCGGACCTGACCCCGCGTCTGGACATTCGGCGCTTGTCTCAACCTGCCCCGGAGCGCGACGCGAGCAGCGGTTGAGCGGCAACCCTCACGATCCCATGGCACGCCCGATCCGAACCAACGTGCCGCTGGGATCGCTCACCGCGAATTCATAAGTGCCCCATGGCTTGAGATGCGGCGTGCCCTTCTCGATGATCAGGTCGCGAACCCGGTCGGCGACCGCATCGACATCGTCGACATACAGATACAGACCGAAGGGATTGTCCTCGACCCTGGCCGGCCATCCCGCTGACCTGGTCAGGTGCAAATGCCAGCCCTTGCCGTCGGCAAGGATGCGATAATCGCCATAGTCGCTCTCCACCTGAAAACCGAGCTTGCGGTAAAAGGCTTCGCTGGCATCCAGATCGTCGCTCGGCACGATGGCGGTCGCCCGATGGGTCTCGGTCATTCTGTCCCTTCCTCAAGTCGTCCAATCGTATCCAAACCCTGCCTTCAGGACGTTGGCCATCCTGTTTCATGCGTCACCGTATCGCGACCGACAAGGACGGGCGGGACTCCGTTTCCGGACGATTGCGCCAAAAACTCCGGCTTGGCGCGGCCGATAGTCACTCAACGGCCGCGCGAATCGTGTATCCTGGGCGGATGAAGCAGGGATCCGATGACGAAGGGGATCGCGAGCGAGACCGACGGGTGCGGCGGACGCGGACGGCAATCGTCGGCGCCTTCACCCGCCTGCTCTTCACGCGTCGTTACGAAACGATCCGCACCGCACAGTTGATTGCCGAAGCCGATATCGGCCGTTCGACCTTTTACGAGCATTTCCGCAGCAAGGATGACGTGCTGGTCGCGGTCATCGATCCGATCTTCGAACCGTTGGCGGACGCCGCTGCGGGCCGCGGCAACATGGCGCGCCTGCGCTTGATGCTCGATCATATGTGGCAACAGCGCGCACTGGGCCGGGTGATCTTCGATCCCGGCCGTTTGCCCAGGCTGCAGCGCAAGCTCGCCGCGATGATCGACGAGCGTTTGGACGGGGGTATATTGGACGGGGGTATATCGGCCCACGTGCCGCACGCATTGATCGCGACCGCGGCGGCGGCCGGGCAATTGGCGATGCTGCGCATGTGGCTGGCGGGGGAGGTCGCCTGTCCGGTCGCAACGCTGGCGCAACACCTGATGAACGATTTCTTGGTCGTGATACCGCGATCGGCGTCGCTCATGCCGGTGACCTGACCGGCGGCGCGCGGCTCGATTCAGATCGCTCTCTGACATATGTCATATGTGCTGTCCGGCGGAGGCGCCCTGTGTCGCGGTAAAGCCCTTCCGACCACCCTTTGAATCAGCTGACTCGCAACCGGACAGACCATGACTTCCGCACCGCACTTTCCCGATATTCCCGTAAGCGCGCATAAAATTCCCGTTACGCCGGACCGATTTTCCCGCAGTTTTTCCCGTGGATCCCGTGAAACGCTCAAAAAAGCTTTTACGCGCAGAACTTCCCGCAGCTGCGGGAAATTGGCGGCCGGTCGCTCTCCACCAAAGGTGCTGCGGCTTCGAACGGGTTATCCCACTGATTCAATCCCGCCGGTCCAACTGCTAGCACCGCCCCAACGGCACCTCACTCATCGCCGTCCCGCTCTTTCACATGACCATCAAACAACGCGCCGCGCCGCCGTCGAGCCGGTCCTGGTCGTCGATCCGTTCTAGTCGAGCATCGCTTCGAACATCGGTGAGAAGAATTCCTGGTGGCCGCCACCGCCGTTCGTCACGATCCGCGCCGCAAGGCCTTCGCGCGTCGCCAGCGCGATCCCCGCTTCCGGGCCGAGCACGGTCAGCGCGGTCGCCCAGGCGTCGGCCATCATGCATTCGGCATGGACGACACTCGCCGATACCACATTATTGACCACGGGCCGGCGCGTACGCGGGTCGATGCTATGGGCATAACGTCTGCCCTCGGCATCGAAGAAGCGGCGATAATCGCCCGAGGTGGCGACCGCGATGTCATGCAATGCAACGCGCAGCGGCGCGAGCCGCGCGCCCGGCGGGGCTTCGAGATCGACCCACCAGGGCTGGCCATCGGGCTTCACGCCTTCACCGCGCAGTTCGCCGCCAATCTCGACCAGGAAGTCGCGCGCGTCGATCGAGCGCAATGCGCGGACCAGCACATCGACGCCAAAGCCCTTGGCGATGCCCGACAGGTCGATCCGGACTCCGGCGGTGCGACGCACGCGATTGCCCTGCCGCTCGATCGCCGGCCAGCCGGACGCCGCCTGATCCAGCGCGCTTGCAGCGGGTGGCGAGGCATGGCGTCCAGCGGGGCCGAAGCCCCATAGATCGACCAGCATGCCGGCGGCGGGATCGAACGCGCCGCCGCTCGTGCGGGCGATCGCCAGCCCGGCATCGAGAACATAGGCGAGATCGGCGCGCAGGCTCTGCCATGTGCCGACCGGTGCGGTGTTGATGCGCGAGAGCAGCGAGCCCGGCTCCCAATCGCTCATCTCGGCGATAACGCCGCGCAACGCGTCTTCGATTGCCGTCTTCAGTTCGCCCGGCGGATGCGACGAGACGATCCGCGCCGACCAGGTCGTGCCCATCGTCTCGCCCGACAGCGCGACGACCGTGGCATGCGGATCGCGCCGCCGAAACGCATCGACCGACACGTCCGGGATTGCGATCCGGGGCTCAAAGCCGGCGTTCGATCGAGGCGCGTAGATGTTCAGGGGTGAAGGACCTCAAGCACGGCGGTGTAGCTCATGCGCTTTTCCGCATTGGGAATGGCGACGCTCGGCACGGTCGTGGTGGCGTTGATCCAGTACATACCCGCCACCGGCCAGCTGATCGCGACCTGACCCTGCGCATCGGTGGTGAAGGTCTTTTCATCGACCGATCCGCGATAGCGGCTGCCGCCGGCGATCACCGTGACGACGAGCTTGGCGGCCGGCTTGCCGTCAGCGGTGAATTTGAACGTCGCCGGTTCGCCCGTGACCAAGTCGTTGGGATGAGTCACCGGGATCAGCTCGAGCCCGACACCGGTCGGTTTCAATGCCGTTTCGGTGGGCGCGCCGGCAGTGACGAACACCTCGTTCCGATTGGCCGTCTCGCTCAGCTTGACGTCGGTCGCGCCGGCCGGGATCGCGGTCGCGAGCTGATCCGGCTTGGTCCCGCGCGGCAGGCGCTGTTCCTTGCCGTCGACCTTGAAGCTGCCCATCACGCCGCCATTCTGCACGACCAGCTTATAGGTGCCCTTCTGCACCATGTGCAGGTCGAAGGTCGCGCGATACTGGCCGATATTGACATGCTCGACCTTGCCCGGCGTGCCGTCGGGCTGAACCACTGCCGGTTCGACGCGGAGCGGCTGATGGTCGGGGAAGAACAAATCGTTCGACGCGGCGGCATCGAAGGTGATCCAGTCGTCATCGCCTGAGACGATCGTGGTCGATGGCAGCACCCACAGGCGGTGCGCTTGCAGCGGTGCGGCGATCGCAGCGGTGCCGAGGGCGGCGGCGAGCAGTTTTGCGCGGAGCGATGTCATGGTCGAAAATCCCCTGTTGAATCTTATCGCTTGAAGGTGGCGGACACGGCGCCGAGTTCGGTCGTGCCGGTGCCCTTGGCGGTCTGGCTGGGCTTGGGCGGCCAGGCGAAGGGCAGGCGAACAGTCTCGCGCCCGCCGACTTCGCGCGCGGCCTCGACCACCAGCGTGTACTGGCCCGGCTTGAGCGCGCCGAGCCTGGCGGCATTGAAGCTCAGTTTCTGGACGCCGGGCGCGCGCGTCGCGCCAGAGGTGCCGTCGCTGACATATTTGCCGGAACGACCCGAGGCGCGCCACCAGCTGCGCACTTCGTTGAGCCATTTGCGGCCCTCATTCTTGGCCTTGGCAACGTCGTACCATACCGACAATGTCCTGGCGGGCGTCCCCGGCGCTTCGATCCACACCGCGACATAAGGCTTGTGATATTCGGCGACCGACAAACGCGGCACGGTAATCGAGAGTTCGACCGACTGTGCCGCGACCGGGCCGGTGGCAAGCAGGCCGGCCGCGGTACCGGTCAGGATGATGTGGTGGCGAAGCTGCATGGATTGCTCCCTAATGAATGAAGATGACGGCGATGAGCGCCGGAATGGCGAAACCGAGCGCGACCAGCGGCCATGTGATCGGGCGCTTGGCGGCGTGAAGTTGCAGCAGGATCAGCCCGGTCAGGGCAAAGATCAGGCAGGCAAAGGCGAACACATCGATGAACCATTTCCACGCCGTGCCTGAGTTGCGGCTCTTGTGGAGATCGTTGAGATAGGAAACCCAGCCGCGATCGGTGAATTCCGACGTCACCGCGCCGGTTGTCCGCGTGATCGTCACCCATCCATCGCCTCCGGGGCGGGGCAGCGGCAGATAGACTTCATCGGCCGACCATTCCGCGTCACCACCCGCACCGACCGCGAAATTCTGCTCGACCCAGCGCGCGACCGGGGCGGGCAGCGGCTTCTTGGTATCGGGGGCGTCGTTCGGGGCGATCTGTGGCAGCAACGGCGCGGGAAGCTGGGCGGCGCGTTCGCTCACCACCGGCTTGGCCTCGATATCGGCGGCATGGTTGAGCGTGAAACCGGTGATCGCGAACAGCAACAGCCCGATCAGGCTGACGGCCGAACTGATCCAGTGCCAGGTATGCAGCTGTTTAAGCCAGAAGGTCTTGCGCCGTGGCTTCTGCCGCGCGGCCGGGCTGGTCATTGGTAGAGGCGCATCCCGACTCGTGTCTTGAGAATGAGTCGCGATAACGCGAACGATTCGCAATTGCAAATGCCGGGTCGCGAATAGGCAAAGTAACCGCGTAGTTTTGCGTAATTTCACCGACAACGGCGCGCGCTACACAGTCCGTGAAGGATGGTTGATGCAATATTCGAAAATCGCGATCGACGTGCCGTGCCTCGCTGGCGCCGAGCTCCGCCGGGACACGCCGTTAAACGGATTCCTGATCGCAATCCCGCTCGGACTGATGATCTGGGCGATCATCGCGCTCCTGTGGTTCGCCTTGCGATAGTGCGCTGTCCCCTGACGGGTGCTGGGACCTAACGTCCCAGCAGCACCCGCGCCTGCCCGGCGATCTGCGCCAGCATCGCCGCATTCGGCGCCGGCGCGTTCCTCGCGCGATCGACCACCGCCTTGAACTGCGCCACGCGCTGCGCATTGGCCGTCAGCCAGCTCTCGACCAGCGCTTGCGGGTCGCGCTCGCTGCGTCCGAGAAAGTCGAGCCGCAACTGCTGGAAGTCGCGTGCCAGACCGGCGATCAGCAGCCGTTCCCAAGGGTCGCTCGGGCTGATCCGCGCGGCGTTGGTCTGCGCCCAGTCGAGGCCGAGCGCCTGGCCAAGCCGGGTAAAGGCATGAGTCAGCACCGTCTCGTCGAGCTTGAGCCGGTTGCCGAGATCGGCCAGGCCGACCGCGCCGTCCAGTTCGAACAGCCGCACGACCTTCTGCACCAGCTTCCGTGGCGCGCCGGCTTCTTCGAGCCGGCCCGCGATCCGAGCACTCTGCGCATTGGCTTCGTCGCGGAGCAGCGACTTGTGCTGCTTGTCGAGTTGCCCGATGCCCTTGGCGATCCGCGCAAGCACCTCGCCAGGCCCGGTGCCGGGATGAGTGATGCGCAGCAGGTCGGCGATCTGTGCCCGCGTCGCGACCGCCACTTCGTCGAACAGGGCAATGCGCGCGATCTCGGGCATGACCGCGGTCTCGATCTCCTTCCACAGCGCGGGCAAGTCGAACAGCCGCTCCGCGACGACGAACATCGCCGCGATGTCGCTCATCGCAGCGCCTTCCTCCTCGGCCAGCTCGAACGGATAGAGCACGCCCATGCGGTTGATGATGCGGTTGGCGAGCTTGGTCGCGACGATCTCGCCGCGCAGCCGGTGGCTGTCGATCGCCGCGCCGAACTTCTTGCGCATCGCCGCCGGGAAGGCGGCATGAAGATCGGGCGCGAGTTCGGGATCGGTACCGAGATTGCCGTTCTCGATCGCATCCTGAAGCGCGAGCTTGGCGGTGGCGAGCAGCACCGCGAGCTCGGGCCGGGTCAGGCCATGATGCTCCTGCACACGGCGCAGCAGCTCGTCGTTCGACGCCAGCCCCTCGACCGCGCGGTCGAGCCGGCCATCCGCCTCGAAGATCTCGATCACGCGGACATAGGAGGGCAGCGCCTGCGCACCATCCTGCTCCATCACCGACAGTGCGAGCGTCTGCAGCCGGTTATCCTCAAGCACGAGATGCGCGACATCGTCGGTCATGCTGGCGAGCAGCACATTGCGCTTCTCGTAAGCGAGACGGCCCTCGATCATCTCGCGGTTAAGCGCGATCTTGATATTGACCTCGTTATCCGAACAATCGACCCCGGCCGAATTGTCGATAAAGTCGGTGTTGATCCGTCCGCCGCGTGCGGCAAAGGCGATCCGTCCGGCCTGCGTCACGCCGAGATTGGCGCCCTCGCCGATCGCGGTCGCGCGGATATCCTCGGCATTGACGCGTAGCCGGTCATTGGCCGGATCGCCGACCTGGATATTGTTTTCGTACGCCGCCTTCACATAAGTGCCGATGCCGCCGAACCAGATCAGGTCGACCGGGCTTTTCAGGATTTCCGAGATCAGTGCCGCCGGCTCGATCTCGTCCTTATTGAGGTCGAGCGCGGTGCGGATTTGCTTCGACAGCTTGATCGTCTTGTCGGTGCGCGGATAGACGCCGCCGCCCTTGGAAATCAGCTTGGCGTCGTAATCCGCCCAGCTCGACCGCGGCAGCGCGAACATGCGGTTGCGCTCTTCCCAGCTCAACGCCGGATCGGGATCGGGGTCGAGGAAGATGTGGCGATGGTCGAACGCGGCGAGGATTTTCAGCGTCTTCGATAGCAACATGCCGTTGCCGAACACGTCGCCCGACATGTCGCCGCAGCCGACCACGCTGATCGATTCGTTTTGCACATCGACGCCGCGCTCGGCGAAATGGCGCTGCACCGAGAGCCATGCGCCCTTGGCGGTGATGCCCATCGCCTTGTGATCGTAGCCGACCGATCCGCCGCTGGCGAATGCATCGCCGAGCCAGAAATCATGTTCGAGCGCGATCGCATTGGCGACATCGGAGAAGGTCGCGGTGCCCTTGTCGGCGGCGACCACGAAATAGGGATCGTCGCCGTCATGGATCACGACCGATTTCGGATGCACGATCTGGTTATCGACGATGTTGTCGGTGATCGACAGCAGCGAACGGATGAACACGCGGTAGCTTTCGGTACCCTCGGCGAGCCAGGCGTCGCGGTTCGCGGCGATCGGCAGCTGCTTGGGATAGAAGCCGCCCTTCGCGCCGGTCGGCACGATCACCGCATTCTTGACGCGCTGCGCCTTCATCAGGCCGAGGATCTCGGTGCGGAAATCGTCGCGCCGATCGGACCAGCGCAAGCCGCCGCGCGCGACCGGGCCGGCGCGCAGGTGGATGCCTTCCACGCGTGGGCTATAGACCCAGATCTCGCGCCACGGCACCGGCGCGGGCAGGCCCGGGACAAGATGACTGTCGAGCTTGAAGGCCAGCGCGACTTTCCCTGCGGCTGCGAAGGCGTTGGTGCGCAGCGTCGCGGCGATCACGCTTTGCAACGCGCGCAGGATGCGGTCGTCGTCGATCGCCGACACGGCATCTAGTCCGCGTTCGATCGCGCCATCCGCCGCCTCAATCGCGGCTGCAGCCTTGGCGGTGCGCGCCGGATCATGCGCGGCGGCGAAGCGATCGATCAGCGCGGCGGCGACTTTCGGCGCGCGGCGCAGCGCATCGACCACGGTGACCAGGCCATAGGTCATGCCGGCCTGGCGCAGGTAACGGAACCAGGCGCGGAACAGCACGACCGCGCCGGGGGCCATGCCGGCATCGACGATCAGGCGGTTGAACGCGTCATTCTCCGCCTTGCCCTCAAGCACCGCGGCGATCGCGTTTTCGAGGATCGCGGGGTCGGTGCCGAACGCGTCGCGTGCCGACTGGGCACCCATCTCGATCAGGAAATCGTGCACGAACGCCTGACCTTCATCGGCCAGCGCGGTCGGCACTTCCTCGATTACGCGGAAACCGAAATTCTCCAGCACCGGCACCGCGTCCGACAAGGCAAGCGCGCCGCCAAGGCGGTAGATTTTGAGCCGCGCACCACGTTCGTCGCGATAGAGCCGGACCGAACGGTCGCTGGGCGTCTCCAGTCGCGAAAGGCGGACGATGTCGCGCGCCGCCTCTTCCGGCGGGTTGGCGGCGCGATACCCTTGCGGGAAGCAATTGGCATAGCGCAGCGCCATGCGCGCGGCACGTGCCGGCTCGACGCTGTCGGGCGATGCGCTGTCCGACAATGCGGCCTCGATCGCCGGCACCCAGCCGCGCACCATGCGGCCGAGCCGTGCGTCGAGCGGTGCGGCATCGGGCATCTTGCCTTCGCCGCGCAAGTCGAGCGTGAAGCGCATCATCGCGACCACGCCATCCTCCAGCGCGATCGACCAGTTGAGCAGATTGGCATTGGCCGCCTCGGCCAGCATGTCGCCGATCGCGACGCGCCGCGCGGTAGTGAGGTCGTCGCGTGGCAGCCACACGAACGCGAACAGATGCCGGCCAAGCGTCGAGCGCACCAGCACCAGCTTGGGCCGCGGCCGGTCGGCCAGCGACATCGCGGTCAGTGCCAGTTCCTCGAGCTGTTCGGTGTCGAACGCGGTGACCAGATCATGCGGCAGCGCGGCGAGCGCATGAGTCAGCGCCTTGCCGGTATGGCCGCGCGGATCGAAACCGAATTTCGCCTCCAGCGCGGCAAGCCGCGTACGCAGCACCGGCACTTCCTGCGGCGGCGCACCAAGCGCCGCGCTGGTCCACAGTCCGGCATGGATCGACAGGCCGACGACCTTCTTGCCCGCCTTCACCGGCACCAGCACCAGGTCGAGCGGCACATGGCGGTGCACGCCCGAGATCAGGTTGGATTTGAGCAGCAGCGGCGCTTCACCGCCCTTCTCGAACCATTTGACCGCGAGCAGGCGCGAAGCATCGGCCAGGATCGGCACGTCGTGCGCGTGACGGCTGAGCCCGAGCTGCGCATCGCGCTTGCCGTCGCTGTGCCAGGTCTCATGGCCGAGCAGCGTCATGTTGCCGTCGAGGAACCATTGCAGCAGCGCCGCGCCTTCACTTTGCCCGAGCTGCGCGATATCGCCGGAGAGCGCATTCTGCAGCGCCGGCCAGTCGGCGACCGCCGAGCGCACGTCGCGCAGATTGCGTTCGAGCGCGGTCATCAATTCGCGACGCTCGCGCGCGTCGGCGCGCTCCATCTCGATATAGATCATCGATTCGGGGCTGCCATCTTCGGCGACCTTGCCCAGCACACCGCCGGCGCCGCGCGTCACGCGCATGACGGGATGGATGATTCGGTCGATGACGATGTTGTGTGCGCCGATCGTCGCGGCGATCGAATCGACCAGAAAGGGCATGTCGTCATTGACGATGGCGAGCCGCATGCGGCGGCGCGGGTCGGTGCCGGCCATCGCCTCGAGCGACAGGACCGGAACGCCGGGTGCACGGGTCTCTGCGGTCGCCGCCATGAACTCGGCGGCGGCGGCGCGTTCGGCTTTGCCGAACCCCTGAAGTTCGCCCGGAAGCGCGCCTTTGGTCAGCCGGACGGCGAGCGCATCCGACAGCGATTTGAGCATAGTCTTGGCCATGAGGCGACCTATGCGCCGGTCGCGTTTCGACCTCAACCCTTGTGGCACTGCACAATCGCCATGCGGTGATGGCACCCCCTTAAATCCTCCCTCGCGCAGCGGGGGAGGGGGACCATTTGCTCCTTCAGCAAATGGTGGAGGGGGCCTGGCCCCAAGCGTCAACGCTAGTGGAGGAGCCCCCTCCACCACCCGCTGAAGAAGCGGGTGGTCCCCCTCCCCCGATTCCCGGGGGGAGGATTAAAAGATCACCCCGCGACCTGCCGCATCGCCCGCAACGTCAGCGCATCGTCGCCACCAATCGCCGCGACGATATCCAGCGTATCCCCCGCACCCGCCCGCGCCAGCAGCACGACATACTCGCCGGCCGCACTGTGCGTATCGATCGACACGCTGGCCAGCGTCGGGCGCTCGCGCAAGGCATCGGCCGGGTCGGCAGCGGGCTTGGGCGCAGGCTGGCGCAGCGCGCGTTCGGCCTTGACCACGCCCTTGATCCCACCGTCGAACCCATCGAGGAACGCGCCGAGACCACCGGTCGCGACGCCGGTGCGGCGTGCATGCGACAATACCGTCGCGAATTCTGTCAGCCGCGTCTTGTCGTAATCCTGGCCGAACACGAGCTTGACGATCGGTGTCATCGGCGCGCGCAGCTGGACGGCGATGCCGGCGGTGTCGAGCAGCGCCTGGTAACCGGCCGGATCGGCATCGGCGCAGGCGGCGAAATCATGCGCGCGGCCCAGCGCACGGTACAGTGTGGCGCGGCTGCGCGTGTCATGCGCGCGCACTGCGGCGGCGGTCTGCTGTGCGAGCATCAACTGGTCGGACAGGCTCGCGCCGATCACCGGCGCGCTGTCGTCATCGGAATCGCCGGGTTCGTCATCCAGACCGGCGCTTGGACCATCCGCCCAGACTGCGGCGGAAGCGGGCGTACGCGGCGTGCTGCGCACCGATTCGGCGACTTCGGCATCGAGCTTGGCCTGGGTCTCGGCATCGACCAGCTCTTTCCAGTTGATCACGCCATAGATGAAATCGATCGTGTCCTCATCGGACGAGAAGGGCATCAATATGCCGCGATACATTGTGTTGTGCCCACGCGTGGCGACGAATTCGGCCTCGAAGCCGATCGGCGCGCGATTAGCGATGATCTGCAGATAATGGTCGGTCAGGCGCGACAGCAATGAACGACTCGGCACCTGGGAGATCAGCGTGACCGAGGTATCGAGCCCGCATTCCTCGCGCAGCGCGCCGCCGAGAAAGGCGATCGTCGGATCCTCGATGCCGCGCGAGAAATCGAGCAGCACGCTGTGCGGCCCGAAATCGGCGATGCTCGCAGGGTCGAGATCCTCGATCGACGGATAGGCGCGGCCCCGCAGCAGCGAGACCCAGTGATTATAGGCGCGGACATGCATCCGGCGCTCATCGCTGCCGATGTCGAGCGCGGGCTCGGTGCCGCCGGCATAGGCGTCGTCCCCGTCCACGTACCCGTCCATGCCGATCCGATCCTCGTCGAAGCCGCGAACATTATCCATTACGCAAAAGACCCTTACCGGACATACAGGCGCCCATTACCGGCCGTTGTGCACCGCGCGTGGTAAACGATGCGTAAAGGCACTTACGTTAGAGCATGGCGTGCGTGGGGTGCTTGTCAGGCCGGGGAGGACCTGCTAACCGCCGCCGCCTTGTCAGGGCTCGTTGCGGGCCCGGCCGGTATGCCGCTTTAGCTCAGTTGGTAGAGCATCGCATTCGTAATGCGGGGGTCACAGGTTCGAGTCCTGTAAGCGGCACCATTACACCCCTATAAACCCTTCAAAACTCTGGAAAAATCCCGAGGATCCGGGCATAAGGCCCCTACGGCCTTCCGCTGTCGTTCGCCCTCGTTCGCCCCTATCCGGCGGATTTGGGGGCCTCGTTTGGGGGCCTGGAGTCAGGATTTTTTGATGAGGCCCCCAAATGCTCAGCGACGCTGGGATTCGTGCCCTAAAATCAAAGGCTAAGGAGTATAAGGTGCCCGATGGTAGGGCCTGTATTTGCTTGTCGCGATATCGGGAAGTCTGGTGTGGAAGTTCAAATACCGGTTCCGCGAGACCGAGAAGAAGCTTTCGCTCGGCGCTTATCCCGAGATTTCGCTGAAAGAAGCACGCAACAGGCGCGACGCGGCCCGTGCGTTGCTCGACGAAGGGCGTGACCCTGCCGCCGTGAAGCAGCAGGAATGCTCGATGCGTCTGCCGCTGCGGCAATCACGTTCAGCATGGTCGCAGGCGAATTCATCGCAAAAATGGACGCTGAAGGCTTGTCGCCGGCGACGATCAAAAAGGCATTCTGGTTTCGCGATCTGCTGGACCCGGCGATCGGCAACCGTCCTATCGCGGATATCACGGCGCAAGAGCTGCTCGCCGCGCTTCAGAAAGTCGAACGCAAGGGACATCGTGAAACCGCGCAACGCCTGCGCGCCTTCACGTCCCGCATCTTCCGGTTCGCGGTCGCCACGCTGCGTGCGGAACATAACCCGGCGGACGTGTTGCGGGGCGCGCTGATCGCCCAAGGTCAAACATCACGCAGCGATCGTTGCGCCGACAGCGGTCGGAGAATTGTTGCGCGCGATCGATGGTTATAACGGCCGCCCTGAAAACTGCATTGCGCTCCAGTTGGCTCCCCATGTGTTTTTGCGTCCCGGCGAGCTCCGCAAAGGTGAATGGGACGAGATCGATTCTGCGGCTGCTGTCTGGCGCATCCCACCCGTGCGTATGAAGATGAGATCCCCGCATAGCGTCCCTTTGTCGCGCCAGTCGCTCGAGTTGTTGCGCAGGCTGCGGGCATTAGACAACGAAGGCCGGTTCCTGTTTCCTGCGCTGCACACAGCGCACCAGCCTATCTGCGAGAACACGCTCAATGTGGCACTGCGGCGGCCCGGCTATGGCAAGGACGAAATGACGGCGGACGGGTTTCGCGCGACCGCGAGCACGTTATTGCACGAGTCAGGGCTTTGGCATCCCGACGCGATTGAGCGGGCGCTGGCCCACGGTGATCCGGACAAGGTCCGCGCTGCCTATCATCGCGGCACTCATTGGGACGAGCGGATGAGGATGGCGCAGTGGTGGTCTGACTATCTTACCCGGCTGCGTGACGGTGCTGCGGTGTTGCGGCCCGCATTTCAGCAAGCGTCGTGGCATCTACTCACGCTGATCGGCTGCGCGCTCTACTAGGTGTTTGATCCCACGGTTTGATGGTGCGATCCTTTCGCTGGAATGGAAGGAAGTCCTATGGGACAGGTACGTCACGTGGGCGACATGCTCGCGCACTACGCGGCAGCCGAACTGAGGGCGCGATATCATCGTCCTCTGCAACGTCGTGCAACACGGGTTCAGCTCGTTCTTTGCTCAAGCAAACCGACCACTCCGTGCTGGGACAAGGCTCGGTTGATGGTGTAATTATTGCGCGGCCGCCCCGGCCGGCCGCGTAATTTTCGATCGAAAGCTCGTGGCGGCCCGCCTGCGATGGAAAGCGACCCGATCCGAAATGTCATTCGCGCGCATCAGGCTAGGCTCGAAAAAGAACATATCACTGGCGACAGGCGAGGATTTCGTTCCATTTTTCGAAGGGGGAATAACATGCAGCCATTCCATCAGGCTCGTAGCGCCAGTAATCGCCGCATCAGGCTCGCGTTTCTGGGCGGCTCGGCGCTTTTCGTCTCCGGCACCGCTGTCGCACAGGACATTCCCCCGGCACCGGCCGGTGAGGGGGCCTCGCTCGAGACGACAAAAAGCGCGGAAGGCGATATCATCGTAAGCGCTCGCAACTACGTCCCTGAAGGCGCACTGACTGCAAGCAAATCGGACATCCCGCTGATAGAAACTCCGCAGTCGATCTCGGTCATCACGCGCGACCAGATCGATCTTCTGAGCTTCGTCGACGCGCAGCAGGCGGTTCGCTATACGGCTGGCGTCTTCGGTGAGAATTACGGCCCCGATCCGCGCTACGACTTCGTTACGGTACGCGGTTTCACGCCGAAGCAATATATTGATGGCCTCGCCGTGCCGGCGACTACCACGATCTCCGCGGTTGGCGTCGATCTTTACGCCTTTCAGTCGCTCGACATTCTCAAGGGCCCGTCGTCGGTGCTATACGGAGCGGCGCCTCCAGGTGGCATCCTAAACGAGACCAGCCGCCGCGCATTGAGCCATTTTGGCGGCGAGGTCTTGATCAAGGGCGGCACCAATAATTTCGGTCAGTTCGCGACCAGTGTGACCGGGCCGGTGACCAGTTTCCTCGATGTTCGTGCGACCATGTTGTACCGTGATTCCAAGGGCGACATCGATTACCAGCGCAACAAGCGCTTGCTGGTGTCGCCAACGGCAACGCTGAAGCTTGGCGACAACACCAGGCTGACCGGACTGCTCTATTATCAGTATGACAAGAACAAGGGCGGCAATGGAGGCTTCCTTCCGGCCGTCGGCACATTGCTACCCAGTCCGACCGGACTGAGGATCGACCGGTCTAACAATCTCGATTCTCCGCACACGATGTTCGAGCGCCGCCAGACCGGCGCAGGCTTTGATTTGCAACACAAGTTCGGTGGTGGCTTGACCTTCCATTCGAACACCAAATGGAGCCATTACCGCGAAGAAACGCCGACCGGCATCTATAGCGGCGGCGGCTTCATCAACACGAACAATCCGGCCGATCCTTCTTATTATCGCACGCTCCGGCAGTATAATTTTAGCTATGCCGAAACGGTGTCGAGCTTCACCACCGACAACCGGCTGGATGCGAAGCTGGTCAGCGGCGCGCTAACCCAGAAGATCCTGCTCGGCGTCGATTATCGCAAGGTCGCCAATGCTTCGTCGTTCAACTTCAAGGTCGCGGGACTTCTTGACGCCTTCGACCCGATTTATGACAAGAGTTTCGATGTCGGTATCGGCTTCCCGTTCGCATTCAACGATCAGAAGCTGAAACAGACCGGCATTTACGCGCAGGATCAGTTGAATATCGGTAATTTGTTCGTCACGGCCAGTGGCCGGTACGACTGGGTGAAGGTGACCAACAATGCGACCGGTGTCGCGCAGAAGGATCACAAGTTCACCTATCGTATCGGCGCGAATTACGTGACCGATGCGGGCATCGCGCCTTATGTCAGTTATGCGACCTCATTCGAGCCGGTGCTGGGCAAAGGCGATGATGGAAAACCGTACATCCCGACGCTTGCAACGCAGTTCGAAGCCGGCGTGAAGCTCGACGCGCGCGGCCTCCCGAGCGACGTAAAACTGTTCGCAACCATCGCCGCGTTTGATATCAAGGAAAAGAATTTCGTCGTTGCCCAGGTCGGCGCAACGCCGATCGGCGGCATGCAGGGGGGCGAGGTCGAGGTGTACGGAGCCGAGTTCGAACTGGTCGCCCGAATTCGCGAGCAACTGTCGATCAACGGGTCGTACAGCTACAACCACAGCGAGATCAAAAGCAGTTTGAACAAAGTCGCCGACATCGGCTTCCCGCTGCCGACGACTCCTAAGCACAAAGCGTCGATCTTCGCAGATTACACCTTCCAGCGCGGCGCATTGGGCGGCTTCGGATTCGGCGGGGGCGTGCGTTACAACAGCAAGAGCGCCGGCGGTCTGCCATCGGCCACTGGCACATTGGCATTGTCCACTGGGCTGTATATCGAAACCGGGGAAGCGACCCTGTTCGATGCCATCGTGCATTATGATGCGCCGGGTTATCGCATCGCATTGAACGGGTCGAACCTTGCCGACAAAAACTATATCGCGCGCTGCGCCGGCCTTTATGGCTGTGTGTATGGTGCCGGGCGGCAGGTGCTCCTGACACTGACGGGCAAGTTCTGAGCCGGCGGGGGCGGCGTGCCATGGCGCGCGGCGGGCTGATGCTCGCTGCCGCCCTGGCCGCTGCGCCCCTCTCGGCGCAAGAGGCGGGCGAGCCGCCGATCCACGACACGACGGGCGTCGCAATGCCGGTCATGCCGCCGCAGCAACCGCCGGGCGGTACGCTGCCGATGAAGCCCGCACGGCACCTGAAGTTCGAAGCCGACCGTGGCACCTGGCTCTCGCTCGATCGCTCGCCCGATGGGCGGCGCATCGTCTTCGACCTGCTCGGCGATCTCTATGCCATGCCCGCCAGCGGCGGGCGCGCGGCGCGCCTGACCGGTGGCATGGCTTTCGACACGCAGCCGACATTCGCCCCTGACGGTGCGACGATCGCCTTCGTCAGTGACCGATCGGGCGCCGACAATCTCTGGGTTTCCCGTGTCGACGGCTCGCGGCCGCGTCAAATCAGCTTCAACGACGACGACAGTGTGATGGCGTCGCCGGCCTTCAGCGCGGACGGCGAGAGCCTGTTCGTCAGCCGGTACCGCCCCGACCTCAACAATTACGAACTGTGGCGCTACGATCTCAAGGGCAAGGCTGCGTTGCTGGTGCCGATCCGCGATGCCGCCGGTTCGCCGCGCGATGGGTGGCGCAGCAGCCTCGGCGCGGTCGCGTCGCCCGATGGCCGCAGCCTGTACTTGGCGCGGCATGTCGGGGGTCTCGATTTCGACGCGGTCGACGAATGGACGATCGTTCGCCGCGACCTTACCAGCGGTGCCGAGACCGTCATCGTCGCCGAACCGGACGGCCCGCGCAAGGCGCTCAACCCCGGGTCGTCCTTCCGCCCCGCGCTCTCGCTCGATGGGCGCCAACTGGCCTATGCCACGCGCCGCGAAGGGCAGACCGAGTTGCGTGTGCGCGATCTCCTCTCGGGCGCCGATCGCGCGGTGGCCTTCCCGGTCGAGCATGACCAGGTCCAGGCATCGATGTGGCAGGACCTTCTGCCGCGCTATGCCTTCACCGCCGATGGCACTGCGATCCTGCTCGCGCGCGGCGGCCGCATCGAGCGCATCTCGCTGACCGGCGCCGACCCGCAGCCGATCCCATTCACCGCGCCGGTCGATCTCGCGGTGGGCGGATCGACGCGGCAGGATATCCGCGAAGAGAGAGGACCAGTGGTCGCGCGTCTCGCCCAGTCGCCGACCGTGTCGCGTGACGGCCACCGCGCCGCTTTCTCCGCGCTCGGGCACCTCTACACGGTGGCGCTCGATGGCAAGTCGAAGCCGGTCAAGATCGCCACGACCGACCCAGCCTTTCAGCCGAGCTGGAGCGCCGATAGCCGGCGGCTGACTTGGGTGACGTGGAGCGAACGCATGGGCGGCGCGATCTGGGCCGGGCCGGCGGACGGAGGCGGCGCGCCGGTGCGAGTGACCGATATCCCGGCCTTCTATACCTATCCGGTCTTTACACCGGACGGGACCGGAATTGTCGCCGTCCGCTCGGCACAAGCGGCGCGCGTCCGTCTTTACATGGAATATGGCAAGTTGCGCGATGCGGAGTTGGTCATGTTGCCCGCGCAGGGCGGACCTTCCCGCGTGCTGACCCAGGGGAAGATTGGCAGCCGGCCGCATTTCGCGTCCGACCCACACCAGGTCTTCATCCTCGCCGATGACGGTCTGGACCGAGTCGATCTCTCGACCGGCAAGCGAACACTCGCGGTGCGGGTCGAAGGGCCTGGCTGGTATTTTCAGGACGGCGCGGTGCCGGTCGATGATGTGCGCATCAGCCCCGATGGCCGATGGCTGCTCGCGCAGGTCGCCCAGCAACTCCATCTCGTCGCGATGCCCGATCGCGACGGGGTCACGGTCGACCTGAGCCATGCGGGGCAGGCGCACCGCCGGCTGACCGCTGGTGGCGCGGATTTCTTCGAATGGAGCGCTGACGGGAAGTCGATCCTGTGGTCAGTCGGGTCGACGCTGCATCGGCGACGCCTGTCGGAGGTGAGGGTCAATCCGCCCGACCGGCCCGACTGGTCGCCCGATCTCGCGGAACGGGACGAACGATGGCCGCTGACGGTGACGGCCACACGCCACCTGGCGACGGGAAGCTTGTTGCTGCGCGGCGCGCGGACCCTGACCATGGCCGCCGGCGATGCAGTGATCGAATCGTCCGACATCCTCGTCACCAACGGGCGCATCGCCGCGATCGGTCCCGCCGGCGTCATTGTGGCACCCGCAGGAACGCAGATTCGTGACGTCACCGGCAAGACGATCCTTCCCGGATTCATCGACACGCACGATCATATCGCGACTGTGCGCCGTGAGGTGCTTGGGCTCCAGGACTGGGGCCTGCGCGCGCGGCTCGCCTACGGCGTCACGACAAGTTTCGACCCGTCGACCCTGTCGATCGACATGCTGGCCTATCAGGATCTGCTCGACGCCGGGTCGATGATCGGCCCGCGCTTGCGATCGACCGGACCGGCACTGTTCTCGTTCAATCGTTTTTCGTCGCTCGACGATGTTCGCGCCGTGTTGCGGCGCTACCGCGACGACTACCGGCTGGCGAACATCAAGGAATATCGCACCGGCAACCGTCGCGTCCGGCAATGGATCGCGCAGGCCGCGCGGGAACTGGGGTTGCAGCCGACGACCGAGGGCGCGCTGTCGATGAAGCTCGACCTCAGCCAGATCATCGACGGCTATGCCGGCAACGAACATGCGCTGGTCGCGGCACCGCTTCAGTCCGACGTTCTGCGTCTGCTGACCGCGATGCGCACCAGTTACACCACGACGCTGGAAATCACCAATGGCGGCGCCGAGGGTCAGGACTGGTCGATCGCCCGCGACGGCGACCCGGCCTCTGATCCGAAGCTGCGGCGTTTCTGGCCGCGCTTCGCGATCGACCAGATGATGCTTCAGCGCCACTGGCGACCGCTCGGCGAATATCGTTTTCCGGCGATCGCGGCCGATGCGGCGGCGTTGCAGCGCGCCGGCGGGCTGGTCGGCATCGGATCGCATGGCGAGACGCCGGGGATCGGTTTCCATTGGGAAATGGAGGCACATGTGGTCGGCGGCATGACGCCAATGGAGGCGCTTCACGCCGCCACGATCGGCTCAGCGGAGACGATCGGACGCAAGACCGATCTGGGCAGCCTGGAGGTCGGCAAGATCGCCGATCTTGTCATTCTCGACGCCGATCCGATCGCCGACATCCGCAATGCCCGCCTGATCGAGGCGGTGATGCGCGACGGGCGGCTGTTCGATGGCGATACGCTCGCGGCGCTATGGCCCGCACCGTCACCGCCACCGGTGTCAGATGATGGCGGCGCGGGGGAATGGCTTCCCGCCCCTTAATCGATCGCCAGCGCAAACCGCAGCCGCGCGCCGATCACGAGCGCGTTGAGGGTCGCCGGGTTCCAGCCCGGATTGATCACATATTGCACCGCCGGTTGCACGACGACCCCCTCCACCACTCGGCGCGCCCATGTCAGTTCGAGCGCGGTCTCCGCTCGATCGGCGACGTGGCCGTCGATCAGCGAGCGACGCGCGGGCATGCCCAGGCGGGCATGCGCCACGGCGACGCCGATCCGCGAGTGCGGCGGCCCATGCGCGATCCCGCCGCCCAGATACAGGCCGATCGGGTTGGTGCGATCGTCGGCGACGCCAACCCGCACCCAGCCGTCGATCCCGCGACCAAGCGGCCCCTCGATCAGCGCATAGGCGCCCTGGCTGACGACGCGAGGGCGTGTGGGATCGAGCGCGTCGAAGCGGTCGGTATAGCGCCACGCACCCAATTGAACCTCGCCCGACCTTCCGATGCGATGTTCGATCTCGGCGACCAGCAGTGCGCCGCGCGAGCCTGGAAAGCGGATCGCGCTGCGGCGCGGATCGGCGACGCTGCCCGCGATCCCGTCGAATAGCCCGGCGCGTAGCCGGACCTTTCCGCGTGTATGCCGCACAACGATCGCGGTGGACGAGGATGGGAAGATCGACGGCCCGTTCGCGCCGCTTTGCGAGAAATCCGGCCCGATGCCATGGGAGCTGTGCAGGAATAGTGCGCCGGTCGACTGGATGTCGAATTCGGTGTTGAGGTCGATCAGTCCCGCCTTCACGGCGGTCGCCTCGCTCGCCTGCGCCTCGATCCACGCTTCGAACGGCCGGATCGCGCTGTCGGCCTGCACATTGCTCACGGTCTGGCCGTCGCCGACAATGCGGCCGGAAAAGTCGGTCGGCTGGGTCGCCAGCAGATCGGCAAACACCGCGATCCCATCAAGGCCGATCGCCCTTCCATCGATCGCCACGGTCAGATCGGCGCGGCCGAGCCACGCCGTCCCGCGCCGCACGCCGCCATCGGCGACGGTCAAGATATCGGTGATGTAGGAGGCGCCGAGCACGATCCCCGGCTCTTCCACGTCCTGCGCACAGGCTGGCGTCGCAAGCGCAACCGCCATTAGCGGCACCGCTCCGGTCAGGACCGTCCGCCATTTGCGTGACATCGCGGACATTATGGCGCTCTCCCTGTTGCCGTTGCAGACTAGGGAAACGAGCGCAGTTCGGCTGTCGCGCACGGGCCGAAGCCTTGGTCGATCGGGTCCGCACGCGGCTTGGCCCTATCGCGACAGCAAAAGGTCGTTTTTGACCGCGCGCGAGATCGCCCCGCGCGTATCATCCCCGCTTATGGCTGAGGGGACGAAGGCAATGGCTATTGAACGTCGCGGCGTATGGGCGCGCAAATCGCTCGACGCCGTTCGCACCGAGGCGAATGCGACCGGGATGCGGCGTACGCTCGGCCCGATCCAGCTTGTGCTGATTGGAATCGGCTGCATCATCGGCGCCGGCGTCTATGTCATGACCGGCACGGCGGCGGCCAATTATGCCGGACCCGCAGTGGTGATCTCGTTCGCGATCGCCGGACTCGCCTGCGCCTTCACCGGTTTGTGCTATGCCGAACTCTCCTCCGTTCTCCCGGTATCCGGCGCGTCCTATACCTATGCCTATGCCGCGCTGGGCGAAGGCGTCGCCTGGGCGCTGGCCTGGATGCTGATGCTCGAATTCGGCCTGGCCGGATCGGCGCTTGCGGTGGGGTTCGCCGGGTATCTCGGCAGTCTGCTCGGCGATTTTGGCGTGCATCTGCCGGCAGTGCTGACCAGTTCGACCATCCGCGGCGAGATCACGCCAGCGGGCATGCACTTCACCTTCGCACCGACGATCAACCTCGTCGCGCCGGCGGCGCTGGCGATCGCCACCGCTGTGTTGATCCGCGGCATTTCCCATTCCGCGGCGGTCAACACGTTCCTCGTCACGGTCAAGATCGCGGTCCTCGCCGGCTTCGTGCTCGTCGGGTCGCGGCATGTCGATGTCGCGAACTGGACACCGTTCATCCCGCCGAGCGAGGGCGGTTTCCGCTATGGCGTCCCCGGTATCTTCCGCGCCGCATCGATCCTGTTCTTCGCCTATCTCGGATTCGAAGCGGTGGCGACGGCAGCATCGGAAGCGCGCAAGCCGCAGCGTGACATCCCGATCGGCATTCTCGGCGCGCTGCTCGTCAGCACGATCATTTACGGTGCCGTCGCCCTCGTCTTGACCGGCCTGGTGCCGTTCCGGTCGCTCAACGTCGCCGATCCGATCGCCGTTGCGGTCGGCGCGATCGGCATGCCGGTGGCGGCGATCGTGATCAAGGTCGGGGCCTTGACCGGGCTCGGCTCAGTGTTGCTGGTCAATACTTATGGCCAGTCCCGCATTCTCCACGCGGTGGCGGTTGATGGGTTGCTGCCCCCGGCCTATGCGCGCATCCATCCGCGCTTCAGCACGCCCGCCAACGGCACGATCCTGGTCGCGGCGATCTCCGCCGTCGCGGCCGCGCTGCTGCCGATCTCGTTGCTCGCCGATCTGGTCAGCCTTGGTACCGCGTGCGTGTTCACGACAGTGGCCGTGTGCGTGATGTGGCTGCGCACCAGCGAGCCGGCTCTCCCGCGGCCGTTCAGCGTGCCGCTCGGCGGCATCCGGGTTCGTGGTGTGTGGATCGGCGTCGTGCCGGTGCTCGCAATCCTGTTCTGCCTCGTGATGATGGGCCCGGTGCTGGCCGACATCATCGGTAAGGCGATTGGCGGCGAATGGATTCCTGCGACAATCTTGCTGGTCTATCTGTCAGTCGGCGGCCTGATCTATCTGGGCTATGGCCGCCACCACTCGAAAGTGCGGCGTCAGGAAGCGCGATAGCTCTTGCGTGTTGCCGTCATCAGCCGTGCGAGTTGCGCGTCGCCGAGCCCGTCGATGATCGTGGCGAAGTTGGCCGGGTCCTCGTCCTGTCCCAACTTGAAGCGCGCGCGGCAGGACTCGATCGTCACGCGAAAACCGACTACCCGCGCCGCAAGCTTTTCATAGCGGTCACCCATCGCAGCCACCGTCCAGGGTTCGATCCGGCCGGTTTCCATATGCGCGACCAGCCGCTCGAGCGCCTCTCCTGTAAGCGCATCGTCGAACGCGACCGTGCCGCGGACCGCGACGACCGCGAAGTTCCAGGTCGGTGCCCAATCCTTGTTCGCGATCCACCCCGGCGTGATATATCCAGCCGGGCCGTTGAACAGGAACGACCCGTTGGGATCGGCGGTAAAGGCGGGTACCAGCGGGTGTGCACGCGGCAAATGGCCAAGCAGGGATCGCGGTGCTCCGTCCGCGTCCGTCTCCAGCAGCAGCGGCATCGGCGTCGCCGCCGCCGGGTCGCCGTCCGCCATCAGCCAGGCGAGCGGATTGGCGGCGACAAGCCGCACGACCTCCGCGCAGCTGACCTGGCCGAACGGATCGGTCATCGCCCCAGCGTCCGGGCGAGCCAAGCCGCGCCGTCTTCGATCGCGCGATCGGCCAGCGCCGAAATATCGACCGCTTCGAGGAAGCTGTGCGACGCACCGCGATAAATTCGTTCATCCACTGCGACGCCCGCTTCTCTAAGCCGCGTCGCCATGGCCCGGTTCTCGTCGGCGAGGATGTCGCATTCGGCGATGCAAAGAAAAGCGGGCGGGAGGCCGGCAAGCTCGGCCAGCATGGGACGGGCAAGCGGATGCTCCGCCGCACCCGGCACGGTCCCAAGATAATTGTCCCAGAAATCGATCATTTCATCACAGGTCAGCATGAACCCGTCGCCGTCGTACCGGCTGTGCGAGTCACGCCTGGCGGTATCAAACGCGCCATAGTTGAGCAGCAGGCCATCCAGCCCGGTTCCGGAATCGCGCTGCCGGATCGCGCTCGACAGGGCCAGATTTCCGCCGGCGGAATCGCCGCCGATCGCGATACGCGCAGAATCCAGCCCATGGGCAGCACCGTGGCGACGTAGCCAGGCGCAAACCGCGCCAATCTCGTCCAGTGCGGTGGGGAAGCGCACCTCCGGTGAGCGGCTATAGTCCACTCCGACCACCGCGCAGCCGCTGCGCGCGGCATATTCGCGCATCAGCCGATCATGCGAATCGAGGCTGAACAGCACCCACCCGCCGCCGTGCAGGTAGACCAGCACGGGCAGGCCTTGGTCGTTGGTAGGCCGATGGATGCGCACCGTGACGCCGGCCGATCCCGCGGTCAACGTCTCGGTCGCCGCCATCGTCGGTCCTCCCCGCGCCCAGCGCTCGCGCACGCGTTCGGCAACCGCCCGCCGCGCGGCCACATCGGCATAGGCGCCGCCGGAGAATTCCGCGTAACCGGCATTGGTCTCCGCCCGGAAGCGGGCGATATCAGGATCGAGTTCGGTGGTCACGGTGGCTCAAATTCCCTTGGTAATGGCGGCGCGTTTGGCGGCAGACCGCTCGGCGGCGAGACGCGAGGCGCGTTTTTTCCACCACACATAGAAGCCGGTGACGATCATCTCGATCGTCGCAAGCCCGAGCAGAAAGACAATCGCGATCGTCGGCCAGCCGCCGATCTGACCACTGTGCAGCGGGTAGAGCATGCGGATCATCACCAGCCCCGCGCTGTCGTCATAGGGATTGACTACGTGCGCCAGCGCACCGCCACGCGCGTCGAAATAATAATAGATCGGACCCAGCGCGCGGTAATTGAGCGTGCCATCATTGGTGAGCGTCATACCGTAGAGGTTCCAGTCCGGCCGGTAGAGCATCGTCGCTGGCTTCCATTTCAGACCGTCGCGCGCGACCTGGCGCTTGCCGAGTGCCACCGCTTCACGAAACGTCAGCGCGGGTCGGGTGCCGTTTGGAAAAGGGGCCGGTCGGTCGAACAGACTGCGCTTCAACGGTGCGATCCGGATCACCGTCGGTTCGTACGCCTCGGCATAGAAGTTCAGGCAGACCGACGTGTAGGCCAGCGCGGTCACCCCGATCAGCAACCACAGCCCGGTCGAGCGGTGGATATCGAGCATTAGCCGGCCGAGCACGCTCTTCAGGCTGAATCGCCACATGCGGCGCCAGTTTTTCAGATAGGGCCGTTTGCGCGGCCAGGTGAGATAAACGCCGACGAGATTACCGACCAGCCAGGCGAGCGCCATCACACCCATAAACCACCGGCCAGCATCGCCTGCCAGGAGCGTGAAATGGAATTGCGCAATCCCCTCGACGATATGCCGACGGTCCCAGCCGGCACGTTTCTCGCGCACGCCGACAATATGACCATTCGCAGGGTCAAGAAAGACCTGGTCGAAGCCTGGCGCCGTACCACCCGGTGTCGCCATCACCTCAACTGGTATGGTCGCGCCGGGCAAATTGTTCAGGGGGAATCCGACGATTTGCAGATCGGGGCGCGCCGCGCTTAGCCGCTCTATTTTCGCGAGGGGATCACTAGCGCTGGAGGCACCGTCGACGACGAACAAATCGCGATTGAGTGCGCGGTCAAGTTGAGGGGCGAAGCACAATATGCAACCGGAAACCGCGGCGATCAGCAGGAACAGCATGATCGACAAGCCGATATATCGATGGATCGTGGTCCAGAGCGTCCGGCGCGATGCTTGGCTCATGTCGCGCGAGCCACCGCGCGGCGTGGTTTCTGTGTGGGATTCGGCACGTCCGTCATGTTCGATGGTGATAGGCGAAGGAACTGCATCTCGGTATCGACATCGGGTACAAGGCTTGTGCGATCAGGCCGCGATGCTGCTGCCGTCGCGTCCGCTCCGACCGGGCTTGCTCAAGTAAGCGGAGGGGGGCTGGCCAAAGGCGCGATGAAACATTGCGGTAAATGCGCTCGCACTTTCATAACCGACATCGAACGCAACGGTCGTGATCGGCTGTCCGAGCGCCAGTCGCGACAGCGCCGCCATCAATCGAACCTGTTGCCGCCATGCCGCGAAGCCGGCCCCGGTCTGGTCCTTGAACAGCCGCGTAAAGGTTCGTCGGCCCATACCGGCGACGTTCGCCCAATCGTCGATATTGCGCTGATCGGCCGGATCGTCGATCAACGCCCGACACACGCGCAACAGGCGGCGGTCGCGCGGCATCGCGATTTCGCTCGGAATGCCGGGCATGCGCTCGACCTCATCGAGCAACAATTGAGCGATCCGTCCTTCACGCCCGTCGATGTCATATCCTACCGGGAAACGCCCAACCTCGAAGATCAGTGCGCGGACCAGATCGGACACCTCAAACACCCGGCATTGACCCGGTTGACGGCCAATCGCTGGATCGATGTATAGCGTATAGGTCGATACGTCGGCTCGACAGTGCAACTCGTGCATGGTTCCAGCCGGAATCCAGATCGCGCGGTGCGGTGGGAGCACGAAACTGCTCGATTCGGTGATGATCGAGATGGTGCCCCAAGCGGAATAAGAAAGCTGCGACTGAGCATGGCTGTGCGAAGGATCGACGAAGCCGGCGGGATAATCGTCGGAAAAGCCGATCATCGGTCGGGACTCTAAAGGATAGTCGGTTGATCGCTTCACGTCGCAGCTGATCCCTCCGGGCTAGCGCTCCGATCTATTATGGCGACGAGTCGCTGGCAGATGCAAGACGGGGCGCTGCATGGTGCTTCGCGCGGGCGATCGGTTTGCGTTACGCACTGGCAATGGGCGCTATACTATGCGTTTAGTACCGGCTTTTGCGCACCGGGATCGCCGTTGTTCGCTTGATCTCGGTCAATGTCACCGTCGATTGCACGTCCTGAACCCCTGGGAGTTTAAGGATTACCCGAAAGATGAACCGCTGATACCATTCCAGCGATTCCGCGATGATCTTCAAGATGATGTCGCGTTCACCGAAAATGGTGTGGCATTCCATCACCTCGGGCGTCGTCTCGATCCTGCGGTTGAATTCGGCGCGCTGTTCATCGCTCAGCGTCACCATTTTCAAGGTGGCGAAGATGTAAAGGCTTTCACCGAATTTCGTGCGGTCGAGCAGCGCGACCTGGCCGACAATATAGCCTTCCTCGCGCAGTCGCTGCAGCCGGCGCCAGCAGGGCGACTGCGAGAGGCCGACACGCTCGGCGAGCTCACTCGTCGAGAGCGAGGCGTCCTTTTGCAGCTGCTCGAGGATCTTTAGATCGATCGAAGTGAGCGGGTCGGTCATGGGCGATATTCCTGTCGGGCGCGTTGCGATGGCTAGGCACGCCGGTGCAACATAACTTTACCGGCTCTTCGAGCAATCCGCGACTAAACATACCCGCGAAATACCGAGTGTATCGGGACGGTCTGAGAAAATTTTATGCAACCTCCGGGGCGCTGACCCCAAAGTTCGCATAATCATTTCACTGGGCCGGCCCTAAGGTGCGAGGATCGGAGGCTGATCCTGCATGACGTTGAAGTCCGCCTTTACCCGTTTGCTGTCGTGCGCTGTGCTGGCCATCACGCTTTCCTGCCCGGCTTGGGCGCAGCCGGCCGCACCGGTAGCGGTCCACGACCAGATTGATCACCCCGCCGTCGTCACGCACCATATGGGGCAGTTCGGCGGCCGGAACATCGCCTATACCGCAACGGTCGAAGGACTGCCGGTCTCGACCGACCCCGATGGCGAAGGCGCGCGGATCGTCAGCTTCGCCTATACGCGCGACAAGGCCGATCCCGCGCGCCGGCCAGTGATGTTCCTGTTCAACGGCGGACCGATCGTCTCCTCCCAATATCTGCACATCGGCGGTATCGGGCCGAAACGGGTCGCCTATCCGGATGAGGTCAAGGCCGACCCGTCGACCTTCAAGCTGGTCGACAATCTTTATTCCCCGCTCGATGCGGTCGACCTGGTTTTCGTCGACCCCGCTTCGACCGGCTTCAGCCGCGCCACGCCGGGCACCGATCCGAAAATCTATTTCTCCGTGCAGGCCGATGCGCGCCAGTTCGCCGCCTTCATCCGCGCCTGGCTGAAGAAGCACGGCCGCGAGGGCGCCCCTGTCTATCTCACCGGCGAAAGCTACGGCACCAATCGCGCGGCTGAGATTGCGGGCCAGCTGGCCGACGGCCCCGATCCGCTGCCGCTTGCGGGTATTTTCCTCTATGGGCAGGCCGCCAACATCATCGAATATTCGCAGCGGCCGGCCAACATCACCAGCTACATCGCCTCGCTGCCGACAATCGCCGCGATCGGCTGGTATCATGGTAAGGCCGATCGGAGGGGGCGCTCGCTCGACGCGTTCCTCGCCGAAGCGCGCAGCTTCGCCAAGGGCGACTATCTGACCGTCCTTTACCAGGGTAGCGCCGCGTCGGATGCCGACAAGCGGCGGGTCGCCGCGCGGCTCGCCGAGCTCAGTGGCGTTCCGGCAGACTGGTATCTAGCGAATGATCTCAAGATCACCAAGGAACGCTACCGGGTCGAACTGCTCAAGGACCAGGGTCTGCTGCTCGGCCGTGCCGATGCGCGCTACACTGCGCCGATTACCGACAAGGGCAATGCGCCCGATCCGTCCGATGTCCTGACGCAGGGCGTGCAGAAATTCTTCCCCAGCTATATTCGCGACGATCTCAAGGTCGACTGGACGGATCCCTATGTTCCGGCCGTGGAGATTGCGAGCCTGGAAGACTGGGGTTGGGGCGACGCCAAGAGCCCGTTCGGCGACTGGCCTTATTACAAGGGTATCGGCAAGATGATGAAGCTCAATCCGGGCTTCCGTCTGCTCGTCGGTAACGGCATCTACGACACCCAAACGACGATGGGCGCGGCCGAACTGCTGGCAACTCAGTCGGGCTGGGATCCTGCCCGCGTGACGCTGCGCTACTATGACGGCGGCCATACCGGCTATTCGGTGGCGACGACGGCCAGGGCGATCGGCGACGATATCCGAAGCCTGGTCCGCTGATCGGGGCGCCGGAATGACGATCGCCTTTTACGACGCCGCGCAAGTCGAACATCTGCTCGACTATCCGGGTTGCATCGCGGCGATGCGCTGCGCGATGCAGGCCTTGTCCGAAAGCGGCAAGGCGCAGCCGCTGCGCCAGATCGTGAAGATCGCCGACAACATGCTGTTCGGCGTGATGCCGGGCGATCTGGCGGCGATCGACAGCTTCGGCGCCAAGCTGGTCAGCGTCGCCGAGGATCCTGTGCGGCCCGGCCGATCGCGGCATCGCGGCGTGGTGGTGGCCTTTGCGGCCGGCACTGGTGAGATCACATGCATCGCCGACGCCGAAACCGTGACCAGCATCCGCACGGCTTGCGCGACGGCGGCGGCGACCGATGCGCTGGCCCGGCCCGAGGCCAGGACATTGGCGATCTTCGGCGCGGGCATCCAGGCCGAAACCCATATCCGCGCGCTGCGCCATGTCCGTGCCTTTGACCGCATCCTGCTGTGGAGCCGATCGATCGACACTTCGACTGCGCTCGCGGCGCGGCTGTCGGCCGAGCTCGGGCTGACCATCGAGGCCATGACCGATGGCGAGCGAGCCGCCGCCGAGGCCGACGTGATCTGCACTGTCAGCGGATCGGCGGAGCCCATTCTGTTCCGGTCCTGGGTCCGCGACGGCACCCATGTGAATCTTGTCGGGTCGAGCTTCCTCGGCCCGGTCGAGGTCGACAGCGCGCTGGTCGCGGCCGGCCGCTACATCGCCGACTATCGGCCCGGTGTGCTCGCCCAGGCGGCCGAACTGGCGGTCGCGCGCGACGCGGGTCTGGTCGGTGACGACCATGTCGTCGGCGAGATCGGCGAGGTTCATGCCAGCACGCTCGTCGGGCGCGAAAGGCTGGATCAGATCACGATCTACAAATCGCTTGGCCATGTCGTGCAGGATCTCGCCGCCGTGGCGTATCTCCATGCTCGCGCCGCCTCGAAAGGCATCATCGCGTGAAGAAACTCCTCCTCAAGAGTCTCGTCGCCTCGCTGCTGCTCAGTGTGTCGGCATCTGCTTTCGCGGCGACCGAAAGACTGTCGATCCTGTCCAATGGTGAGAAGGTCGGCACGGTCGTCGTCGAGACCGAGGGCGATCACGCGGTGATCGACTATCGGGTCGACAATAATGGCCGCGGCCCGAAGCATCGCGAAGACCTGACTTTTGGCGAAGGCGGCGTTCCGATCGCCTGGACGATCAAGGGCACGTCGCTGATGGGTGGCACCGTCGACGAAAGCTACCGCTGGTCGGCCGGCCGCGCACAATGGACCAGCCAGGCCGATACGGGCAGCGCCAAGGCGAAGCGCCCGCCGCTCTATGTCGTCAATGACGACAGCCCCTATGCGATCTGGGTCTATGCCCAGGCCGCACTGGCGCAGCCCGATCACAGCATTGCGGTGCTGCCATCGGGCAAAATCTCGCTTGAGAAGCTGCAGATGCTCACTCTGGGCGAAGGCGCCGCCGCGACCAAGGTTACCGCCTGGCGGCTGACCGGCGTGCAGCTCAACCCCAGTTATCTGCTCCTCGACAAGGACCAGAAGCTGTTTGCGCTGTTCGGCCCGGCGGCCGACGGCATCACGATCCGCGAGAGCTATGAGGCATCGGTGCCGATGCTTGCCCGGCTCGGCGGTGAGCTGGAGACCGGCCGCGCGCTCGATCTGCAGCGCAAACTCGCTCACCGCTTCGATGCGCCGGTCCGTATCCGCAACGTCCGCATCTTCGATCCGGAGACGGGCAGGCTGTCACCGCTATCGACGGTCGTCGTTATGCGCGACACGATCACCCAGGTTATCGCTGACGACAGGCTGCCGGCACCAAAGGACGAAGTGCTGATCGATGGCGAGGGCGGCACCGTCTATCCGGGCCTGCACGACATGCACTCGCATGCCACCCTGCCTTCGGGCCTGATGTATCTCGCTGCCGGCGTCACCGCGACCCGCGACATGGGCAACGACAATGGCTTCCTGCAGAACCTGCTATCGCAGATCGACAGCGGACAGGTGGCGTGGCCGCGCATCGTACCGAATGGCTTCATCGAAGGACGCAGCGCCTATTCGGCGCGCTACGGCTTCATCCCATCCTCGATCGACGAAGCGCTGAAGGATGTCCGCTGGTACGCCGATCGCGGCTATGCCGAGATCAAGATCTACAATTCGATGAACCCTGACTGGGTGAAGCCGATCGCCGCCGAAGCGCACCGGCTCGGCCTGAGGGTGACCGGCCATGTCCCCGCCTTCGACACGCCCGACCGGGTGATCGCTGACGGCTATGACTCGATCGCCCATCTCAACCAGTTGATGCTTGGCTGGATATTGCGGCCCGAAGAGGACAGCCGCACGCCGCTGCGCCTGACCGCGATGTCGCGCGCGGGATCGCTCGATCTGAATTCGGAAGCCGTGCAGAAGACGGTGCGGCTGATGAAGCAGCGCGGCGTTGCGCTCGACACCACGGTGGTGATCCTCGAGCAACTGATGATGAGCCGGGCGGGGCAGGTGCCGATGGGGCAGGAGGATTTCCTGTCGCACATGCCGATCGGCTTTCAGCGTTACCGCAAACGGTCGTTCGTGACGATCGCCAACAAGGCGCAAGAGGCCGCCTATCAGTCGGGCTATGACAAGATGCTCGAGACGGTCGGCATGCTCCACAGGGCTGGCATCCGCCTGTTGCCGGGCACCGACGACGCGACGGGCTTTTCGGTCCAGCGCGAGATCGAGCTCTATGTGAAGGCGGGCCTTACCCCGGCCGAAGCGCTACGTGCCGGCACGCTGGGGGCTGAGGAATTCTTCGGCCGGACCGACCGGCTGGGTAGTATCGCGCAGGGCAAGCTGGCCGACTTCGTGCTGGTGCCGGGCGATCCAACCAGGGACATCACCGCGATCCGGCGCCCGCGCATGGTGATCCGGGGCGGGACGATCTATTTCCCGTCGGAGATCTACAGCGCGCTGGGCATTACGCCGTTCACCACCGCGCCCACCATCCGCGCGGCCGCCAAGGTCGCCGAGCGCGACGGCGGCGGCAACGCGGTCGGCTTCGGATATGGAGAGCATGTCGATGAGGATTGATCGTGCACTGATCGGCCTGGGGCTGGCGTTCGCTGTGCTATTCGCCGGTCCGGCCCTCGCGGCCCCCGCGCCGGCCGCGCGCGAAACGCCGCAGCCGCGCATCTTCCGATCGGAAGGCCAGGGCAGCTTCGGTGGGGTTCGGCTTCGCTATGCGGCGGCGGTGGAAGAATATCTGCTGCCCGGCGCGAGCATCTTCCTCACCAGCTATATCCGCAGCGACGTGAAGGCGCCCCTCGCGCGCCCAGTGATCTTCGCCTTCAACGGGGGCCCCGGTTCCGCCTCGATCTGGCTGCACATGGGGCTTATGGGCCCGCGCCGCGTCGATTTCGACGATCCAGCCAGCGCGCGCACGGTCGCTCCTTTCGCCACCGTCGCCAATCCCGACAGCCCGCTCGACGTCGCCGACATCGTCCTGATCGATCCGCCGGGCACCGGCTACAGCCGGATTCTGCCGGACGGAAAGGCCGAGCAATTCTACGGCACGCAGCAGGATGCGCAGGCGATGGTCGATGTGATGCAGCAATGGCTGCGCCGCCACGGCCGGCTTAACGCACCCCGATACCTGATCTCCGAAAGCTATGGCACGATCCGCGCGGCGGTGATGGCGAAGCTGATGGTGGGCGGCCCGACCCAGACCGGCGGGATGGACGGCCTGACTCTCAACGGCGTGATCCTGCTCGGCCAGGCACTGGACATGGGGCGCGGTACCGAGGGCGATGATCGCGCCTATCTGGGCCTGCTGCCATCACAGGCCGCGACCGCCTGCTATTTCGGCAAGGTCGCGGCCGGCTGCACCGCGCAAGCACAGGCCGAGGCGGCCAGGCGGTTCATCGATGCGAGCTATCTGCCCGCGCTCTACGCCGGGTCACGGCTGCCCGCCGATCGCAAGGCCGAGGTCGCACGCCAGATGTCGGCGCTGATCGGCATATCCGAAAGGGACATCCTTGCCAGCGACCTGCGGATCTCGGGCGCGGCCTTCGCAAAGCTGCTGCTTGCCGATCGTGGCCAGCGGGTCGGCCTCTATGACGCGCGCTTCGTGCTGCCGTTGCAGGGGGCGGGCAGCGATCCGGTCGCCGACGATCCGGCGATGGGACAATATGTTCCGGGCTTCGCCACGGCCTGGAACGACTATGCCGCGACGACGCTCAAGGTCGATCTCGACACGCCCTATCAGCCGATCGCCTTTCGCGACGTTAACGCACGCTGGGATTATGGCTCTGGCCCGGCCGTGCCGCTGGGCCGGAATTTCGCGGTGGATCTGGCCGCGGCGATGAACCGCAACCCGGCGATGCGGCTGATGGTCGGCACTGGTTATTACGACCTCGTCACGCCGCTCGGCACTGCCGAATATACGCTGACCCATGCCGGGGTGCCGCTGGGCGCCACCAGCTTCCACGTCTATCCGTCGGGGCATATGCCCTATCTCGGCGCCGAGGCGCGCGCCGCGCTGATCCGCGACATCCGCGCCTTTGTCGGCGGCGGCAAGTGAGCGTCGCGATCGAACGCGCCACCCTGCGCAAGAGCGTCGGGCTGGTCGGTGTCGTCACCTTCGGCGCCGGCACCGCGATCGGCGTCTCGATCTTCTCGATTCTCCAGCCGACCGCGCAGGTCGCCGGGTCGGGCCTGCTCGCCGCGATCGGCGTGGCGGCGCTGCCGATGCTCGTGTTCGCGGCGGTCTATGCCTATCTCGGGTCGGCGCTGCCGGTCTCGGGGGCGTCCTATGAATGGCCGACCCGATTCATCCATCCCGGCGTCGGCTTCATCATCGCCTGGCTGCGGATCATCTCCAATGTCGGCGCGCTGACCATCCTGTCACAAGTGATGGTCAGCTATCTCGCCATGGTCGTTCCCCTGCCGGTAAAGCCCGTCATGGCGGTGGCGATCACGGCGATCTTCGCGCTCAACTATGTCGGGGTGTCGATAGCGGCGAAGGTGCAGACGCAATTGATGGCGCTGCTGCTGATCATCCTCACGATCTTCGTCGCGACCGGTCTGCCGCATTTCGATGCCGCGCTGGTCGGCAATCCGCTCGATACGCCGCTGCTGGCGATCCTCGCGGTCGTACCGCTGATGATCAGCCTGTTCCTGGGCATCGAGTCCGCCGTCGAGATCGGCGAAGAGGTGCGCGACGCGCGGCGCAACGTGCCGCTGGGCATCGCGCTGGCAATCGGCCTGACCGCCATCGTCTACGGCCTTGTCGCCGTCACCGCGCTTGGGCTGGTCGGGCCGGAAAAGCTTGCCGCGAGCCAGGCGCCGCTGCTCGACGCATCGAAGGTCGTACTGGGCGACCTGGCTATCCCGCTGATCGTCGGGGCGGCCTTCTTCTCGATCATCAAGTCGATGAACGCGGCGGCGCTCACCTTCTCGCGCAGCCTGTTCGCCATGGGCCGCAACGGTGTGCTGCCGCGCGCGATCGGCGCAGTGCATCCGCGCTTCGGCACACCGCACGGGGCGATCCTGTTCGGCTATGTCTGCGCGATGTTCGGCCTGTTGCTGCCGCCGAGCCTCATCTTCCTGCTGCTCGCGGTCAATATTCCGACGATGCTGAAATATATGGCCTGTTCCTATTCGGCGACCGTCGTGGCGCGGCGCCATCCCGACATTCACGCCCGCGCGACGATCCCGCTGTCGCGCGGCGCGGTCGTGGTGCTGGGCTATGTCGGCATGGTCTGCGCGCTGCTGGTCGGGGTATTCGGGATCGAGGCCGACCCGCGCCCCTATCTGCTGGTCGGTGGCTGGCTGATCATCGGCCTGGCCTATTGGTTCCTGAAAGGCCGCAAGGGCGGTTCGGGCAATACCAAGCGCGATTTGGCCGAATAAGCGATCAAATTATGCGGAATGGCGACCCAGCCGTCCGAGATAGAATAATTAGTGCCCGTTGCCGCCGGTAGAGAGGACGCCATGTCTGGAGAAGAAAATATGCCGGCGTCGGTGACGACACTTCCCGAAGATGGAAGCTATGCGCAATGGGTCCGCGGCGCCCTCGCCAAGGCCCGCGCCCATGACGGGCAAACGGTCAGCCTGTTCGAAAGCTCGGTGCCCGAGCCGCGCGAATTACTGCGCACCACCGTGCTGGCAGCGGTCGAGCCGTCCTTCTCACGCTATTATGTCAGTGCCTTTGGCGACGGCAATCCTTTCGTACGCGACATGCTGGCTGAACGCTATGCGGTCGAGCGCGACCAGGTGCTGTGCACGACCGGCGCCACCGGCGGGCTCTCGCTGATCTACCGTGCCTTCGTCCGTCCGGGCGACCATGTCCTGGTCGAGACGCCGGGCTTCGACCTGTTCCGTCACCTTGCCGAAGCGTCGGGGGCGGTGGTCGACACCTTCCAGCGCTGTGGCGACCGCTTCGTCATCGATGTAGCCGAGGTCGAGGCCAGGCTGCGGCCCGACACCCGGCTGATCGTGCTGTCCGATCTGCACAATCCATCGGGCATGGCGATTTCCGAGGATATAATGCGCGCGCTGGCGGCGCTGGCCGAACGGCGCGGCGTCCTGCTCGTGGTCGACGAAGTCTATCGCGATTACACCCCGGAGCAGCGACGCCCCCAGGCGGCAGCCGCGCTGTCGCCGGCGGTCATCAGCCTTTCGAGCCTCACCAAGATCTACGGTCTGGGCGTATTGCGCTGCGGCTGGATCGTCGGCGCGATGGATGTGATGGAGCGGCTTCGCCAGCTGAATGGCCGCATCGAATTCGGCATGTCGACGCTGTCGCACGCCGTTGCTGCGCATGTGCTGGCGGACAGCAGCGCCTTCGATCAGCATTCACGCGACTATGTCGCGCAGTGCCGTCCGCATTTCCAGTCGTGGTTCGATGGCATGGTCGCCGAGGGGCTGATGGCCGGCGTACTGCCCCAGGACGGCTGCATCTGCTTTCCGTCGCTGCCCGGCGTCGCGGACACCCGCGCCTTTTCTGAATGGCTGATCGCACGGTCGGGCGTGATCGTTGCGCCGGGCGAATATTTCGGTGCGCCGGGTTATGTCCGGATCGGCTTCTGCCAGGAGGACGACAAGCTGGACGCTGGCTTGCGCGGCTTGGAGGAGGGCCTGCGCGCTTATGTCCGGCAGCCCCAGGCCGTCGGCGCGAATTGACCGGCCTGAGCAGGCGCTGGCGCGGTCGGGCAAACTTGATCCAACTCGGTCGTAATCAGCGAAAGTTTATGCACGAAGCCGCCCGTCGGCCTCGAATCAGAATAAATATGACGGCGGTGCACGGGTAATCTGCGGATGTCTTGATGAGGGATGTTCGCCGGAAGCGACGATGACAATCGCGTTTCGGGTGGGCTGCACAAGAGGTTTCGGAACCGGATGTCGATGGTCCCGCCGGGGACCCCGATCCGCGGATACAGGGGGTACGAAGAATGAAAAATGTGAAACACACGATCTCCATCTCGGCGGCAGTCATCGCGCTGGCAGTGTCGATGCCGGCGACTGCCCAGGAAGCGCCGCCCGCCGACGACAGTTCGGCCGGCGATATCATCGTCACCGCGCAGAAGCGCGCCGAGCGTCTGATCGACGTACCGGTCGCCATCTCCGCGATCTCGGCGGACACGCTGACCTCGCAGAACATCAATCGCCTGTCGGAATATTTCGACCGCGTGCCGGGGCTCCAATATTCGAACCAGCGCGTGTCGGGCCTGGCGCTGCGCGGTGTCACCACCGGCGGCGCGACCGCGCCGACCGTCGCGCTGCTCGTCGACGACATCCAGTTCGGCGGCACCACCGGCACCGGCCAGCCGCCGCTTCCCGATTTCGATGCCAGCGCGGTCAGCCGGGTCGAAGTGCTGCGCGGCCCACAGGGCACGCTCTATGGCGCGTCGAGCCTTGGCGGCCTGATCAAATATGTGCTCAAGGAACCCGACACCAACGCGTTCTCGGGCCGCATCGAGCTCGGCGGCACCACCATCGCGCATGGCGGCACCGGCTATGCGGCGCGCGGCTCTGTCAACATCCCGGTCACCGACTGGCTGGCGATCGCGGGCAGCGGCTTCAAGCGTGAAGACGCACCCTATCTGGACAACGCCAATGCCGCCGCGCTGAAGAAGAAGGACGTCAACACGCGTGATGTCTGGGGCTTCCGCGGCGCGGCGCTGATCAAACCGGCCGATAATTTCCGAATCATATTGTCGGCGCTTCATCAGAAGCAGGACGCGATGAACAGCGATCTGGCGATCACCGCGGGCGGTGTTCCGGTCTGCGCCGCCTGTATTCCGAGCACCCCGGCGAATCCCAATACCGTGGTGACCACGTTCAAGCCGGTCTATGGCGACCTGACGATCGACTCGCTCGACTCGATCAACAACTCGAAGTTCCAGCTCTATTCGGCGCGCGGCGAGCTCGAACTGGGTGGCGTGACGATCACCTCGATCAGCGCGTGGAGCCGTGCGGACAATGTTATCACCAGCGATGTGAGCAAGGTCTTCGGCAACCTGTTGAAGTCGCGCTATGGTTTGCTGACGGCTCCGACCGTGCAGATCGCCAATGCCGACCAGACGCATAAATTCTCGCAGGAACTGCGTCTCGGCGGCGATTCCGGCACCAGTTTCAGCTGGCTCGTCGGCGGTTTCTACACCGTCGAACATGCCGCGACCAACCAGACGCTGATCGCGACGGGCAGCCTCGATGCGACGCCCTATATCGGCACCGGTCCCGGCACCTATCGCGAATATGCGGGCTTCGCCGATCTCACCTGGCACGCGACCGACAAGCTCGATGTTCAGGTCGGCGGCCGTTATGCGCATAACAAGCAGCATAACGAGTCGACCCTCGACACTTCGCCGCAGACCGCCCCGGTCTTTGGTTCGGGCACGACGATCGCCGATTCGAGCGACAATGCCTTCACCTGGCTGATCTCGCCGAGCTATCACTTCTCACGCGACATCATCGCCTATATCCGCGTCGCGAGCGGCTATCGTCCGGGCGGCCCGAACATCGCGGCGCCGCCATCCGTGCCGCGGTCCTTCGGCTCGGATACGGTCGTGAACTATGAATTCGGCTTCAAGGGTAAGGTTATTCCCGGCGTCCTGACGCTTGATGCCGCGCTGTTCCAGATCGACTGGAAGAATATCCAGCTGCAGGGCACCGACTCGATCAGTTCGCTCACTTTCCTCGCCAATGGCAGCAAGGCACGCAGCCGGGGCCTGGAATTCGCGGCGAACCTCACGCCCTGGCGGGGCATGGCCATCGATGCGACCCTGACGTTTACCGATGCGACCCTGACCCAGGATCTGCCGACGCTTGCCGGTGCTACCGGGCTGAGGGGGCTAGCGGGTGATCGCCTGCCATTCTCGGCAAAAGTCGCGGGTAACATCAACGTACAGCAGACGTTCGAGCTGTCCGACTCGCTCGAAGGCACCCTGGGCCTCACCGCCATCTATCTCGGCGATCGCGCCAGCACCTTCGTGACGAACGCCGCGAACGCGACCCGTCCGCGCATCCTGATGCCTGAGTACACCACGGTCGATATCCGTGGTGGCCTGACCTATGATCGGGTTTGGAGCATCAACCTCTATGCCCGCAACCTGTTCGACAAGCGCGGCGTCGCCGCCGCGGACAATCGCAACGGCGTCAACGTGCCAACCGCGCTGTTCATCCAGCCGCGTACCATCGGCGTGACCCTGGCGCGGTCCTTCTGATCATGACGGGCGGCGATCGCGCTTCATGATATCAAGACGCGCAGGACTCCGCGGTCCTGCGCATCTTTTTATATGGATATGATCGAGGTGGACCGATGCGACCAGCGTTGATCAGTTATGCTCTGACGGGCCTCGTGCTGGCGCTCGCGCCGGCGACACCCGCCATCGCGGGCGCTGCGGAGCGAAATACCTCCCTCGCCGTGACGCTGGCGCCGATCGCCGCACCCGCCGTACGGACGCAGATCGGCACCGTCCGGATCACGTTGCGCTTCGGCGGTATCGCTGCGCGCCGAGGGGACGCGTTGCTCCGCCTTCCGATGGTCGCCAGCAATGTCGACACGGTGGCCACCACGATCTCCACCATCACCGCGCGCGACGCAAAGGGTGTCCTGCATCTTACGGCGCGTGACATCGACCTGCCCGAGACGAGCATGCGCGATGCGGTCGGCGGCGGCTCGTCGCGCGAATGGCTGGTCGACCGTGCGGTGCAGGGCGCGGTCACCATTCAGTACAGCGTGCCCGCCGAGGCGACCCTGCCGCCCCGCGGTCCGGCGCCGCCCTTCTCCTTCACCGCCGATGGCGGCGGGGTGTCTGCGGCGGGACATGTCTTCCTGCTGCTGCCTCCCGGCGACAACCGGTATCGTACGACCTTCGGCTGGGATCTGACCCGCGCGCCCAAGGGGAGCCGGGGCGTCAGCTCACTCGGTGAGGGCATTGTCACCGCCGCCGAGCCGCTCGATGGCGCGCAGTTACGGATGAGCTTCTTCATGGCCGGGCGGATCGGCACCTGGCCGCCCAGGATCCCCGCCGGCGGTTTCTTCGGCGCATGGCAGGGCGATCCCGGCTTCGATGCCGGCGCGCTGCTCGCCTGGACCGGCACGCTCTACGATCATTATGCGCACATGTTCGGCCAGAAGGATTCGCCGCCTTATGGCGTCTTCCTGCGCTACAATCCGATCAACGCGGGCGGCGGCGTCGGTCTCTACCGGTCATTCGTGACCACCTTCGGCGCGGGGCGCGGTTCGGATGTCGCCAGGATCCGGCTGACCCTGGCGCACGAGATGTTCCACACCTTCCAGCCCTATATCGCCAGCCCCGCCGGACTCGAATCTTCCTGGTTCGGCGAGGGGCTTGCCACCTTCTACCAGGCGCGGCTGCCTTTCCGCTTCGGCATGCTGACCCCCGAGGAATATCTGGCCGACATCAATTGGACCGCAGCGCGTTATTACACCAGCAGCATGGCCCGCGCCCCGAACAGCCAGGTGCCGCTGCGCTTCTGGGCCGACACCCGCGTGCGAACGCTGCCCTATGACCGGGGCATGCTCTATTTCGTCACGGTCGACGATGCGCTGCGTAAGGCCAGCGGCGGCAAGACCTCGCTCGACGATCTGATGTTCGCCATGCTGGCGATCGAGAAGACCGGCAAGGTGATCAGCAATGCCGATTGGGAAGCGTTGCTGGCACAGCATCTCGGATCGAGCGCCGTCACCGACTTTCGCGCCTTCCTCGACGGCGTGATGCCGGTGCCCGCCTCGGACGCCTTCGGCGCCTGCTTTCGTCGGACCACCCGCCCGCTACGGCGCTATGAACTGGGCTTTGCAACCGACGTCCTTGCTCAGCCGAAGCGTGTCGTAAGGGGGCTGGTTCCGAAATCCGCCGCAGACAAGGCGGGACTGCGCAATGGCGACGAGATTGTCGATCCGGTGCCGCAGGACGGGATCCAGGGCGAGCAGGCCGAGCTGATCCGCCTCAATGTGCGGCGCGGGAACGACGTCCTGCCGATCTCCTATTTGCCGCGTGGCGAGACGGTCGACGCCTATCAGTGGGAGTTTGTGCCCGGTTCCGCAAGACAGGGCTGCGCATTTTGACGAGCCGTTCAGTCCCGGTGTAATTCCATCTCGGCTGCGGGAGCAACAGCGCGGGTTTCTCCCCGTTCTCGCAGGGCTTGTAGCCCGTTTATCTGTACCGGGAAGGTCACCACGCTGACTCACGAACAGTGGTGGAATAGGGATGATCGAACGCGATTTTAAAGCGCGTTAATCACTGCACGGATCACGTCCGACGCGGTCGTCGGATGCTAAATGACCGACATTGGGCGCTGAGCGGTCGGATATGGACGCATTCACCTGTGCTCTATAGGGATATGCTGCGCGCGAGGCGTTTGGCTTTCCGTTCGACGTCAGCTGTGCAGAAGTGTCGATGCAAGGAATCTGGACATGTCTGACGCAAGCCGGCCGAAAAGGTCGATGTGACCAAAGACTGGCAAGCGACACAGGGCCAGGAGTCTGCCGCTAAACGCCTTCGAATTTTCGCTGCGCTCTCGTGGAGGCACTGTCAAAGCGACGTGGCGGCGCAGCCTGCGCGATGATATTCGCGACGGATGAACCGCAGATCCCGAGCCAAGCCAGCTAACCCGTTTCGGTATTTTCATTCGGCACCGGAGATGATCCGTGAAGTCGTGATGCTCTACGTGCGGTTTCCGCTGTCGCTGCGGAACGTCGAGGACCTGCTCTTCGAGCGCGGCTTCGACCTTTGCCACGAGACTGTGCGGCTGTGGTGGAACCGGTTCGGGCCAGTGTTCGCCGGCGAGATCCGCCTGCGCGGGTTTCGGCACTGCCGTTGGCATCTCGATGAAATGTACGTGAAGCTGAATGGCGAGATGGTTTACCTCTGGCGCGCCGTCGATCACGAAGGCGAGATCCTCGAGAGCTACGTTACGAAGAAGCGGGACAAATCTGCGGCTCTGGCCTTCATGAAGAAAGCGCTGAAGCGGCATGACGAGGCTGAGGTGATCGTCACCGATGGCCTTAAGTCATATCGGGCTGCGATGGCGGAGCCGGGCAATGCCGACAGGCAGGAAGTCGGCCGACATGCAAACAACCGGGTGGAAAACAGCCATCTGCCGTTTCGACGACGAGAGCGCGCCATGCTCAGATTCCGGCGTATGAAGACCCTGCAAAAGTTCGCCAGCGTCCATGCCAACGTCCACAATCATTTCAGCCTCGAACGCCACATCGTCGACCGTCAGACCTTCAAGGAACGCCGCTCAGACGCACTGGCCGAGTGGCAGTCGCTGGCGAGCTAGGCGATCTGGCTCAAAGACCAGACTCCATCGTGTGGAGACGAGTTCGCATCCGACTGACAGCACCCTTGAAAACCATCTCGCGCCCAACAACGCTGGCTTCAGCCCCCGTCATGAACCTACCGGCATCAGCCGATTTGTCGTTCAGTTAAACTTATCGAGTTCTCTTCTGTCGCTAATGGCCGAAAGTGGGCCGTTCGCTGCCAGACAGCTTCTAGTCGGCGCAACGCGAAATACGGACGCTTAGTTTGGCGACAAAGCCAGGCATTGATCGAATTGCATTCCAGTTCCGAGATTCGAACATCAGTCATACTGATTGCCCATGCCTCGCTCTCGACCCCAGACAACAGCACCACTGCGTCGGTTCGTGCCAATTTTTGAGTAAATGCGGGCAACGTGGTTGCGCACCGTGTTCCGCGATAACCCAAGCCGTTCGGCAATCGCGGTGTCGTCGTGATCGTCGCAGATGAGGTCGAGGATCTCACGCTCGCGCGGACTGAGCTCCACGCTTGGCATGGCCACCTTTGGCCTGCGGAGGTTGGCTAGCTTGTCCAATATCGACTGACTGAGCCAGCTGGCGTCCTTCATCACTTCGCTGATCGCTCCAGCCAACTCCCCCTCGCTTCGGCGTCGCTCGGTCATATCTTGATAAACCCAGAGGACGCATGGGGCTCGCTCCAAGCTCACCGTCTCTGCCGAAACCACGCAGTCGATCTTAAGGCCCTTCTTTGACAGCAACAGGCCGTCACGGTCTCGCACGCCGCCGTCCGCCACTAAGTCACGCTCCAAAGCTGCGCGCTCTTCCGAACTGTTCCATAGCTGCAGATCGTTTGCAGTTCGCCCGACCGCTTCATCATCGCTGTAGCCGGTCAGTCGCCTGAAGGCGGCATTCACGCGAGAAATCCGGTGATCGCGGTCGCGAGTGACAACCATGGCGACCGGCGCCATTTCAAAGACCGCCGACAAGTGTCCCTCACTGTCCGCGAGCGCTGTCTCCGCTTCACGCCGTGGCTCTAAATCAGCGAATGTCAGCAGTAAGGCGTCCTCCTCGGTGACATCGATCGGTTGACCAGCGAACACCACAAGGCGTCTTGACCCATCCGCGGTGAGCAATTCGGCATCCGTTTGAGGCACCACGGTTCCGGAATCGATTAGCCGCCAAAAGGTTTGCGGATCAGCTAGGCAGCCCAGCAAATCGGAACTCACCAACTTCTGGCCGACGAGCTCTGCTGGCTGAAATCCGGTTAGCGCCTCGAAGCCCGGGTTAAGCTGCATGATCCGATGGTCCCGCAAGCCGACAACGATTGCCGGTGCCGGGTTCGCATTGAACATCGCCTTGAAGCGTGCTTCCGCGTCGAACCTTTCCGAGACGTCGCTGATGACCAGCGCTAGGTAATCCGGCTCCCCACCATCATCGTCCATTAGAACATCGCGGACCTCGTGTACCCAACGGACCTGCTCTGTCCCAGCCGGAGCAACCTCCACAACCGAGTCTGGCATGCTTTCACCAGCAAGCAGCCTAAACAGCGGGTATTCACGGTGCTTAAGCGGCTTGTGATTGCCAGACCATAAAGCGAACCGTTTTGCATAGCCCTCCGCGGTCCCGCCCAGGTCACCAATAGTTGACACGCCATGCATCCGCAGTGCGGCCTCATTGGCGCTGAGGATCACTCCAGTAGGATCGACGAGTACAACGCCATCGAGCAGTTGCGCCATAGCTGCTCGAGATGACGCAAGCTCGGTTGATCGCGGATTGGTGACGGAGCAGTCATCATCGCAAAGCGCTCGGAGACGGCCAACGTTCCAAGCTGGATTACTACGTTCGTTAGTGCCCGAGCACTAATCCAGACGCCACCGGATCGAGCGCTTTTTGAACGTTAAGGCCGACGCGGTCGTTTGAATGGCCTCTGTAACCGGAAGGAATATCCATGGGCCTCATCATTCTCCTCGTCGTAGGTGGGATCATTGGCTGGCTCGCCAGCATGATCATGCGCACCGACGGACAGCAGGGCATCGTTTTAAACGTCGTAGTGGGCATCGTGGGAGCTCTGCTCGCAGGCTTCATCGTGACCCCGCTTATCGGCGGCGCGCCAATCACCAGCGGCGTGATCAGCATCCAGTCGATCCTCGTGTCGCTGCTCGGCGCGGTGGTGTTGCTCGCCATCGTCAATCTCGTTCGTCGCGGGTCGGTCCGTTAAATTCGACCTGCTCGGACGTGCACAACCGCCCATCAAATTACCCCCAAGGAGAGCTCGGATGAATAACGACAACGACGGTTTCACGCATGACGATCCCAATCGTGGCCCGCTCGATCGCGCTGCCAATGCTGTTACCGGCGGCACTGGCGGGATCGATGCGGCAATCGGCTCCGACGATCCAAATCGCGGGCCGGTTGATCGCGCCACGAACGCGCTGACCGGCGACACTGCAAACGGCACGTCGAGCACCACCGCTACTGGCACGCTGTCCGCCATGTTCGACAGCCAGGCCGAAGCCGAACGCGCCGTAGCTGACCTTCGTGATGCTGGCGTGGGCAACAGCGCATTGTCGGTGATCGCTCGCAACGAGGGAACGACCACGGCACGCGACGGCGACGGTGTCGTGACTGACGAGCACCATGAAAATCTGGTGCGCGGCATCCTCGGCGGCGGCGCCCTGGGCGCTGGTCTTGGCGTCCTGGCGTTGGCGATCCCCGGCGTTGGACCTCTGGTCGCCGCAGGCGCTATCGCCGCTTCGGCAGTGCCAGGCGCCATGGCAATCGGCGCAGCTGCAGGTGCAGCGGCCGGTACGCTGAACGAGACGCTCAAAGCTCACGGCGTCAGCGACGAGGATGCTTCGTATTATGGAGATCATCTGACCAGCGGCGGGGTCTTGGTCACTGTGACTGGGGCGGCCGACAGCAGCCGCGTTCGCCAAATCTTGCGGCAGAATGGCGGTCACAACGTGAACAGTCCGCGCGGGGCGACTGCCTAATTGGAGTGGGGTCGAGGGTCCGCCCTCGACCCCATGATGGAGATCAGTCTAGAGATTTAATCGAGAGCGCGTCAGCTAAGGGTGCCAAACCCACGATTGGAATGGCGGTTTTTAGGAAATGAGAGCGCGAAACCTTACGGCCGATATTGAGGCGCATAGCAGTCGCGAAACGTGCCGCGATGCTCCATAAAATCTCGCGCGACGTGTGGGGAAAAATGTGGGGTAGCTGCCAGTGAGCGGCAAGATTTCGACGTGAAATCATATCGATAGAGAGAATCTGAGATTCCTCCCGCTCAGCCGCACTAAGCGAAGTCGTCGAGCGGTCTCTCGATCGGCGCGGAGTGGGGCTGCAGACGCTTCCGCCGGAGTGACCGTATTCACCGGCGTCACGACATAGAGAACGGATCACATATTCACGAGAAATTAGGCGGGATCGATCCGCGCCCTGTAGCCCGTGGTCTTCAGTACGACGGCCTTTCCATCACGCAATGCGGGCCAGTTAGCCTCGGCGAGGATCACGATCGGAATGTCGATCGCATAAAGCTCGGTCGCTACCAGTGCGCCGATCACCAGGATTGGATCGTGTTGAAGCATGACGATTGCCAGCGGCGCGAAACCCGAACGCGCCAGCTCGACCAGAGCGCTCGACGACGAAGATGAGCCTCGCGCACTGGGCATCACCAATACGCGCCCGGCGATCCGTTTGCCGCAGCCCGGGTGGCTGCGGTCGATGATCTCCCCACTATTAAGATCGACACCCCCCCAGAAGCTGAGCGGGACGTCGAGCTTGAGGATCGTGCCGGAAGCCTGGCCAGGCGTCAGCGCGCGCGCCTCGATCATGGTGCCACCTCGTTGATCTCGGCGGAGCGGATGCAGCGCTCAAGCGTCATAAGGCCGATCCGGCGCTGGAGATTGCCGGGGCCATAATGCGCATATTTGCCGGAGGTGGTGAGGATCGCACCGTTTCGTTCGGCAACCACGGGCGCGAGATATGTGCAGGTATCGACGACGAGCTGGACCCCGAAGGCGCGTAGCGGGGCAAGATTCGGGTCGGCCTGTACCAACGCGGCAATCTCGCGGGAGGTGGACACGAAAATCGATACCGAGGGAGCCGGCGTCCGGCCCTTCACGGCATTACTGAGGGTGCGGAATTCGCCAATAGAATAATGCGGCGTGCCGAGGCAGATCGCCGCAACGCGCTCGCCTGGCTTCACTGGGCAGAGGCTGGCGACTGCCGCTCCCAGTTCTGCCGCCGTGATGGTGAGGGTAGGCAGCCCGTCGAGCATCTGCTCGCCTGCCTCGGGCGTCACGCCTTCTGCATGGAATAGAGCGAGCGCTCCGGAAGAGGCGCCGGCCGCCCCCAGCGCCTTGAGTTCGTCCTCGGTCGCGTCTCGTGGCAGGCCCCGCAACAGCGGCACCTGGCCGTTGGCGCTGCGGCCGAGAACATATCCCATCGCCGCGAAATAGAGGTCGCGCGGCATTGCGGCGGCATCGGGCAAAGGGGCATCGACGATGCATTGCGCCCGGCGGTTCTCGTCGCAATGCAGACCGACCATCGGCACGCGCCCGGTGAGCGCGGCACAGAGATCGGCGAAGTCGCCATATCGGTCGGTGCGCGCGCCGAGCACCGAGTTCACGAAGACGATGGCGTTGGATTCGGCCCAGGCGACATGCTCCCCGAAGTGCGGGCGGATCATGCGTTGATAGGGCGCGCAGGTCAGCGTCGCGACGCAGCCGAGCTTCTCATGGAGCTCGGTCAGCTCGCTTTGCGCCGGGATCAGCCCGGGCGGGCCGCAATGCCATTCGGGGTGAGTCACATCCACAGCGGCCACATTGAGTGTGGTCGGGACGCGCACCCGACCGCCCAGGTCGACGAAGCGCCGCGCGAAATCGATGCTCGACGGGCCGTGATAGAGGCAGCCATCGATGTGCGCCGACTGGACCGAGACGAAGCGTCGGGCGCCCGATGCCTCGCCATAGCGCATCAGGATCGCCATCGCGCGTGCGGCGGCCGCGCCGTGATCGCCGTCGAGCAGGGCATGGTCGATGCGTTCCAGGGCGATCATCGTGCCTTCGTTCCGGCGAGCGCAAGTTCGGCCGCAGCGAGATCCTCGATCGCTGTGCCGACTGACTTGAACAGCGTGATCGCGGTCTCGTCACCGTCGCGGCCGGGATTGGAGCTGGCGCAGAGCGTGGCCAAGTCGCCCTGGATGTCACCGGAAGTGAGATGGCCGCCGGCGATCGCCTGTAGCAGGTCGCCAGCTTCCTCCAGCGCGCCATGCATCGTGTCGACGAATACCCGCGCCCGGGCAAAGGCGCGCCCGTCCGCCTCGCTCATGTCGGGTCGGAAGGCGCCGATCAGATCGACATGCGTACCAGGTGCAAGCGTGTCGCCTGCGATGAGCGGGGCAGCGGAAAGAGTCGCAGCGGAAACGATGTCGGCACGGGCAAGGGCAGGGACGATCTTCTCGGTTGCCACCGCAGGATAGCCGAGCGCGCGTGCCGCGCCCGCCGCAGCTTCGGCCTTTGCCGGGTCGCGGCCCCAGATCTGGATCGCCTCGATTGGGAAGGCGCTGGTATAGGCCTCGATCAGCGGCGCGTTTAGCGCGCCCGTGCCGAGCAGCAGCAGGCGCCTCGACTCCGGCCGGGCGAGATAGCCGGCGGCCAACACAGAGGCAGCGGCGGTGCGTCGCCGGGTTAGCGCCGCACCATCGAACACCGCCTTGGGTGCTCCGGTCCTGCGGTCGATCAGCATATAGGTGGCGCGGACGGCGGGGCTCGCTTCCCGGTCTATTTCGACGACCTTGACGCCCAGGCTGGCCGCGCCGCGCCACGCTGGCATCACCAGCAGAGTCGAGCTTTCGCTCATATCGGCGGCCAGACGTGCCGGCGCGACGTGGCGCCGCTCAGCAAAGGCCTTGCGCAGCGCAGCGATCAGCGCTGGCATCGGTGTGCTGCGTTCGACCATATCGGCGTCGAAGTAGGGGATCGAGCGCTGCATGAGATTCCCTATCGCCCGGGTTTGCGAAGCTGCAAGATGTCGCGCGTTTCGGCCGGCGTCGCGACGCTGTAGCCGCCGATAGCGTTGACGATCGAACAGGCGCGCTCGACCAACTGGCCGTTGGTGGCCCACACGCCGCGCGACATGTAGAGATTATCCTCCAGCCCGACGCGGATATTGCCACCGAGCAGGAGGGTCTGGGCGAGCATCGGCATTTGCTCGCGCCCGATGCCGAAGGCGCCCCAATGCGTGCCGGGCGCCATCAAGCCCTTCTGGTAGAGGATCGTGTCGACCCCGTGCGGCGCGGCCCATTGTACGCCGAGCACCATCTGCATCATCGCCGGGCCGTCAATCAGTCCTTCCTCGAGCAGCTTGTTGCCGAACAATATGTCGCCCGCGCCGAACACTTCGAGCTCAGGCTTCACGCCGGCCGCCTTGAAGCGCTTCGCCATGGCGCGCAGCGTATGGGTAGGGCTGAAATAGATATAGTCGGTCGGGCCCTCGACCTGGTTGTTGGTAACGATGTCGAGTGTCGCGATCTCGGGCAGCAGCTCCTCGACATGCGCGACGCGCTCATCGACGCCGACCACATCGCTGCCGGGCAGCATATGTCCCTCGCGATCGGGATCGGGTAGGAAATAGGCGCCCATGCCGCAGGTGAGGTTGAGCACGATATCGACGCCGGTCTGGCGGACGCGATCTACCACTTCACGGAAATGCGCGCGGTCGCGATTACCCGCGCCGGTCTCGGGATCGCGGACATGGATGTGGACGATGCTGGCGCCGGCCGAGGCCGCTTCGATACAGGCTCCCGCAATCTGCTTAGGTGTGATTGGCATCGCGGGATGTTTCGGGTTGAACGGCGCGCCGCCGGTGACCGCGCAGGTGAGGATGGTCTTGGTGCCGGTCATCTCTATTCCTCCCATTCCATGTTGCCGCTGACCGCGATCGTCTCGCCGGTGATCTTCTTGCCTGCGTCCGAGGTGATGAACTCGACCATGTCGGCGAACTCGCTCAACTCTACCTTGGTGCGCAGCGAGACATATTTGAGATAGTCGTTCTCGATGTCCGCGAAGCTGCGCCCGGTAGCGTCGACGTTGCGCTGTACGATGAAGCGGAAGCGATCATTGTTGATGATGCCGGGCAGGATGGCGTTGCAGCGGATGCCGAACGGCCCCAGCTCGCGCGCGCTGTTCTTCGTGAGGCCTTCGACGCCGGCCTTGGAAGCAATGTACGGTGCGCGGAACGGAATGCCGGTGCGGGTCGAGCAAGTCGAGAAATTGACGATCGAGCCGCCACCATTGGCCTTCAGCATCGGCACCGCGCGCTTCATGCAATAGAACATGCCGGACAGGTTGACCGCGATGGTCTTGTCCCACTCGTCTTCGTCGATATCCTCGATCGGCGCGCGGGGGCCGGCCATGCCTACCACATTCACCAGGATGGTCAGGTCGCCGACCGATGCGCGGACATCGTCGAACAGCCGGTCGACATCGGCGCGCACGCCCACATCAACTGCGCTGCCGCTCATGCCGGGGTTGGCAGCGACCGTTTCCGCGACGGCAGCGGCGCGGATGTCGCAGATATGGACCTTGTAGCCCTTGCCGAGGAAGCGCTCGGCGATCGCACGGCCGACGCTGTCGCCGGCGCCGGTGACCAATATTCTTTCCATCGTCTTTCCTGTGTTCGGGGTCATGGGAGCGCGGGGGCGGAGAGGCCGGTAGCGACCGCGCGGTCCGCATCGGAGAGCGGTGTCGACTTGCGCGCGCTGAGGTCGAAGCGGACGGTCACGCCCTCCATCATCGTGCAGGCGCGCCCGTCGGAGCGGCGTATCAGGACGGTACGGTGCCGCAGCGAGGACGTGCCGACCGAAACGATGCCTGAGTGGAGGATCAGGAGGTCGCCCGCGACCAGTTCGTGCAGATACCGGATCTCGTGCGAGATATCGGCCCAGCCCAAGCGGTGGCCATCCCGTTCGAGCACAGCGGGGCCGAACGCGCCCAGCAGATGATACACAGCATTATCGAGCAGCGGCACCTGATGCTGCACCGACATGTGGCCCATCATGTCGCAATGCCATGGGAAAACCACGCCGCGGAATGTCTCGATCCCGCCTATCTTACCCCCATTGTCATCGTCCATGTCACTCCCCCTCGATCGGCCTAGACGCCCGGTTAAAGTTGATCGCTTGACTTGTCTACACAGATTATACAGAGTGTGTTCACCGCGTATTTGATAACGTGCCCGAGGCGCGAGACGGGAAAAGGGGAATTCGATGGTCACGAAGCGAGCATTGGGGTTGAGGTATGGCGCGGCTCTGGTTCTGCCTTGGGCGCTTATATCGGCGGCCAGCGCCCAGACCGCGCCGACGCCAGAGCCCGCGGCGGCGGACGAGCAGCCGGACATCGTCGTCACCGCGCAGAAGCGCAGCGAGCGGTTGCAGAACGTGCCGATTTCCATCTCCGTGCTTGGCGGCGACAGGCTCGACAGCCAGTCGACCGGCGGCGTTACCGATGCGCTTCGGTCAGTCGCGGGCCTTTCGATCACCAGCACGGCACAGGGTGGCGCGACTCAGCTCACCATTCGCGGCGTCGCCGCCGCCGGCGCGACGCTCTCGGGATCGAGTACGGCTGCCTATTACATCGACTCAGTACCGTTCGGCTTGGTGAAGTCGGCGATCCTGCCCGACACCAACGCCTATGACATGGCGCGCGTTGAGGTTCTGCGCGGGCCACAGGGCACCTTGTACGGCGCCAATTCGCTTGCAGGCGTGGTGCGGCTGATCACCAATGACGCCAACCCCGACAAGTTCGAGCTGAAAACCCGCGCCGGGCTCTCCACCACCGATGGCGGCGAGATGAGCTATCGCGGCGATATCGCGGTCAACGTCCCGCTCGTTCCCGGCAAGCTTGCGCTCCGCGTCGTCGCCGGCGCGGAGGAAGCGGGTGGCTGGATCGACCAGCCGGCGCAGAACAAGCGCAACGCCAACGACCAGCAATCCCGTTATTTTCGGGCGAAGCTCAATGCGCAGCTCACCGACGAGTTCAGCGTCGGACTGTCGGCGTGGATTTCGCGGATCGACCAGGACGCGCCCAATTATGCCGATGGCAACGGCAATCAGTCTTCGCCAGTGCCGCTGCCGCAGACGCTGAACTTCGACGCGTACAGCGCCAAGCTCGGCTATGAGTTGCCGGGCGTCAGCATCAGCAGCGCGACCAGCTATCTTGAATTCACTAACCTCAGCCAGCGCGATTATACGGCGCTGGGCGCTGGGCAGCGGCTATTTACCGAGATCCGCTCCAAGGTGTTCACCGAGGAACTGCTGCTCAACTCGACCGGGTCGGGCAGCCTGAAATGGTCACTCGGCGGTTTCTATCGCGACGCGACCGATCTGCTTCACCAGACCCTGTTCGTGCTCCCGGCGCCGCTCAACTTTAATGACAAGTCCAAGTCTTTTGCCGTGTTCGGCCAGCTCACCCAGAGCTTCTTGGACGATACGCTCGAGCTGACCGGCGGCCTTCGCTATTTCAACGACCGCGTCTCGCAGATCGAACTGACGCCAACAACGGGCAATCCGGCGCAGGTGCTCGCGCACCGCACCGAGACGTTCGAGGCGATTACGCCGAGGGCGGTGCTCACCTGGCTGCCGAGCAAGACCTTCACGGCCTATGCCTCCTACTCGCAAGGCTTTCGCAGCGGGTTCAATCAGAGTCCGTCGGTCATCCGCACCGCGCCCGACCTGCCCTCGGTGAAGGCGGACAAGCTGCATAATTATGAAGTGGGTGCCAAAGGCAGCGTGCTCGACGGCAAATTAAGCTTCGATGCGTCGTTGTTTTACATCAAGTGGAACGACATCCAGCAGAACCTGACCTTGCGCTATCTCGGCGCGCCGATTGCCGCTTCGGTCAACGGACCGTCGGCGAGTGGGTTCGGTGTCGACCTGTCGCTGACCGCGCGTCCGGCGCCCGGCCTCGCGATCGGCGGCACCTATAGCTGGAGCGGGCTTAAGCTCGACGGGCAGGTGGTGTCGAACCTGATCGTCCTGTTCAACAAGGGCGAGCGCCTGTCCTTCTCGCCCGAGCATACCGCGAGCGGCTTTGCCGATTACAGCTTCCCGCTCGGCGGGCTCGAAGGAAAACTCGAAGGATCGATCAACTATCGGTCGGCGATCCCGGCGCGGGCGCTCGTGTCCGGGGTGTCGCGGCTCTATGTCAGCGATGCGCCGCTAACGGCCCGCGCCGCCTTTTCGCTCAAGTCGCCGGCCAATTGGACGACGACCTTCTTCATCGAAAATATCACCAATGATCACAGCGTGCTGCAGCCGCCGAGCGACATCAGCCTGTTCATGCGCCAACGCCCGCGCACGGTGGGCCTGCAGTTCGAGTTCCATCTTTGAGGGGTGGCTGGCCAGTCCCTGCAGCGGTTATGGGTATGTGCTGAGGATGGGACCGGCAATGCGTGAGGAAGTGGAGTCCGCGATCCGGGATCGGGTCGCGGGTTATTTCGAGACGATCTATCGCCCGGGCGCGCTGCATTTCAATGCGATCGTCCATGCGGTGGAGAATGCTGTGAGCGGTGCGATCGCCATTGCCGGGCCGATCTATGACGCAGGCGGGGGATTTCCGGTCATGCGGATCGGGATCGTCGGGCCGGGCGGGGCGCTCGCGCTGCTGTCCGACGACGGTGCGAACGATACCGATCCGCATTGGTCGCCCGACGGCCGGACGCTCGCCTTCCTGTCGGATCAAGGGCATGGCGGCGGCAATTTCCAGCTCTGCCTGGCCGATGCGGATGACCTTGCCTCGCGCAAGGCTAGCCCGGTCCTGATCGGCGAGGCGGTCGAGGCCTTTTCCTGGTCAGCGGACGGGCGTCGCATCCTGATCCAGACTGCCGATGCCGGTGCCGATGCCGCGGGTTCGGCGAGCACCGCCCGGATCGGCAGTGCGGCGAAAGAGGCGCGGCCGTCCTGGATGCCGACCGTCGAGACTGGCGGTCACAACAATCTTTGGCGTCGCGCGCGGATCTGGGACGTGGAGAGCGGTGTGTTCACCGATCTCGGCGTTGCAGGGCAGAATGTGTGGGAGGCCGAATGGTGCGGCCCCGACGCGGTCGTCGCGATCCTGTCGGCGAGGCCGACCGAGGGTGGCTGGTACCAGACGGGGATCGGCATTGCACCGGCCGAGGGTGGTCCGTTCGTGCCGTTCGCCACCTCGGACGTCGAACTGGCCAAGATCTGTGCCTCGCCCGATGGGCGACGGATTGCGGTCCTTCAGGGGCGTTTCCATCGTACGGTCGCGCTGGGCACGCTGGTGCTCTACGACCGGGATGGCGGCAAGCCGGTGATTCCTGAGGTCGGTGCCGAAATCTCTTCGCTGGCGTGGCGAACCAACAGCGCGCTGTTCTTCACCGGTTTCCGCACCCCGGGGACGGTGGCGGGCACGCTCGATGTCTCGACCGGCGTCGCGACGATCGAGTGGGAATCCGCAGGCACCGCGGGCCGCAAGGTGCCCTATGCGAGCCCGGTGGGCGAGCATGCGCTGCTTGTGCCGGGCCATGGATCGGGCCGCTATCCGCATCTGTTGCGGGTCGAGCGCGCGCGCGAGGAGATGGTGCTCGATCTTGCCACTCCCGCGATTGGCGATCTGATCGATACGATCGGGTCCGCCGAAGCGATCTGCTGGCGTGGTCGCGACGGGCTCGAGGTGCACGGGTATCTGATGATGCCCGCCGGCGTCGTGCGGCCGCCGCTGGTCGCCTTCATCCATGGCGGGCCTTCTCACCTGTTCCGCGACAGCTGGACGTTCGACAATCCGCTCGCCGCCTTGCTGGTGAGCCAAGGCTATGCGGTATTCTTCCCCAATCCGCGGGGCAGTTCCGGACGTGGGCTGGATTTCGCCAGCCGGGTGATCGGAGACTGGGGTGGCGAGGATCGTCACGACGTGCTTGCCGGGATCGACCATGTCGTCGCGCATTACGATGTCGACGGCGCGCGGCTGTTCGTCACGGGGGGCAGCTATGGCGGCTACATGACGACCTGGCTGGTCACGCAGACCGACCGGTTTAACGCCGCCTGCGCGATCGCGCCGCTCAGCGACATGCGCTCCTTCTTCTTCACTGCGCATCATCCAGAATTCCTCGAAATCTATTCGAAGGGCGGGCCCTATGAAGTCGGCGGGATCTTCGACACGCGCAGCCCGCTGCGGTATGCCGACAAGGTCTCGACACCGACGATGCTGATCGCAGGCGAAATGGACAGGACCACGCCGCCGACCCAGGCGAGCCAATTCCATCACGCGCTGGTGCTGCGCGACGTGCCGTCCGAGCTGGTGCTGTATCCCGAAGAGGGTCACGCGGCCGCGCGGCTCGAGGCGCAGATCGACCAGGGCGTGCGCGTGCTGCGCTGGTTCAAAACCTGGGAGGACCGCTATGGGGGCGATCGCAGGCGCTGAGCTGTCCACCTCGGACGTATCGCAGCGCTACACGCCGATGCGACGCTGGATATTTCTGGCGGTGCTGTTCCTGGTCGGCACATCCAGTTCAGTCGACCGGGTGGTGATTTCGGTGCTGCTCGAGCCGATCAAGCATGAATTCCAGGTGTCGGATGCCGAACTCGGACTGCTTAGCGGCCTCTCCTTCGCCTTGCTCTATTCGGTGCTGGGTTTGCCGATCGCGCGCTATGCCGACCGCGGCGACCGCAAGCTGCTGATCACCGTTGCGATCAGCGTGTGGAGCGTGATGACCATGCTCTGCGCTGCTGCGACCGGCTTCTGGCACCTGCTCGCCGCGCGGATCGGGGTGGGCGTGGGTGAGGCGGGGGCGACGCCGCCGTCGCAATCGCTGATCGTCGATTATTTTCCTGCCGCTATGCGCGCCCGGGCGATCGGCATTTTCGCCACCTCGGGCACGGCCGGCTATCTGGTCGGGCTGTCGATCGGGTCGCAATTGGTGACGGCATTCGGCTGGCGCGTGACCCTGGTCGCGTTCGGAATGCCGGGGCTGCTGATCGCGGCGATCGTTTTCTTCGTGCTCGATGAGCCCCGGCGACAGGCGGGCGCGAAAGAGGCGGGCGCTGGCGAGAGCTTCGCTGTCTCGATCCGGAAACTGGCGGCGAAACCGGCCTATGTGCGGCTGCTGATCGCCTCTACCCTTTACAGCTTCGCGGCTTATGGTTCGCTGGTGTTCGTGCCGTCCTATCTGATCCGGGTGGTCGGTAGCCCGATCGCTACGGCGGGGCTCTATTACGGGATGAGTTCGGCCTTCGCGGTGCTGGTCGGCAGCCTCGCCGGCGGCTGGTTATGCGATGTGCTGGTCCGCCGCGACCGGCGCTGGACTGCGTGGTTTCCAGCGATCGGCTTCGGCCTGGCGGCGGTGCCGTGCATGGCGATGTTCCTGATCGACGACCTGACATGGTTCCTCGTCGTCAGCACGATCGGCGGCGTGTTGCTCTATGCCTCGCTGCCGGCCTCCTTTGCCGCGATCCATGCGGTGTGCGGCAGCGCCCGGCGTGCCACCGCGATCGCGATCATGCTGTTCTTCGGCAATCTGCTCGGCTTCGGAGTGGGCCCGGTGGCGACGGGTGCGCTCAGCGATATGTTCAGTGCGGCCCATGGCCCGGCAGGCCTGCGCTATGCCTTGCTGATCGTGATGTCGCTGACGATCCCGACCGCGATCATCACGTTCCTCGCTGCGCGGCACATGTCGGCCGATATGGAGGACTAGCGGACCTTGCGTTCGTCGAGCGACAGTTCCGAGGTCGGTTTGCCGGAAATGAAGGTCTTCATCCGGTCGCGAAACTCGTCGGAATGGAGATAGGCGAGTTCCTCGGCGCGGTCGGCATCGCCGGCGCGGATCGCCTCGATCATCTCCTGATGCTGCGCCACGACGATGTCGTAGTCGGCCAGGCTTGTACCATTCTGGCGGAAGGCGAGCAGCGAGAGGCGCATCACGCCGCGCAGCATCTTCGAGCAGTCGGCAGCCATATACTGATTGCCGCACGCTTGGTTGATCGCGTCGTGGAATGCCCAGTTGGTCTCGACCACCAGTCGTGGATCGCCCGTCTCGCAGGCGCCGGCGAATTCGTTGTTCGCGCGTTCCAGCGCGTCCAGATGATGGGGGAGGCGGCGTTGCGCAGCCCAGCGTGTTGTCGCGCGCTCGTAGAGCTCCAGCGTTTCGATCAGCTGCGGGACCTGATCGAAATCCAGTGGCGCCACCCGTGCGCCCCGATTGGGCGCGAGCACGACGAGGCTATCGGCGGCGAGGCGGATCAGCGCCTCGCGGATGGGAGTGCGCGAAAAGCCGAGCTCCCGGCTGAACTGCACTTCGTCGAGCTCGGCATTGGGGGGAAGCTTGAGGCTCAGTATCTGTTCGCGCAGCAGCGAATAGACGCGCTGACCGCTCGACTGCCTGACCTCGTCCTCGCCTGCGCCGTCCTCGATCTCGATTGGTTCAACGGTCTTTTGTTTCGCCATCCCTGAGCCCCCCTCAACCAACCCGGACGAATGACACTAGCCTTGAGATGAAGCGGGCGCCCGCCTCCATCTGGCTGAGTTCGATGAACTCGTCCGGTCGATGTGCCTGCGTTATCGATCCCGGGCCGCATATGACAGTGGAAAGGCCCGCCTGCTGAAACTGTCCGGCCTCCGCACCGTAGGAAACCGCGCTGCCCGGCATATTCGCACCGCTCAACATGGCCGAGAGGCGCTCGGCCGCGCCTTCCGGTTCGCGACGAAGTGAGGGCACCTTGGCCAGCCGCTCCACCATGATGCCGGTATCGTCGCCTTCCGCCGCTAGGCGCTGCCGGGCCTGTTCGACCGCCGCCCAGAAGGGGGCGAGCACCTCTTCCGCGTCGCGATCGGGCACGCAGCGCAGGTCGAAGGTGAAGCGGCATTCGCGCGCGAGAATGTTGGGCGCGGTGCCGCCATGGATGGTGCCGACCGTCAGCGTCGACCAGGGCGGATCGAAATGCTGATCTCGGTGGTGCGTCTCCGACTCTGCGATGCGGGCGAGCGTCGACAGCAGGTCGATCGCGACCATGTTGGCCGAGATGCCCTCGGTCACCAAGCTGGAATGCGCCTCGCGGCCCGTGACCACCACCTCGTAGAGCTGGATGCTCTTGTGGCTGTTGACGATCTGCATGTTGGTCGGCTCGCCGACGATCGCCGCCATCGGGGTGTAGCCGAGGTCGAGGATATTGCGGATCAGATCCGGCGCGCCGAGGCACCCGACCTCCTCGTCATAAGAGAAGGCGAGGTGCACCGGGCGCTCCAACTGCTCGTTCGCGAGCAGCGGCACGGCGGCCATGGCCAGCGCGAGAAACCCCTTCATGTCGCTGGTGCCTCGGCCATAGAGACGACCGTCGCGCTCGATCAGTTCGAACGGGTCGGAACTCCATGGCTGGTCGACCACGGGCACGACATCGGTGTGGCCCGACAGGATGATTCCGCCCGCGGTGCCCTGTCCGACTGTCGCCAGCAGGTTCGCTTTGGTACCGTCCGCGTTGGCCACGCGGAGTGCGGTGATGCCGTGATCGGCGAGATAGGACTCTACATAGGCGATCAGCGCGAGGTTCGAATCCGCGGAGGTGGTGTCGAACGACACCAGTCTCGCGAGGATGTCGATCGCTTCGCGCGCAATGGAGTCGCATCCCGCGAGCGCGGGCTTGTTGATGGCGGATTGCACGATTGTCCTATTCCCCTTGGCCGGGACGAATGGGAGCGGCGCGGCGGCGCTTCCCACGACACGATCGAGTCATTCTTCCGCCCCGCAAATCTCAACAAATCATGTATACATATTGTATTCTAGCGGTACACAGTCAACCGATATTTCGGCCGTAGGAGACCTCGTGAAGATTGCTGCCGGCGACTTCGTTGCCGGCTCGCGGCGAGGCAAGGCCTTGGGCGATTTGTACGCCTGCAGACGCGGGAAGCTAACAGCAGGTTGATTACCCTGACCTTCGCATCTGCGCCGCGCGCAACTAATATTCGAATAAAAATAATATTTGCGAAAACGAAAATTGCTGTTACGCTCTGATTCGGTGGTCATGGGATTGAGAAAAATGCGGCTTTGTCCGCGGTATCTCAACGTATTCGTTTTCCATCATATTTTTCGAACCGCCGGTCAGCGGCGGTCGAGGAGCCGTGTCAAATCGCGAAAGGGTCAATATGAACGGGCAGAAACTTACGCCGTACACGCGCCACAAGCTCCTAAGGATCACACTTGGCGCGGCGGCATTCGGCTCGAGCAATATCTCCGTGGCCCATGCGCAAGATGTGCCGGTAGAACAGGCATCGACCGACAACGGCATCGGTGGCGATATCGTGGTGACGGCGCGCAAGCGCGAAGAAACGCTCAGTGACGTGCCGATCTCGGCGGCGGCGATCGATTCCAATATCATCGAAAAGTCGAGCATCGCCGATATCTTCGAGACTCAGTACATCGTTCCCGGGCTGCTGATCGACAAGGGTAATGGCAACGAGAATACCGTGACGATCCGCGGTGCCGGGTCGGCCGTGCTCGGCGTCGGTGTCGAGCCATCGAGCGCGTTGCACGTTGACGGCGTCTTCGTTTCTCGCCTCACATCGCTCAACGCCGCCTATCTCGATGTCGAGCGCGTCGAAGTGCTGCGCGGCCCGCAAGGCACGTTATATGGCCGCAACTCGATCGGCGGCACGATCAATATCATCTCGAAGCGTCCTACGGCGGCCCCGGAATTCCGCTTCGAGGGAGAGGCGGGCAGCTTCGGCCATATCAAAGCGCAGGGGATCGCAAGTGGCCCGATCGCCGGCGACTCCGTGCTGGCGCGCGTTGCCGTCCAGCAGGTCAGCGAAAGCGGCTATCTCGACAACATCGCCACCGGCCGCAAATACGGCAAGGTCGATCATTTCAGCGTGCGTGGATCGGTCCTCACGCACCTCGACCCCACCAAGGACTTCATTGTCCATGTCGATTACGATCGGCAGCGCGATGACGGGCAGGGACAACGCGGCGTCGGCATCGGCCTCGATCCCAAGGATCGTTTCGATTTGCGCACGCTCGGCGCGCTTGAGCCCCGCGGTCCTTATGAGATCGGCAACGACCTGCAGAATTTCGCCAATACCGATGTGTTCGGGGTCAGCGGCCAGTTCGACTGGACGATGGATCGGATCGGCTTTCGCTCGATCACCGGCTTTCGCAAGGACAAGAGCCGAGCGCAGACGGACCTCGACGCCAGTTCGGTCAGTCTCGGCAATAACCGGGTCGACAATGACGGCAGGCAGTTCACCCAGGAGATCCAGCTCTTCAGTCGCGGCAAGAGCAGGCTCGACTGGCTGGTTGGCGCTTTCTTCTTCAACGATAAATCCGAGTACGGCTTTACTCAGGCGCTCAATATCGCTCATGACGCACGTGTAGGGGCTGGTTTCCTGGGACTTGGCGGCCTTGGTGGGTTCGTGCGCCCGCCGGCTTCCGATCCGGCAACCTGGGCCACGGTCAGCGCCGAGGCCCAATCGGTACGTACAAACAGCTTCGCGGTGTTTGCCAATACCACCTACAACTTTACCGACTGGCTGAGCCTCAACGGTGGCGTTCGCTACAGCACAGAGACGAAGCGTTTCGGCGCCCGCGCCGCCAATATCTACGTCGATCCCGGCCTCGGTCCGGTGCGGGTCGGTACGACCACGATTCCGTTTACCGTTATCCCCACGACGCTCGACGCGGAGCGCGACAATGCGACCCTGCGCCAACATTACAATAATTTCCTGCCTAGCGTGACCTTGTCAGCCAAGCCGATCCCGGAACTGATGATGTACGCGACCTATTCGCAGGGCTTTCATTCGGGTGGCGTGAATCTGCGCCTGTCGAAAGCACCGCTGGCTGACGCGGCATTCAACCCGGAAAAGGCGAAGAATTACGAACTGGGCATGAAGGGCGATTTCCTGAATGGCCGGCTGCGCGCCAATCTGGCGATCTATCAACTCGACTATACCGATCGACAGGTTTCTTCGGTCTTCCCGGATCCACTGACGGGGATCATCCGCAACATTACATTGAACGGCGTCGCGACACGCTCGCGCGGGCTTGAATTCGATATGTCGGTGCGCGTCAGTGAGGAGTTGAGTTTTATCGGGTCGGCCGGGCTGATCAAGACGAAGGTGCTGCGCGACACCCGGCCGATCGACCCTGCAGATCCGAGCAAAGGCAATGCGGTCGTGGACGTGTCAGGCGAGAATGTCGAATTGAACGGCGTACCCAAGAAGATGTTCAGCCTGATCGGCAATTATAGCCGGTCGATCTCCGACAGCCTCACCTTCGATGGATCGCTCACTTGGGCATGGCGCGCCCGCACTCCGATCTATTCGAATGTCGGGGGCACCTCAACACTCGACCCGAACCTTGCGATCCCGGCCTATCACCTGGTCAACGGCCAGCTCCAGATCCGCGGTGCGGACAATGGCTGGGGCGTCGGACTTTACGCCAAGAACCTGCTGAACAAAGTCTACTATAACAGCTTGTTCGCGGGCAGCTTCGCCGTCCGCCGGGAATTCGTCGCGCCACCGCGCGAATTGGGCGTTCGGGTCTTCAAGTCCTTTTGACCTTAACCAACCGGGGCGCCGCGGCCGATCAGGGCGGCGGCGATCCCGCTGCATCCTTATTCCAATTGGAGCTGCGCCGATTTTATGTCCGGCCTGAAGCATATACTCGTCATTGGCGGCGGCATCGCCGGTGCCTCTATCGCCTATGAGGCGGCGGCAACTCACCGCGTGACTCTGGTCGAGACCGAAGCTGCCCTCGGCTATCACGCTACCGGCCGATCGGCCGCGATGTACCTCGCCGGATATGGTAATGAGGTCATCCGCGAACTCACCGTCGCGAGCCGGTCTTTCTTCCAGGAGCCGCCGCCCGGGTTTGCCGCAGCACCGATTCTGAAACGACGCGGCTTGCTGACGATTGCCGAGCCCGGGGACGAGGCGCGGCTGGACGGGCCGGAATTCCGCGGTCAGGAATCACTGACACCCGCTCACGCGCAGGCGGTCGTACCTTGCCTTCGGGCCGACACGATTGTGGCTGCGATGTTCGACCGCGATGCGGCGGACATCGACGTCGATCTGCTACATCAGGGCTATGTCCGCGCCGCACGCGCCCGCGGCGTCACGATCCTGTCAAACGAGAATATCGTATCGGCAGGCCGGGCTGACGGCGGGTGGTCGATCGATACGTCTGCCGGACCGATCGCGGCGGATGTGGTGATCAATGCGGGCGGCGCCTGGGCTGACCAGATCGCAGGTCTTTTCGGCGCGGCACCGGTCGGCCTTTCCGCCATGCGTCGAACCGCCGTGCTCATCGACCCGCCGGCCCTGGCCGAATTCGACCGCTGGCCGATGGTCATGACGGCAAAGGAAGATCTCTATTTCAAGCCCGATGCCGGGATGCTGCTGGTGTCGCCGGCCGACGAGACGCCGACCGAACCGTGCGACGCTCAGCCCGACGAATGGGATGTCGCCGTCGCGATCGACCGGCTGCAGACGATCAGCGATGTACCCGTGCGCCACATCGCCCATCGCTGGGCGGGCCTGCGCACCTTCGCGCCGGACCGAGCCCCGGTCGTCGGTTACGATCCTGCGCTGCCCGACTTTTTCTGGTTTGCCGGGCAGGGCGGCTATGGTCTGCAGATGGCGCCTGCCCTGGCGCGCCTCGGCGCAAGTCTGCTCAATGGCGCTGCCGATCTGGGCGGCCTCGACTCTCTTGTCCATCGCTTGGCGCCGGATCGGTGCGGGCTTGCTGCAACGTCCTGACCCAACAAAGGAACTATCCCATGCGATCAATCCTGTTTCGTATTGCTGCGCTCAGCCTTCCGCTGGCCGTTTCCTGCCCGGCCATCGCTGCAGTCGAAAAATCGGCCGGCGCGTCACTTCAGGCAAGCATCGCGGCGTTCGAAAAGGGAACCGGCGGCAAGGTCGGATTTTCCGCGCGTCACCTCGAAAGCGGCGACGAGGTATCGTATAACGGCGACGAATATTTTCCGATGGCGAGTACCATGAAGGTCGCGGTCGCCACGCTGGTGATGAACCGCGTTGATCGCGGCGAAGTCGAACTGACCCAGATGATCACCGTCGAGCCGAAGTTCCTTGAGCAATCCGGGCCGGTAGCCGAATCCGTGATGCATCCCGGCATCTCGCTGTCGGTCGCCAATCTGCTCGAACTCATGCTGACCAAGAGCAACAATACCGCCACCGACATGATGGTCCGCCTCGCCGGGGGTCCGGCAGCGGTGACCGCATGGCTCCGCGACAATGGCATCAAGGGCCAGAATGTCGATCACGACACGCATGGCCTGCTGCTGAAATTCTACGACTTGCCCGCCGACAAGCCGTTCCTCACATCCTTTATGGCGAAGGCCGCACAGGACCCGAAAATCTTCGATACCATCTATCAGGACAAGCCCGCGTTCGACGCGGATGTGCAGGACAGCTCGACACCGAAGGCGATGAACCTGCTGCTGACCAAGCTGTTTTCCGGCAAACTCATCAGCCCGGCGAGCACGCTTTTCCTGCGCGGCGTGATGGAGCGGTGCACGACCGGTCCCGAACGATTGAAGGGCATGTTGCCGGTGGGAACGACGGTCGCGCACAAGACCGGCACGCTCGGCGGCTCGGCAAATGATGTCGGCCTGATCACACTCCCCGGCGAACGCGGCCATGTGATCATTTCGGTCTATGTGAAAGGGGCGACCCAGCCTTCCGCCGCGCGCGACAAGGCGATCGCCGAGAGTTCACGGGCCGCTTACGACTATTTCCTGTATCGGTAACCCAGCATGGATAGGCGCGCTCACCGCGCTTATCCAAGCCTGTCGGCGCGGATCGACCAGTCAGGTACGGGTGAGCAGCGACGCTGCGGCGAGATCCTCGCTCGCGTGACCCACCGATTTGAACACGGTGATCGCCTGATTGTTCGTCCGCCCGACACAACGCCCGCATATCAGATCAGGCAGGTCGCCACCGAACTGCGCATCGCGCAGCGCCCCTGAGGCGAGCGGCCCGATCAGGTCGCCGGCTTCGCGACGCGCGACGTCCGTCATATCGGCGAAGACGATCGTAGCCCGGCGAAACACATCGTCATCGGCCTCCCGCATGTCGGGGGTAAAGCCGCCGACGAGATCGACATGCGTTCCCGCCGACAGCCATTTGCCGGCCAGCACGGGGCTGGATGCTGAGGTCAGACAACTGATGATATCCGCAGCGGCAGCGTCTCCGGCAATGTCCTGGGATAGGCGGACAGGAAGACCAAGGTCTCTCAGCTTGGCCACCAACGCTGTGCCCCGCTCCGGCGAACGGCCGAAGATGGCGATATCGGAAATGGCTGGAAACATCGTCGCATAGGCCGCCGCGAATTCTTCCGCCAATCGGCCGGTCCCGATGATGAAGATCCGGCGCGCATCGGGGCGGGCGAGGTATTGTGCGGCGATGACCGAGGTCGCTGCCGTTCGCCGTGCAGTCAGTTCTTCCCCGTCGATCAACGCGATCGCCGCGCCGGTCCGTCCGTCGAACAGGATATATGCCGCGTTGATGCGCTGCGCCATTTCCGGAAAGAAGGTGACAAGCTTGACACCAATCAGATGGCCAGCCTGCCAGGCTGGCATCACCAGCAGCGTGGCGTCTGCTGCTCCCGGAACGCGGATGGTGTGACGGTGGCGCGTCGGCACCACCATCTCACCACTAAAACCATCACGAACTGCAGTGACCAGCAACGGCCAGTCGAGCGCCTGACGGACGTCCACCGATGAGAATATCCGCATCGGGGGATCAATCGCCCCAAACGGTTTCGTAGAGGCGCATCCAGTTACCGCCGAGAATCTTGCGGATCGATTCTGCGTCGAAGTCACGCTCGACGAGCCGGCGCGTAAGGTTGATCATGGTACGTGGCGTTTCGATGCCCTCGGGATAGTAATAGGGTGGCTTGGGGTAGGTGTCGGCCCGCCAGATCCCGGCGGCGATCGCCTGATCATAAATCGCCACGGCGGCTTCATCGCTCATGATCGGCCACTGCATCGATGCATAGTCGATGCCGAGGCCGACATTATCGATCCCGATCAGCCCGGCAATGTGGACTATGTGATCGATGAAATGGTCGAGCGTCGGTCGGGACGCATCGTTCACAAAAGCGGGAAAGCCGACCACACCGACCATGCCGCCATTGCCGCCGATTGCCTTGATCACGTCGTCGGTGACATTGCGAGCGGAAGGGTGGATCGTGGCGGAATTACCGTGGGAAATCACCACTGGTGAGGTCGATGCTTCGATCGCCTCCAGCGTCGTGCGTGGCCCGGTATGCGCGCAATCGACAACGATCCTGGCCTTGTTCAGCGCGGCGACGAGATCCTGGCCGAAATAGCTCAGACCAGAATCAGTTCGTTCGCTGCCGCCATCGCCGACGCGATTGCGCCGGTTGTAGCAAAGCTGGATCACCTTGATGCCAAGATCGCCATAGAGCGGCACCAGTTCGAGATTGTCCTCGATCGGGTCCGCTCCCTGAAAATGTAGCATGATGCCGGTTTGGCCGGCTTGCTTGACCGCCCGGATATCGGCCGCGCTGCGGATCAGTCGGGTGTCCGACCGGCCGGCGATATAGGCATGCCAGGACGCGATCGCCTTGAACGCAAAATCGGCATTCTGCACCCAGGCGAGGGTCGGAGTGACGACCGTAACGCCGCCCTCGCGATACCAGTCCACATATTGTTTCTCATAAGTGATCGGGCAGACCGCGTCGATGATGATGCTTTCGGCGTGCAGCGCTTCGATGTCCATGAAGACCCCTTCATTCTTTATTCAAATATCGTTTCGGAATAATTTTGCGCTTGGAATAGGGCTGGGCGGAGAAGATACCCGCCAAATATCTGCGACAACGTTGCCAATAGGTCAAGTTTCGATTACGAAATTACTGATCTAAGGGGAGCATGATGACCAAAGGACGCGGCTACGGATTCCTCCTGCTCAGTGCGCTGGTCTATGCGATCAACGTGGTCGACCGGCAGCTTCTGCCGCTGATGGCAGAGGCGGTTCGGAAGGATATTGCGCTCGCCGACTGGCAGATAGGGTTGCTGACCGGGCTCGCCTTTGCGGTCTGCTATGCCTTGTGTACGCTGCCCCTTGCATGGGTCGCGGACGGCGGCAATCGCCGCAACCTCGTGGCGATCTGTCTTGGTCTGTTCAGCGCCGCGACGGCCGCGTGTGGCTTTGCGCAAAGCTTCGCACAACTCGTTGTGATGCGTATGGCAGTTGCGATCGGTGAGGCTGGGACGACACCGGCGTCGTTGTCGATGCTGGCAGACAGATTTCCTGATCGAAAGGGGTTCGCCTCGGGCGCGCTGTCGGCGGGCGCACATCTCGGTCTGCTGGCGGGTGTTGTGTTGGTATCATTGCTCGCAACCAGAATGGGCTGGCGCGCGACTTTCGTCATCACTGGGCTCATCGGTATCGCGATCACCATCGTGTATTTGCTGACAGTTCGCGAACCCGAGCGACTATCCACCGTTGAACGGCAGCCTTATGGTCAGGCGCTGGCGACGCTGTCGCGCCATGCGAGTTTCCGGTTCGCGACCCTCACCATGGTCGGCCTGCTATTCTTCAACAACGCCACTGGCGCTTGGATGCCGGCATTTCTCGCTCGCGCACACCACTTGTCGTTCGATCAAATCGGCTTGTTCATCGGTCTGACCGCGGGCCTGATGGGGCTGGTCGCAGTGCTAGCGGTCGGGCCGCTTCTCGACCGCCTTTCGCGCGGCGACGTGCGTTGGATGGCCTGGCTTCCGGCGATCGTGATCACCTTGATGATCGCCAGTACATTTGCCGGGCTGATGCTCGACGATACGGCGCCGGCGCTGCTGCTGCTCGGTATCGCGCCCTGTATCGGCCTGGTCGCGCAAACCTGTATCTTTGCCGTTCTTCAGACGGTCATTCCTGCCGGATTGCGCGCGTCCGCGACAGCGGTGCTGTTCCTCGTCGCAAACCTTGCCGGCATGGGACTCGGCCCAACACTGGTGGGCGTCCTGAGCAGCTATTTCGGCACCGCGCATGGGCTCGAACTGCGTCCTGCGCTGTTGGTTGGAATCCTACCTGGGACGATTGGTATTGTGGCTTGCCTGTTCCTGGCGCGCAGCCTGCGGGCCGATGTCGTGGCGGTTCCGGGTCACCTCAGTTCAGATGACTAGATCTTCGATCACCGTTGGATAACTCGCCACTTCCATCTCGATCAGCAGGATCGTGTCCGCCTCACTAACCGAGACATATCTGTGGCCCATGCTCGAATCGAACACGACACTGTCACCCTCCTGGAGTCGGATCGGAGCATAGGCCTCGGTCTCCAATTGGAGCTCGCCGGAAACGACGTAGATGAATTCCTGGCCAGGGTGTCGGCGGAAAGCTGCGGGATCGGGATTGGGCTGCTGCTTGATTCGCGCGCGCAGGAAGACGTTGCGCATCCCCGCCAAGCCATCGGCCAAGACCTCATATTCAATGTCATGGCCTTGGAAACGAAGTCCCGCCCCCGCTCGCGTTACCGAACGGCGCGCACCGCTTATGGCCGGTGCGACCTCAGCGTTGGTGAAGTCAGTGACCGGCAGGTTGAGACCGCTGGCGAGCTTCACCACGCTCGAGAAATTGAGCTTTGTGCGGCCATTCTCCAGCTTGGAGAGCGTGCCCTGCGAGATTCCAGTGCGCGACGCAACCTCGGTCAGCGTCCAGCCTTCGCGCTTGCGCAATGCCCTGAGCCTGTCTCCGATCGTGTCAGCCGCAAGCGTCGAAATCATGCCCATCCTATGCCCGGGAAACCGGCGATGGCCTTCTTTACCGCCGAGCTCGCGCCGTTTCCAACTGAAAAAGCAAGGTAGCCCCTCAACATGAACCATGATGAATATAGTTGTTATGATGCCCTTGGATTAGCGGCGCTGGTCGTATCAGGTGACGTGTCTGCCGAGGAGTTGCTCGACGCGGCGATTGCGCGCGCCGAAACGGTCAATCCCAGGCTCAATGCGCTGAACCACGTGTTCGCCGCGCGCGCGCGTCACGAAGTATTGGCCGGACTTCCTGCGGGTCCTTTCCGCGGCGTGCCGTTTATCCTCAAGGACCTTTACATGGCGTATTGCGGCGAGCCGACGGCCAACGGATCGCGCTTCTGGGCTGGTGCCGTGCCGCAGCACAATTCGGAGTTGTTCGAACGCTATCGGCTTGCCGGCTTTTCGATATTCGCAAAGAGCGCGACACCCGAACTCGGCTTCAGCGTCACGACCGAGCCGGCCGCATTCGGCCCGACTCGCAACCCCTGGGACATGACGCGGACGACGGGCGGGTCGAGCGGCGGTGCCGCAGCCGCAGTTGCCGCGGGCATCGTGCCGATGGCGCATGCGAGCGACAGTGGCGGCTCGATCCGGATTCCCGCGTCTTGCTGCGGTCTGTTCGGGTTGAAACCAAGTCGCGGCCGGATGCCGATGGGCCCGGAGCGGGGTGAATCGAGTGCAGGTCTCGGCACGGCGCACGCGGTCAGTCGATCGGTGCGGGACAGTGCGGCGCTACTTGACGTTTCGGCTGGCCCAGACCTCGGCGCACCCTACGGCATCGCTCCCCCGACCCGGCCCTGGCTATGCGAAGTCGGTGCGCCTTCGGGGCGGCAGCGCATCGCGCTGATGCTTGGGTCCCCGGCGGGCGGGGACGTGAATCCGGACTGCCGTGCCGCTACGCTCGATGCCGCCGCGCTGTGCGAGGCGCTCGGCCATCACATCGAGGAGATCGCGCCGCCGATACGATATGAGGCACTCGCGGCGGCGTCGATGATCGTGTCGGCAACGCTGGTTCGGGCCCTGGTCGATGCGCGCTCGTTGGAAGTCGGACGAGCGCCGGAAGATGGCGAGTTGGAGCCGCATATCCACCTCCTGATCCGGGCCGCGCAGCAATCGAGCGGTGCCGATTACCTGAGGGCGATCCAGGAATTCCAAAACGCAGGCCGCGATCTGGCACGCTTTCAGCGACGCTATCCGCTGATCCTCAGCCCGGCGCTCGCCCAGCCTCCCCTAGAGCTCGGAACCCTCTCTGGCACCGAGGATTATGCCGCACGATCAAGAGCTTTCGCGCCCTTTTCGTCATTGGCAAACATCACCGGCGTTCCAGCGATGTCCGTGCCGTTGTTCTGGAATGCCGCCGGGCTGCCGATCGGCGTCCAGTTCACCGCCCGCTTCGGTGATGAGGCCTTGCTGTTTCGAGTTGCAAGCCAATTCGAGGAGGCGCGGCCTTGGCTAAATCGGAGACCTGCCGATAATGAGTCGGTGGGCTATCGCAAAGTCCATTTGCGCGAGTCGCGGTTGGCGGAAGCCAAGAGAAGAAGCACCTTGGCATCGACGGGGATAGTGACACCATCGACGTCTACATCGTGAGTCGTCGTCCGGACGAAGGTTTGCACGGTCGAATCCCAGCACAGGCTTTCGTCGAAGGCGCGAAATGAAAGCGTGGGCTGCTCACGCAGGACGGACCATTGATCGGGATGATGGGCAAGGGCCAGCATCATATGGGCGATGCGTTGACCGTAATGTCGATCCCGGCCGAGAGAACGGGCGCTCCATAGACATCAAGCGATATGAATTGGGCGAGGTACAACGGCAGCGGATTGAGGCGCTGTTGCCCGGCAAGCCAGGCGACCGAGGGCTTTCTAAAGCGCCGAATGTGAAGGAGAACTGTCGCAACCGGGGTGTTTTCTACCCGGCGGCTTCGCGACGGTGAGGACCCACAATCAGACCTTCAGAAGCCTTTAACTGCTTCCCGAAACCGCCGCTCGTTCATCCTTTTAGCGCGGCAGCTGTGCGCTCATTTACAGAGGTAGCGACGTGCCGGACGACGGCCCGGAGCAGATATTCCCCGAGCTGGGCACTACGGCCCGCTCGCTCACCCCGAAAGATCTTCTTGCTAAGTCAGTGGGGTGCCAAGCGCCGAGTCGCTCATCATTCGCGCCATTGCCTCCGCGCGGCGGGCTTCGAGAATTGCCAAGTTACGCTGATGCCGTTCGCGGGTGATCGGATAGAGGAGCAGAATCGCACAGCCAAACACCCACAGAGTCAACGACGCCGGAATGTAGTGGATTAGCAAGCTGTCAAGCATCGCCTCGGTTACTTCGCCTGGCTTCACTTTTTGCGGAAACGCCGCCCAGGTGAGGATTAGCCCGTTGACTACCAGCCCCAGAGCGGTCGAACATTGCTGCATGAAGCTGGAGGCGGCGAAGAACGTACCCGCCTCGTGCCGCCCGGTCTTCACCGCGCTGTCCTCCACCACATCGGCGAGCATCGATGAGGTGTTGATCAGTGAGATCGCGATCATCGCGCCATATACCGCGCCGATCAGGAACAGGGTGATCATCAGGCGCGGATCGCCAGGCTGAAAGAACAGATCGAGATAGGTCAGTATGAGCGGCGAAAGGCTGAGTATGACGCCGAGCACGGCGAATAGCATCGAACTGGCCCGCTTGCCCAGCCGGCGCGACATGAACGGCGCGAGTGGTGCGGCGATCGTCGCCGCCACCACGCTGTCGAGCGTCAGGATCGCCAGTTGCGATGCGCTGAGCCCGAACAGGTAGGTATTGAAGTACAAGGCGGTCGCTGCATACAGACCGATCGCGGTAAACTTGAACACGCCGAAACCAAAGATCGCCAGGAAGGCGCGGTTGCGAAACGCGCCGAACATCTCGCGGAAATGCGTGCCCACGGTGGCGCGCGTCGCGCGCGTCTCGGCCTGGCGGAGATAGGGAATGCGCGCATGCGTACCGAGCCCGCAGACGAACATCGACACCAGGATCATCGCCGAACCGAGCAGTGCGAAGCCGATATAACTATCTGGATTGAGCTGGCCGCGCGGGAATTCCGGCGTGGCGACAAAGAACACCATCAGCGCCGCCGCGCTGAAGCCGTACTGGCCGATATAAAGGAACCAGTATCTGAGCGAGAACAGCCGCGTGCGCTCGGCATAATCGTCGCTCAGTTCGGCGGTCATCGCCTGGCTGTTGATTTCGAACGCGCTGATCGACACCCGCGTCAGCATCGCAGTAACGAACACCCACATGCCGATCTGCGCGTTGCTGAGCCCAGCCGGAGGGAACCAGACGAGTACGAAGAATATCGCCGTCGGGATTGCGGAGGCATAGATGAACGGGTGCCGCCGCCCCCAGCGCGTGCGGATCACATCCGACCAGCGGCCAAGAAAGGGGTCGGCCAGCGCATCGATCAGCAGAGTCAGAGCCAATGCGGCGGACACGATCGCCGCGGGTACGCCAACTACCTGATTGTAGAAGAACATGAGATATGCCGAAAACGACACGTTCTTCACGCCGTTGGCGATCGCGCCTGCGCCGTAGCTCAGGCGGATCGTGCAGGTCAGTGGCGGAGCGCCCGCCCCTGCGCCGGCGCCGGGCGCCAGGCGGGGCATCGTGGTAGCCGCACTCGCCGTGCCCGGCGCGACTGGGATGCTTTGTGAGGCCATAATCTAGAGTCCCGAAATGCGCTGAAAAATTGCGAAATCGTTTTGGCCCTGGCGGTCATGCCAAGACGCCGACGAAGTGCGCCGTGAGCGCGGTATGGCCAGCGCCGAGCACGTTCGGGCGGACTGCGCCCGAATGAAATATCGGCGCATAATTCGAAGGCGAACGGTCGACCGACGCCGCCATCGACAGCGGATCCACTGCCGATGGACAGGCGGCGTTCGGGCTACCGTGGCGTCGCTCCCGCGATACCCTGGTGAGAATATGACCGGTTGCGGTCATGCGCGCCATCCCGTCGCGAAACAGCGCGGACGTCGGCGCCGGGCAGGTCCCGTTTGGCATGCGCTCAGATGCTGCGCGCACGGCCGGCCCAATAGGATGAGCGGACCTGGCCACGCAGCACCTTGCCCGCCTCCGATTGCGGGATCGCGGCGACGAAATCGATCCGGCGCGGAACCTTGTAGTGCGCAAGGGTGCCGCGCAACAGATCAAGCAAGTCGACCTCCAGCGCCGGCGTCGCATCATACCCTGATGCAAGCATCACCACGCCGCGAACCTCTTCACCCCATTCGCGGTTCGGCACACCGACGGTGCAGCTCTGCGCCACCGCCGGATGTCCCAGCAGAGCGTTGTCGATTTCCTGCGGATAGATGTTCACCCCCCCCGAGATGATCGTCTCGGCGGAACGTCCGGTGAGGAAGAGATAACCCTCTTGGTCGATGAATCCGATGTCACCGACCGTGAAATGGGCACCGCCGAACACGTCGCGATTCTTGTCCGGCGCATTGTGGTATCGGGTGGCCGTGTCGGGAAAGCAGATCCGGCCCGAAACACCGGGCAGGCACGATCGCCCTTTATCGTCGAGGATGCAGATGCCGCTGTCGTCCGGAATTTTCCCCACGCTGCCGGGCTTGCGCAGCCATTCCTCGGAGGTAATGTTGATCTTCGTCGCAACCTCGGTCGCGGCATAATATTCCCAAAGCACCGGGCCGAGCCAGTCGATCATCGCTCGCTTCACATCGGGCGGAGTCGGTGCAGCGCCATGCACAACCATGCGCAGGCTCGACAGATCGCGCGCGGTACGTTCCTCGAACGGCAATGCGAGCAAGCGCTGGAACATCGTCGCGACCATATGGGTATGGGTAACGCGGTGGCGCTCGATCAACGCCAGCGCGTCGCGCGCGTCGAACTTTTCCATCATGACGATGCCTGCCCCCGAGGATAACGGGAATAACAGGTCGAAAGCCAGCGGACCGCCATGATAGGCCGGACCGCACAACAGGTTCACGTCGCCATCGCGGTAGTCGAATGGTGGGAACCGCATCGGCATCAGCGCGGCGGAAGCGGCCTTGACTACGCCCTTGGGCCGACCGGTCGTACCCGACGTGTATAGCATCGTGCGGCCAGGCACTGCATCTGCGGGCGCGGTGCCAGACTGCGTCGCCAGCGCCTCGGCATAGTCCGCGAAGCCGTCGATCTGACCCTCGACCGCCAGTCGCAGGCATGTGCGTCGCGGATCGACGCCCGCTGCGCCATCGGTTGCCACCTTGTCGGCGAAATCGGCCTGAACGATCCAAGCCTCGGCCTCGCAGTCGTGCAGAATATAGGCGATTTCTTCGGCGGCGAGGTGCCAGTTAATCGGCGTAAAGCGCAGTCCACCGCGCTGGCACGCCAGCATCACTTCCACGAACTCGGGAATATTACCGCACAATGCGGCGACCGGAGATCCTTCACCGAGCCCAGCGCCGCGTAAGGCGGCAAGCAGACGGTTGGCATTGCCGTCGAGTTCGGCGAAGCTGCGCCCGCCCCGGATCGAATGGATCGCCGGATGATCGCCAAAACGGTCGGCCCAATATGAAAACAGCATGCCCTGCGCGGACAGGCTTTGCCACGGCGCCAGCGTCTCGCCCTTAGGCGTGGCAGCCATTGACGCAGGCGTTACAGCTAGGGCAGGCGCGGTGCTCATGCGGCCCGGCAGCCGAAAACGGCGTGCGTGCCTGATCCTTGCCTGTCGCCCATCGCGCTCTCCGACTCCGCCTTATGGCTTCTGATTGACGCACCAATACCTTTGACGGTTTCGCTTGGCAATCGCTTGAATGACAATTGCGGCGTCAGGTTATTACTGCGATCCAGCGTTGCAGGTTTCATAACCGGCTCACCAATAGGGTGGAAACAAAGATCGGAGCGGCCATGCTGCAGGGCATTAGAATCGTCGACCTCGCGACCCATATCGCGGCGCCGGGCGCTGGTGTCCTGCTCGCTCAATGGGACGCCGATGTGATCAAAGTCGGATCGGCCGATGGCGACCCGATGCGGCGCTTACTCGATGCCACGCCGCCGTCAGGTGTGTCGCCGGTGTTCGAGATGGGCAATCGCGGCAAGCGCTCGATCATGCTCGACATTCGCTCGACCGGGGGGCGGGCGCAGCTCGCTGCGCTGATCCGCGAGGCCGATTCGACGACCTGCGCTTCGTCACCCCGACCGCGCGGGCCGAAACCGTCGCGGCCTTGATCGAAGCGCTGGATGCCAGCTTCGCCACGCAGACGATGACCGCGCTCGGCACCCGGTTACGCGCTGCTAATCTCGTCTGGGCGCCGGTACAGACGCCGGCTGATCTGGTCTCGGACCTCCAGGCGCATGCCGCCGGTTGCTTTAACGGCGGGATCGACGCGACTGGTGCGACGTTCGAAATGATCGCACCGCCAGTCGATTTCGGCGAAGAGTGCTGCGCGTCCCGCTGCTTGGCGAACATGGCGGCCTCATCTGCGCTGCGCTGCAGCGCAACGGTGAATGGCCGGAGTGCGACCCTTCTCTCGATTGAGCATCTGACTCAAGCACCATAATATTCCGACCTGACAGCCTCTCATTTCTGCGAACCTCGGTCATCAGCCCTTGAATTCTTCATTTGTCCGCGAAAAATCCGGCGATCCCAGTTGACGGACGCACCAGTCCTGTGCACCATTAAGAGGTTCAACATCGCCCGAGCCGGTGCGGACAATCATGGAGGAGGATAGCGGATGGCGTTCCAGATCATTTCGCGGCGCGTGCTGGCGTCGACTACCGCATTGGCTGCGCTGATCACCGCTTCGGCAGCTTATGGCCAGGCCAGCGCAACCGACGCACAAGCTTCGCAGGAGCCCGCCCCTTCTCCGCCGGCGCCGCTTTCCGATGCTTCGGCGGGGGATATCATCGTTACCGCCAATCGCCGCGCCGAGCGCCTGAACGATGTGCCGCTCGCGATATCGGCAACCTCGGGCGAACAGCTCAACCGGCAGAATATCGTCAATCTGCAGAGCCTGCGTACGATCGATCCCAGTCTCAATTATCGTGTCAGCACGGGCTCGGGTTCGTCTGCCTTCTCGATCCGCGGCATTGGCACCTCGAGCTTCTCGAGTGGGATCGAACAGAGCGTCTCGACCCTGCTCGATGGCGTGGTGCTGGGCGATCCTTCCGCGCTGCAGACACTGACCGATGTCGAGCGAGTCGAGATCCTGCGCGGACCACAGGGGATGTTGTTCGGCAAGAACGCGTCCTCGGGCGTGGTTGCGATCTACACCAACAAGCCGCGTTTCGACAAAAGCGAAGGCATTTTCCGCATCTCGCTCGGCGAGAATAACGAACGCATCGCGCAGGTTGTACTCAACGCACCACTACGCGATAATCTCGCCGTGCGCGTGACCGGGGTCTACAATCATCTCGGCGGCTGGATCTACAGCCCCGTCCTGAAAGACGATCTCAACGCGATCGACAATAGCGGCGTCACCGGTAAAGTGTTGTGGGAGCCCACGCCGGACATCTCACTGCTGTTATCGGCCGACTATAATTTCACCAACGAGTTCTGCTGCCAGCAAGTTCTGCGTAGCGTACCCTGGGCGGGAAGCCCGTCGGCGATCGTCAATGCGAAATACGGCATTGTTCCATCCTCGCGCAATTTCGACATCGCCGCCGATGGGCGCGGCGCGGGCTTCGGTCGTGCCGGCGGCGCGTCGCTGACCTCCGACATCAAGTTCGGGGAATATAGCTGGACGACGATCCTGTCCTATCGCGAGAGCCATCGGCAGAATTTTTACGATGCGGATTTCGTCGATTACAATTACGTCAATTACAATGGTGGCGACACGCGCAACAGAAATTTCAGCGGTGAAACGCGCATCGCATCGCCGGTCGGCGGCTTCGCCGACTTCGTCGCCGGGCTGTTCTATTATCATTCGAAGAATGATGGCCTGATCGGCTCGACCGGCTACTTCCCCAATTCCCCCAACCTTGCGCCTGCCACTCTTCCGGTCGGATCGATCCTGCAGACCAGCGCCAGTCGCGCCGTGGTGAAGAACAACAATTATGCCGCGTTCGGGCAAGTCAATTTTCACCTCGCACGGGGCCTCGAACTCTCTCTTGGCGGGCGCTACACGGTCGACCGGCTCGGCCTGGTTTACACCTCGGGCTCGCTGCTCGATCCGTCCTTACCGCTGCGCTTTGGTTATCCGGCGACCGGTATTCCGTCAGTCGGCTACGTCGGCTTTGACGGGCCTTACGTCACGCCGTGCGTGCGCGCCACGGTGCTGCCAGCGCGGCCCAATTGCTTCGATGCTATCCGCCAGTCGAACGATGCGGAGAATTTCTCCTATCGCGCTAGTCTGAAGTACGAATTCCTGCCTGACATCATGGCCTATGTCACTTATGCGCGCGGCTATAAGGGGCCGGGCTTTAGCGGGCTTTCGATCACGCCGTCGAACATCATCAATGGCACCGCCGACCAGCGCGTCGCGCCAGAAATCCCGCACTCGATCGAAATTGGCGCGAAAGGCGATCTTTTCGATCGCAAGCTCTCATTTAATATCGCGGTGTTCCGCACTCGTTACGAGAATTTCCAGGCGCAGGTCTCGACGCCTCAGAACGGTCAGTTCGTATCGCGCATCGCCAATGCCGGCCAAGTGACCGTTAAGGGCATTGAATTCGGCGTCTCGATTCATCCGGTGCGCGATGTATCGTTCGACTTCGGTGGCACCTATCTGAAGGCGCGGTTTGGCGATTTCCCCGGCGTGTCGTGTTATAGCATCTATGCCCCGACCCTGGCCAATCCGGCGGCGACGGTGCCACAGCCGGGCTGTGTCGGCGGGTTGATCAACGTGCGTGGCAACAAGGTCGATAACGCGCCGGAATTTCAATATTATATTCGCGCCGCCTGGGAGCCGAAGGAATTGTTCGGCAGCTTCACCGGCTTCGTTAATGCCGACTGGTCGCATCGCAGCAGCGTGTTCTATTCGGCGACCAACAATCCGCTGACCTTCCAGGAGGGTTATGGCCTCCTTGGCGGGCAGATCGGCATCGGCGCGGATGACAATGGCTGGCGCGTGTCGCTCTACGGGAGCAATATCCTTAACAAGATATGGGCTGCCAACCTTAGTGCATCGCCCACGCCGGCGATCAATCCCGGTGGATCGATCCAGTTCTTCAGCCCGGATTCCTTCCGTCACGTCGGCATCAAGCTGGAGGCGCGCTTCTAGGGCGTCGTTGCCGCTGGCCGTACTTTGTGACAATTGTCCAGGCATGACCCGGACCGATCCTGTTAGTTTCGTGACACGTGCGGTGCTCTTGCGTCGAGTCTGGGACGATCCATTGACGATGGTCGCCAGCGAAATCGGCTTGAGCGCCAACGGACTCGCCAAATTATGCGACCGTCTGGGAATTCCGCGGCCTCGACGCAGCTATTGGCTGCTGCCGGAGACCGAGCGCGCCCGGCTCCGGCCCACGCTGCCGCCGGCGCCTGCCGGAGTTAACGAAGAAATCGTCCTTGGTGAACGCCCGCAGCCGCGCCGTGATCGCACGCGCCTTTCGCTCGACGATCGCCGTCGTCAGCTGATGGACGAGGCCGCCGGAATCGCCGTCACCGAGGGTGTGCAGGAAGTGAGCATGAAACGTCTGGCCCGCGATGTCGGGATCAGTGAGGCGCAGGCGCATAATTGCTTCGCGCGGCGGCTAGACCTGCTGATTGCGCTCGCCCGGCGCGAGATCGCTGAGGTCGAGGCGAGCCGGCGTGGCGTGGTCTCTCGGGGCACCAACGTGCTGACCAACATCGTTCTATCGACGACCAACTATCTGCATGAGGCGCAGGCGCGTGGGCCATTGCTACAGGCGTTGCTGATGGTGCCGGAGGTGCGCGCGGAACTGCGCGACGAACGCACCAAGATGGCACACGAGGTGCGCCAGCCGATCCTCGAATCAATGATGACCCGTTATGGCATCTCCGAGGCAAGGGCGATGGGCACCAACGCGATCATCGCCGCGATATGCCTGCGCGCGGGCAGCTTGATCTCATCGCACAAAGTTAGCCTCGAAATGGCGGAACGGCTGTGCCTGCCAATCGTCATCGCCGGCGCGCGCAGCAATGCATCGGCGATGCGCAACAATCTGGATTAACGCGTCGGGCGCAACGCGGCGATGCTGCTCGCGAGCAGGCGGTGATTGAGTTCAATTCCCTCGTCGAGCGTCAGCGCTCCTTCCACGACCAGCCGCCCCGCATCGCCCGGGATGACCGCGAGCAATTGCACTAATGTCAGTGCTTCTTTCGCCCCCATACGCAATTCTGCCGCGATCGCGCGCGCGAGCAGTCGATAGATTTTGGCGCGGAATGCCGATGCGGCGCCGCCCAGTTGACGCGCGACCGAGGCCTCGCGCAGCACGACTTCGATCGCCATGCCATTGGCTGCAATGTGCCGCAGGTAAATGTCGGCGCACTCGATGCAACGATCGAGGATCGCCCCGTCAGTCGCCGCGCTCTCGATTCCCGCTGCGCGCAGAGCAGCGATGTGGCGATCAAGCACGGCTTCGAGCAACCGGTACTGGTCCGGGAAATAAGCATAGACCAAAGCGCGACTGGCGCCCGCCGTCTCGCCGATCGTCTTCATCGAGATCACTGCCGATCGTGTCGCGGTAAGGTGCGCATCGGCGATGTCGAGCATCTCCACGATCCGATCGGACGCACGCTTGCGCGTCGGTCGGCCCTCGATTGGAACATCGATAACTCGAAGATCGGAAATGATCGGACGTCTCGCAGTGGTTATGGAGCGATCATGCCCTGACACGCGGTCCATCTCAAGTGCCTGTCGGCCGAGTATGGTTTGTTGACCTCCACTCCAGTTTGAATCCATAATTAGGTAGGGATTCCGGTTATCGACCTTATCGAGTAGCTCTCCTCAGTTCGCGCGTCACCGGTAAGCGGGGCGTTTTTTTGTCGCTTTGCCCAAATTTGCCGAGAGCACCAATGCCGCAGCCGCTGCATCGTCATGCCGCAACGCCGGCAACGATGTTTTGTTTGACTCACGCACTAAAAGAGTCACATATTCGTCCTGCCGAGCAGGTTTGGCACCGGTTCGGAAATATTCATGCTGGAGAGGATTTGCCCATGACGTACGCGAAAGGCCGCATCATTAATGACGCCGATGCCCATACGATGGAAACCAACGAGTGGCTCGCGCCCTATCTCGACGGCGAGTTGCTGGAGCAGCTCGGCGAACTGTACGGCACGCCGGATCCGGGCAAGCGTATCCTTGGCATCATCGACACCGCGCGCCAGCGCAAGGTCGATGTTGCGAAGGACGCGGAGGCACGTGAGAACATCATCGCCGGAACCAAGGGCTGGGGCGGATATGGCGCGTTCGACAAGGAAGAACGCGTGCGCGCACTCGACTGGCTCGGCTTCAATAGCCAGCTGGTCTTCCCGACTTTCGGGCTCGGCCTCGTCAAGCGCGCCAGGAACGAAGATTCGCTGTATCGCGCGGTCCATGCTCTCAATCAGGCGCAGGCGGATTTCTGCAAGGCCGATCCGCGCATGATCTTCGTCGCCTTCACCCCGCTAGACAATCCGCAAAAGGCGCTGGCGATTCTGGAACAGGCGATCGAACTCGGCGCCGGCGCGGTGATGTTTGCGGCTAACGCGCCGGGTGGCAAGGCGTCCCCTGGTCATCCCGACTTCGACCCCTTCTGGCAGAAGCTGACCGATCACGATCTGCCGTTCATGCTGCATATCGGGCCGGGCACGATGAAGCAGCCGGTGGAGTATCACAATAATGGCAAACCACGCGCGCCGGACCTGCATGGCGGCGGAGAGAATCTGCGCTTCGGGGACTATCTGACGCTCTGGTACGCACCGCAGATGTTCCTGACCGCGATGGTCTATGACGGCGTGTTCATGCGGCATCCAAAGCTGCGCGGCGCGGTGCTCGAAGCTGGCGCCGGCTGGGTGCCCGATTTCCTGCGCCAGCTCGACCATGGCCACAGATCGTTCAAAAAGACCGATCCGAACCTGCAGGCAATGGACATTCTGCCGTCCGAATATATCCGCCGGGCGATGAAATTCTCACCCTTCCCGGACGAGAATGTCGGGCTGATGATGCGCGATGGCGGCGCGGACCTCTTCTTGTTCACCTCGGATTATCCGCATCCCGAGGGCACCCGCGATCCGATCGGCAAGTTCGAAAAGACGATGGGCGACATGGACGAGGAGGCGAAGGACCGGTTCTATCGCCGCAACTACGAACAGCTGATGGGCTGGGACGTGGCCGAAAAGGTCGCGGTGGCCGCCGAGTAATGTGCTGGGGGGCGGGCGGTGATTGATCGACCGCCCGCTTGCCTCTTTTTCGAGCCAGCATAGTTGCGAGGTGAGATGACCGCTTCTGCCATCGTCGACTCTACCCCCGGAACGCCGCCTGGCGCCGCGATCCCCAGCTTCGTCAAGATTTTCGTCAGCGATCTCGATGCCGCTAAGACCTTTTATGCCGCCGCATTCGCATTCGATGACGCCGAACGTTATTCGACGCAGCAGTTCGATGAAATCGTTCTCCGCCCACACGGCGCGGAGAACGGACCACGCATCGTGCTGTGTTGCTGGAAGGATGGCCGGGCGCTGGAGCTCGGCAATGCTCGCGGCCCGATCGGCCTCCGCGTTCAGGACGTGGCGCGGGCCTATCAATGCGCGATTTCTCATGGCGCAAGCCCCGTGCTGAAGCCGGTGATTTACAGCGGAATGGTGTTCGCGGTCGTTCGAGATGCCGACGGTCATTCGCTCGAATTGATTGCCGCGGTCAAAAGCTCGGTCGACCCAGGCTGATCGCGATCGCTTTGATAGCCGCATGTCCGAAAGCAGCCTGACCGCTCGCCGCGAATTGAAACGGGAACTTGCTTCAGCGTGGCGCAAATGCTGAGGACTTCCCTTCACAACTACAAAATAGCTTGGCTTCCGAGGGGGCCGCTTGTCACTGTCGCAGGGTCTTTGTTCGGGAACGGGCAGTCATGCCGGTCTGGGATCATGCGCAATGTCCGCATGAACTGATGACTGAGTTTATTCGCGCTTCGCCTGACAACCTACGCACGTACGTACGTGCAGCCGAGTGTCCTGCGGCGCGTGGCCGGTACCTCCTCTCCGCAATCCTCGCATTCGTCGTGGCCTTAGGTCGGCAGGCGAGCGCGAGCTCTCAGTACCGCATCGGTAATGCTGTCATTGATTTGATTCTGAACGGCACCATCGGGCGCTCAGCCATTGAGAAATCCAAGGGATACTTTACCAAACCTCGTTCGGAGAGGGTCACCTAGGGTGATGGCGTCGGGAGAATCGGATGTTCGGCTTCGGCAAAAAGCAGCAGACTAAGACGGCCAAGATATACGAGCTGACCTTTTTCCCGGATGGAGCGGTCATTGAAAATCGGTGGTTCGACGCCGATCCGGGCACATTGCGCCGTCCCGGCGAGGGCAAGGTCGTGCAGGAATTCCGGGTCGGTGGATCCGCCTGTCGACTGGACGCGACCCGCCGCAATGGTGACGCCATCTTCTCAATGTGGAGCGATGACCGGATCGTCACCTCCTCCTTGTTCCTGTCGTCCAGCGATACTGCCTTGAACGACCAGCTCACCGGGCTCTATCTGGACAGTATCCGGCAAACCGACCTCGTGCGGCAGCTGACCCAGGGGATGGATGCGCCCTTCCAGGAAGTCTCCCGCGCAGCCGAACGTCCCTTGCTGGTAACGCTACTGATGCCGGCTCCCTCAGCGGAATTGACCGACACGCTGATTGAGTATCAGCGGCAATGGGTGTCAGCCTTGATCGCATAGCCAATGCCAGGTCAGCACCGGCGCTCATCTGAGAGCCCACCTGAGGTGGCCCCTTAAATGACCTGACGGCGCCCCGCTCTTGGATAAGAGTGAGGCATATGTTCAGCGCCGGAGGCGGTGGACACCGGAGGAGAAGGTCCGGATCCTCGAGGAGACGCATCTGCCGGGGATGAGCGTGTCACTCGTCGCCCGCCGGCACGGCATCGGCGGCAATCAGACCTTCACCTGGCGTCGCTTGATGGCACAGGGTGCGCTGACCGCTGCGGCAGCGGGCGAGGAGGTGGTCCCGGCGTCCGAGTACCGCGCGCTCGAGGTGCAAGTGCGCGAACTGCATCGGCTGCTCGGCAAGGGGGCCATGGCGAACGAGCTGCTCCGCGAGGCTGTGTCCCGGGCCGCAGGTCCAAAAAAACTGCTGTTGCGCTCGACCTCGTTGCCAAGGGATGGTCTGTGACTGCCGCAGCCGATGCGCTCGGCATCGCGCGCCCGCCGCTAGCGGACGCCGAGCAGGTTGCCGACATTCGCGCGCGCGTCGCCGATCTCCCCACCGATGGCTATCGCCGCGTCCATGCTTTGCCACGCCGTGAGGCAGAGAAGACCGGGCGCGCAGACCCAATCCAAAACGCGTCTATCGTGTCATGAAAGTGCACGCCCTGCTGCTCCAGCGTGACGGTGAGCGCGCCGAGGAACGCCGTCATGACGGTCGCGTCGCACTCGCAACACCTGACGATGTTCCGACGGGCTCGAAATCGGCTGCGACAATGGCGAGAAAGTGCGCGTCCCGCGCCGAAGCCGCCAGCATGGGTTCGAGTCCAGAAATAATTTGGGGGCCTATTTGGGCCTATTCTGCGATCGCAGAGCAAAGTCGCGTTCATTACAATAGCTTAGTGGGTAAGTTCGAGTCCTGTAAGCGCACCAGCCGCTCGCGGGGAAATTCACAAATGAGAGCTAAGTCGGATAGGGTACGCCGATCGGATCGCATTGATTTGCACCGAAATGGACGTTCTCCACCAGCAGTAACTTATTGAGCCCGCTGGCCGTTGAGCTATGCTGCCACGCGATAGGCGCTCGCCGCCGCCACGGTCCGTGACGGGCCTGCTGCGCCGGCACCCGACGTCGCGGCATCCGCCGTTTCATCATCATCACCGTCTTCATCGCCCTCCCGCGGCGCCAGGCCCGTCGCGCGCTCTCGCTCTGCTCCATGGGCCACCGACGGGTAGGTCTGTTCCATACTCTGAACCGGCGGCGGGCTTCACCCATCGTCGCCCCTTGCGCCAGCACAACCCCGTTTCACGCTCGCCAATAATTTCACGCACTGGCGATGGGCGGCGTGTCGGCACAGAGTCCGCCTACCGACTCTGGGTCACCCAGAACGGCTCCTTGATAGACAGGACTGTTTTTATCGGTTTCTAGAGGGCAGCGTAACGGCCTCTTGATCGTCAGTATTTCAGTGGGGATCGGCTCCATCTATAAGCCTCACGGCATTTCCAGTTGACACATCTGTATTTTTACATGACCTCGTTCAGCGATATGGAGTCAAAAAAAGGGGAGAGCTAATGGTGCAAGAAAGTTTGGCCCGGGCCAGGATTGGCCGCAAAGGTGCTTTGTGGATTGCAGCGAGCGCCGTTGCGATCGGAGCTGCCGGTTCAGCCAACGCCCAAGTCGCGCCACCGACGGCGACGCCCCGCCAAGCGCCGGCGACGCCGGATATCGATCCGGAGCGATATGACTCGTCGGACATCATTGTTACCGCGCGCAAGCGCGAGGAGAGGCTGAAAGACGTACCGATCAGCATCACCGCTTTCACGGGCGATCAACTGACGGCTATCGGCGCGGAGAACTTCGAAGACTATGCCAATCGCGTGCCTGGTCTTTCGTTCAGCACGCGCGGCCCGACCAGCAGTCGAACGGAAGGGGTGACCTTGGGAATTCGCGGCGTCAGCGGAGGTCTGAGCGACCCTCCTGTGAGCTTCTATATCGACGACACACCGGTCGGAAGCGTGAATCTCAAGCTATTCGACATCGATCGGATCGAAGTGCTTAAAGGGCCGCAGGGCACCTTATACGGTGCGCGCGCGATGGGAGGACTCATCAAGGTCGTGACCCGCAAAGCCGACCCAAGCAAGTTCGAGGCGACGGGCGGCATCGAGCTGTCGAACACGAAAAATGGTGGCTTCAATTATCGCGGCGATGCCGCGATCAATCTTCCCATCGTCGCTGATCATCTTGCGCTGCGGGTCACTGGCTATGGCGTATTCCGCGATGGTGTGATCGATCGTTTGCCCGGTGCTCAGAATCTCCCGGCTCCCTATCCAACGAGCCTGCCGGGAAGCGGCCTGATCAAGAATGAGGATGATGAGAAAACCTATGGCGGGCGCGCGTCGCTCGCTTATACGCCCGATAGCGGTCTTCGTATCACGCTTGGCTATATTTATGAAAAGGCCCGGCTGGATGGCCGCTCCGAGTGGGATCTGCCACTGAGCAATTCGCTGGATCGACCGCTGACGAATGGCGGATTCGCTGCTGAGCCGAGCCAGGCGGAGTTCAGCAACGCTTCGCTGGCGGTCAACTATGACTTCGGCGACATCGCTACTCTAACGAGCAACACGTCTGAGACCTGGTACAAGACCGTCAACAACGAGGACTTCACCTATTTCCTCAAATCGACGCTCGCCGGCTTTGGGGCGGGCTGGGACACGCCCACGGTGAATATCACTAAGTCCCGTCGTAATGTCTTCACGCAAGAAGTGCGACTGGCTTCGCTTGGCCATCATATGTTCGACTGGCAGGTGGGCTTTTTCTATCAATATTCGCGCCAGACCGGGACCTTCTACTGGAATGCACCGGGCGTCGCGGATGCGATCAACAATGCGCTGGGATTCCAGTATGCGACGAGTGATCTGCTGATTGATCAGCGCGGGGTGACGACCACCCGCGAATATGGCGCCTTCGCAGAGCTTAACTGGAATATTTCCAGTGAGTTGACGGCAAGCGCGGGCGGGCGCTATTTCAAGAATAAATTCCACAACGCCGATCTGCGCGCGGGTCTATTCGGATCGCCCCCGAGCTATTTGTCTTCCGATAGCGACGGGATCAATCCACGCTTCGCGCTATCGTACAAGCCGAGCAGAGACCTGCTTTTCTACGCGTCGGCCACGAAAGGGTTTCGCCGCGGCGGCGCAAACAATATCGTCGCAATCCCGCCATCGTGCGACGCTGAAATTCACGCGCTGGGCTATAGCAGTGCTCCGGCGACCTTTGAGTCCGACAATTTGTGGCAGTATGAGCTTGGTGCGAAGGGGGGCACGGCAAACGGCGCCCTCACATTCGAAGCGGCCGGGTTTCGCACCGATTGGCGGAATAAGCAGCAGAATATCTTCCTGCCCCAGTGCGGCTTTAGCCTAGGCGCGAACATTGGACGCTCGACGATCGACGGTTTTGAGCTTGCTACCACCCTTCGCCCATCCGAACGATTTTCGGTCGATATCACGTTAGGATATCTGGATGCGCGCGTGGCCGAAGACACGCCGCAGGCGAATTCCTTCAAGGGAGACCGGCTGCCGTTGACACCGCGCTGGACGGCCACGACAGGCCTTGCATACGAAACCCCATTGTCGGCGCGCGTTTCCGGGTTCGGGCGCGCGGATCTCGTTTTCCGTGATAAACTGGTCGAGCCGACCACGAATCATACACTTGAAGACTTCGCCACGATCAATTTGCGGGGCGGAATCAAGTTCAACGATTACACGCTGACCGTCTTTGTAGATAATCTGACCAATAAGCTGGGGCAACTCGACGCGGTGGGCAGCAGCCTGCTTATCGGGCAAACCGGGGCGCTACGCGTTCACACATTGACCCCCCGCACCATCGGCGCGGAGCTTCGGGCGAATTTCTAAGGTCGATCCCGGAAATGGCCTGGGCCTGGCGGGTTAAACGCCGATATCTCGACGGGCTTGCCTGTCGAGATATCGGGCGCGATCAATTCCCGGCGTCGGCCGGCAAAGGCGTCTCGCGGTACAGCCGGCCACAGAGCGCGCCAAGATAATCCTCAAGTTCCTCGCGCCGCGCTTTCTTCGTCTGCTGTTCGTGCAGCCGCATGCCATAATATCCAATCTGGTGAAAATAGTAGATGCGCGCGCGCATCGAAGCTTCCTTGCCATCATAACCGAGCGTTTCGAGAAGCCTGGTGAGATCGGCCATGCGCTGTTTGTCGACGCGGCGAACGGCGCGAGCGGCTTTGGGTGAATTGCGCGCCCAGTCTCGGACGGCAAGGTCGAGCTCCGGATTGAAGTGTCGCTCATCTTGCAGTCGCGATGACATCGTGATGATCGCCAACTTCGCCTCCGACTGCGTCGTCGGCTGTTCATCCAGCGATATGAACAGATTCTTCTCTTCCCACCGCTTCAACAGACAGTCGAGTAAATCCTCGCGATCCTTGAAATAGTGATAAAAGCTGCCACGCGTTACACGGATGCGCCGAGAAACACGGTCGACCTTGACTTCGGATGCGCCGGTTTCGATCAGCATGGCCTCGGCGGCTTCAATCCAGTCTTCTGCCGAAGCCTTTGTCGCCCTGCCCGTCATGCGCCCTCCCGAAAATGCTTGACGGCTCTATCCCGTTCGAATGGTCTTTTCCAGTCGCACACGGGCTGCCGCTGTAGCGCAAAAGTTCGAGAGGTCGCATCAGATTGGCGGGATATGCCGGACCCCATCCGCGAACGGCCCAAGCTGCAAGTCGAGGATGGGTAGCGGTAGGATCCTGTAGTTTTTTGGGCCCTTGATGGCTGGTGCGACCGACGCGCCGACGTCACGACAAGGTGGTCCGATTCCAGCGCACCGGGAAGAGCGTACGGCAATGCCGCTGCCAGCGACAAGGGCGCAAGGTTTCAACCACGAGAAGATTTGACATGACGGTTTCCATTCTGGCGAGACCACCGCGAAGATCGGCGGGAGCGCTGCGAGAACGGGAACACCTTCTTTTCGGTGGGCCACCCAGGGCGGAGGTGAGGGGCAGCTGCGCCGAGTGGAGCTGGCAAGTGGGCCGCTGCCGACACCAGTCATTGGCGGTGCGAAAGCTATTTCTCGCTAGTCCTCCATGTCGACGCGTAGCGTTCGAGCCGCGTGCAGCATTAAAATGCCGCTTGGGATGAAGGTGAACATGACGGTCATTAGTGCGTACCGCAGCCCATCGGCTGGTCCGTAACTTTGCGCAAACCAATCGCTGAGCGAGCCAGCGATCAAGGGCCCGAGGCCAAGGCCGATCAGATTGGCGAAGAAGAACGCGATCGCCACCGCCATCGCCCGTCTCGAGGAGCCGCAAACGGCATGCAAAGCGGAGAACATTGGCGGAATGACTCCCGTCAGAAATATCGACGCGAGAAAGAGCGCGCCGGCCATAATTGGAATATTTGGTGCCATGAAGGCCATCTCGTATAGCGGCAAGGCCAGAATCAGACCCCATCCAGGTAGCCGCGCGGTCCACGCGATATCGCGCTTGGCGAGATAGTCCGTGATAATGCCGCCGCCGATATTACCGACGATCGCGCCGGCCGCCGACAATCCGCCGAACAGGGCTCCAGCCTCGGAAATGCTGAGGCCATGGACCCGGATCATGAAGGAGGAGGTGAAGAGGAGGGCACCATAGGCCATCAGGAAATAGAGCACCATGGCGCCGATGACGTTGCGGTATGACGGCTTTTCGAACAATGCGCGGAAGGTTGCTGTGACCGGTTCCTGGCTTTGCACACGGATCGCGAATTGCGGTAAATGCCGCGGCTCTGCGAGCAGGAATCGCGTCGTTAGAGCCAGCAATAGCCCGGGCAGCCCGACGATGAAGAAGGCGGCACGCCAGCCATAATGCTGGGCGATCCATCCGCCCGCGACGAGGCCGATGACGTATCCGGCCATCGAGCACATCATATAGGCACCAATCGCCTTGGAGCGGCTATCGGGAGGATAATAGTCCGCGATCAGGCTTTGCGCAGGTGGGATCGCGCCCGCTTCGCCCATCCCGACGCCCACTCGGGCCAATGCAAGCTGCCAGAAATTCTGCGCCATCCCGCATAAGACCGTCATCAGGCTCCAGACCGTCAGCGAAATCGTAATGATGAAACGCCGGTCGCCGCGGTCCGCCCACCGTGCCACGGGAATGCCGAGAGTCGCGTAAAACAAGGCGAAAGAAATGCCGGAAAGGAGTCCGAGCATTGTATCGGAAACATCGAATTCCTGTTTGATCGGCTCGAGCAGCACACCGATGATATTGCGGTCGACATAATTGGAGGTGCCGACCAGAAACAGGACAAGAAGGAAGACGCTGCGTTGACGGCCGGAATACAGATCCCAGCTTTTGGCGGCACTGGCCAGGGAGGGGGCAGGGCGCTCGGCCGGTGCTACATCGTTCATCCCGATTCCTCGCAAGTTTCATGTATTTCGGACAACGGTCCAGGACTGGTTGGTCGCGAAAATCATTGGCAGGTCAACGGAGCGATGACCGCTGCGGCCTGGATGAAGGCCGTTTTGGCGGCGCTCGAAAGCCTTTTGGCGATGCTCGAAAGCCATGTGGCCTATGCCTTGAACCAGCATCTTGTCGCCGGGATTGAAAACCTGAAGGGGTTTAACGGGCGTGCCGTTTGAAGAGGGAAACATGGAAAACGATAACGCTTCGATGGCGACGCCGGCTCGCTCACCTGTCGTGCGGCCTGGCTGTGAGCAGTGGGATATAACGTCCGGGGTCACGGGCCGCGCCTACCGCATCTATGTCTCCATGCCCGAGGAGAGTTTTCCGCCGCCTCCGGGGGGCTATCCGGTGTTCTATGTCACCGATGCCGACTATATATTCCATACGGCTGCCGACACGCAGATGATGCTCAGCATCGGCATGCAGGCAAAGCCTGCGATTATCGTCGGGATCGGCTATGGCACGGGTGCCATGGCGGCAACCGTCGCACGTTTTACCGACCTGACCCCGACGCCGCCGGGGGCCGCTATGATCCCCTACCTCGAAGGGACACCGATGTTCGAGGGCGCGACCTATGGGGGCGCGGAGGGCTTCTATCGCTTTCTGACCGAAGAGTTGAAGACCCTGATCGACACCGAGTACAAAACCGACAAGAGCGACAGCACCCTGTGGGGTCATTCGCTGGGCGGCCTGTTCGCCCTTCACGTGCTGTTCAACCATGCGGAGGCCTACAAGGCCTATGTGATTGGCAGCCCGTCGATCGTCTGGAACGACGGAGAGATTCTCGCGGGAGAGGCCAAGCTCGCCGCATCCTTGGCGGGCGGAAAAGTCGCGCCCCGCATATTGTTGACGGCCGGCGGGCTGGAGGAGACGGCGGACAATAACCCAAGGCTTCCGCCGGGCATGACGCGCGAGCAGTTGCAGGCGATGTTGGAAACCGCAGGCGTGATCAGCAGCGTCAAAGCCTTGACCGAACGCCTCAAGGCAATGAATGGTCCCGCGGGCTACGAAGTGGAGACGGTCGTCTTCGACGGCGAAACCCATATCAGCGTTATGACCGCTTTGGTCAGCCGCGGGTTACGCTTTGCCTTGAAGCCGTAAAGCTTCAAAGCGGCACGCCCGAAGACGAGATTTCTGAGCGATTAAAAAGAGGCGTGGCGGCATTACTGCGCAACGAGGTTTTTACGGCACCCGTCCTTCCAGCTGCCGGGATGCCGTGCTGCATCGTCCGCGGGCGCAAGGAATCTCATACCGGCGCAAGCCGCTCTGCGCCTTTCGAACTGCAATCGATGCTCGCTGCATCGCATTTTCTATTGCGCTGAACGAGCTTGTGAAGGGACGCCGGCTTTCTGCCGGTCTCTCGATCGGTGGCCACGCTTGCGGAGTTCGGAAGGTGTAGCACCGAAATGACGCTGCACCGCCACCGAAAAGCTTGACGCGCGGTTATAGCCGACCGCGTAGGCGATCTGGGAAATGGAGCCGTTGTGCTCATTCAGCAGCGCCAGGGCCTGCTGCATACGCAGATCCAGAATATAGTCGAAGACCGATTGGCCCAGAATCTGGCGGAAGCCTGTGCATAATCCACTGCGGCTCAGCCCCACTTCGTGGGCGAGATACTCCAGCGAAGGCGGCGCCACAAAATTCTCCATCAGAAGGCGCTGAGCTTTCATTACACCCCGAGCTGTCAGCCTTGTCGTATCTGGCGACCCGAAGCTCTCGCTATGTTCAAGCAACTCGATGGCTTGGCAGAGGATTTCCACGGCTTTCGACCGGAGGAATAAGCGTCGACGGAACCCTTCAAGCGAACTGGCGTGCACATCCTCAAGACAACGCAGCAGGGTGGTGTCCAATGGCAGCGTCAGCGCAACAGTTCGCTTTAGCGAGCCTTCGAGAAAAGATTGGAGCACAGCTGGCAATTCAAGTTCGCCACCTGAGTAGAGTGCCTTCAACGCCTTACGATGTATGAACACACAGACGAAGCGCGTGCGTCCTGCGACGGTTGCCTCGGTGTCGGGCGCGCCGGCCGGTTGAATTAAAATGGCGGTGTTCGGTGCGTCGAGGCTTATCGCGTCGTCATGCGACGATCCGTATTCGAAATCGCCATTGCTTGTCATGTAAATGCGCAATGTGTCGGGGAATGACATTTGCACCAATTGCGGCGCGCCGAATTCCATATCACCGAAGGTGACGAGGAAGCCGTCGGCGAGGCCGCAAAACTCATAGCGTCCGCTTCGTAAAAAAGGGCTGCGCCTGCAATAATGCAGGGGGTCGCTCGGCGGCACGATACCTTCCCAGAGCTCGATCGGGCCATTCACCGGGTCGATGTCGAAATTTCCAGGCGAATGACGAGCATACAGATTTGCGGCATCGCCAGCAGAATATGGGAAGCCCGACCTTAGGGCCGGACTTGAAATGGCTGGATCCTCGGCGGCCGCTCGCGACGCCGTGGCTCGTCGCCCGCCTCGTTTAGCCGCTGGCATGCCTGTTGTAGAAGATCGCATACTCGGGACTCCCTTGGCTGGTCGGCGCATCTCGAACCCTTCGCTCAATCCATTCGAGGCGGAATAGCTTTCCAGGTCAACAAATCGATGGCCCGGACGCAGGTCGCGAACGCCATTTGGCGGCGCTCGAAAGCCTTTTGGCCACGCTCGAAAGGGGTGCGGCCTATATCCCAAACAATCCGGTGTCACAAAAGCATAACGTCTCTGACCCGGGCACCATAGGCGGAGGTGGGGATATGCGCGACATGGCTTTATTGAGCGAGGAAGCCGGGCTGAGGTCCGCAACAGGACGCACAAACGTAATTTCGCTCGCATCGGTCCGGCTTTCACGCCGGCTCTTGAATGTCGGGAAACCCCTCTGAGCCCGCCGTCACCGCCCCACAGCATGGGGAAGTGCTGTGACGCCTTCCGCGAGCGGCCAACATTATTCAAAGCGGTTAGCAGATGATCCTATTGGAAAACGCACGCATTTTTGACGGTGTTAATGGCGAATGCGCCGAAGGCATGTCGGTCCTGATAGACAATGGCCTTATTCGCGACGTCTCCGATCGCCCGATCAAGGCCGATGACGCGCAGCGGATCGACGTCGCCGGCAAGACGCTGATGCCAGGTTTGATCGATCTTCACATTCACGCTTACTTTTCCGACCTGAACGCCAAGGTCGTCGACGGCCGCGATGCGCCCTACCGGACGGCGCATGCGGTCAAGAAGCTCGGCCACGCGCTCGATTGCGGCTTCACCACCGTTCGTGACATCGGTGGCGGCGATTATCCCTTGGCGTCAGCGCTTGCGGACGGGCTGATCCGCGGGCCACGCTTCTTCTACGCCGGCAAGGTCCTGTCGATGACCGGGGGTCATGTCGACTATCGCACGCCCACCGAAATGCACCACACCCACGGCTATTGTTCGTGCGGATCGATGAACTGGGGCGGTGTCGTGGTCGACGGCGTCGACGAGTGCATCAAGGCCGCGCGCGAGGAATTGCGCCGCGGTGCCCATTGCATCAAAATTACCGCGTCGGGCGGGGTGATGTCGCCAAGTGACCCGATGTGGATGAACCAGTTCCGCGAGGACGAAATCCGCGCGATCGTCAACGAAGCCGCCGAACGCCGAACCTATGTGTCGGCGCATTGCCATCCGATCAGCGCGATCCGCCGTTCCGTCGAGTTTGGTGTCCGCTGCATCGAGCATGCGACGCTGATCGATGCCGAGACTGCGCAATGGGTCGCCGAGCGAGGTGCCTATGTCGTGCCGACGATGTCGGTCATCTTCGCCAGCATGGAGGCCGGCCCAAAGCTCGGCATGACGCCCGACAGCCTGGCCAAGCTCCAGATCGCCGCAGATACGGCGATCGAAGGTCTGCAGCACATGCGCGATGCCGGGGTGAAGCTGGGCTACGGCACCGACCTGCTGGGTGTGACTTACGATCAACAATGCCGTGAATTCACGCTTCGATCGGAGGTCTTCACGCCGCTGGAAATGCTGCGCCAGGCCACGTCGATGGGCGCAGAGATTTTGATGCAGGAAGGCATGCTCGGCTGCATCAGCCCCGGGGCTTTTGCCGACCTGATCGTCGTCGACGGCGATCCGCTCAAGGATATCGGGCTGCTCGCCGCCGATGGCCGCAAGCTCGATCTGATCATGCGCGCCGGCGAGCTCGTGAAGAACAGACTGAATTGAGACCCGGCACTGCGCCGGCATGGAGCAACATCAATGAATGCTGTCGGAGAGATTTCACCACGATCCGGATTGCCGGCCGAAGCGCGCACCGCGCTCGACAGCCGATTGGGCGAGCGCGTCAGTTACGGCGAGGAGATCCGTTCGCAGCATGGCCAGAACGAAAGCCACTTCCCGTCGAGCCTGCCAGACGCCGTGGTCTTCGCGGAAAGCACCGAAGAGGTGGTTTTCGTTGTCCGCTTGTGCGCGGAACATGACATCAAGCTTACGGCCTATGGCGCCGGCACCTCAATGGAAGGAAGCGCTCTCCCGATTGCCGGCGGTATCTCGCTCGATATGAGCCGGATGAACCGCATCCTCAGCGTCAATGCCGACGATTTCGACGTCACCGTCGAGCCCGGCGTGACGCGCATCGCGCTTAACAATCATCTTCGCGATCAGGGTCTGTTCTTCCCCGTCGATCCCGGGGCCGATGCGACGATCGGCGGTATGGCATCGACGCGAGCATCGGGAACCAACGCCGTGCGCTACGGCACGATGCGCGAGGCGGTGCTCGGTCTGCGCGTTGTCACCGCCGACGGCCGGGAAATCCGTACGGCGCGGCGTGCGAGGAAATCGGCGGCCGGTTACGATCTCACCCACTTGTTCGTCGGCGCGGAGGGCACGCTCGGCATCATCACCGAGGTGACGCTGCGCCTCCATCCTATCCCCGAGGTGATCACCTCGGCGGTCTGCAATTTCGAGACGCTCGAAGGCGCCGCCACCACGGTGATCCAGGCGATCCAGCTGGGTGTCCCGATCGCTCGCGCGGAGATCCTTGACGATATGCAGATGCGCGCGGTCAATCTCTGGGGAAAGCTCGATTATCCCGAGCAGACGACCTTGTTCTTCGAATTCCACGGATCGCAGGCATCGGTCGATGAGCAGGTGGCAACGGTGGGTGAGCTCGCTGCGGCGAATGGCGGCGGGGAGTTCGCATGGTCCTCGCTGCCAGAGGAGCGCTCACGCCTCTGGAAGGCGCGTCACGAGGCTTATTACGCCACGGTCGGCCTGCGCCCCGGTGCGGTTGGCTGGGCGACCGACGTGTGTGTGCCGATCGGGCGGCTTGCCGGGTGTATTGCCGAGACGAAACGCGATCTCGCCACCGTTTCGGTTCCAGCGACGATTTGCGGCCATGTCGGCGACGGCAATTTCCACGTCATCTTTTCACTCGACCCGGACGCCCCGCTCGAGTGGGAAGAAGTGGAGTCCTTTAACACGCGCCTGATTGCGCGGGCGCTGTCGATGGACGGTACCTGCACCGGCGAACATGGCATCGGTCTGGGCAAGCAGGAAGCGCTGGTCGACGAAGTCGGCGAGGCCGTCGATGTCATGCGCCTGATCAAGCGCGCGCTCGATCCGCGCGGGATGTTCAATCCCGGCAAAATCTTCACGCCGGACTGATGACCAGGCCGTTCCTGATCTCCGCGACGAATGTTGTCGCGCAGCACGCGGAGGGCTTTGTTCAGGCCGCAGCGGGAGCAGTCTGGCTGTGATCCCGCGCACCGGAGAAATCGAAAAAGCCCGCTAAATAGAAAATGGGAAGATGAAAATGCGAATGCACATGAACGCGATACTTTTGGCAGGGTTCATTTCCCTGCTGCCGCAAGCTGCGATGGCTCAGGCTACGGCGCAAGCCGACCCGGTCGACGAGGCTCCGTCCGAGGACGATGGCGCAGCTTCCGACGGCGACATCGTGGTGACGGCGCGCAAGCGTTCCGAGCGCCTGATCGAGGTCCCGGCGACGATCAATGTTTTCTCGTCGAAGGAGTTGGTGGCCTCCGGCAATTTCACCATCAGCGATCTATCGACCAAATTGCCAAACTTCTTCATTGCGGCTCCGCGTGCCACACGGATTTCGGTTACGATGCGCGGGCTTGGCGTGCCCGGTGTCGGGCTCTACATCGACGGCGTCTATCAGCCTTCGGACGTGACTTTTGCCATTCCCCTGTTCGATCTTGAGCGCGTTGAGGTGCTCAAGGGCCCCCAGGGGACGCTCTACGGGCGCAACGCCTATTCGGGTGCGATCAGCTACGTCACCCGTGCGCCGACGAACGAGTTCGAAGGCGAGATCAACGCCGAAGCGGGCAATGCCGGAACCGTGCGCGGTTCGGCGACCGTTGCCGGTCCGATCGTCAAGGATCTGATCACGGCACGTTTTTCGGGGTCGGTTCAGCGGCGCTCGGGCTTCCGCAATTTCAGCGATGGCAGCAACGCGGATCGGGACAATTATGAGGCCCTGAGCGGTCGCGTGATGATTAAGCCGGCAAGCAACCTGACGGTCGATCTTAAATACACCTATGTGAACAAGCTCGGGCCGTCCTTTCTCTACCATCAGGTTGCGGACATCAACGACAAGCACGGCCGTCTGCTGCTGACGCCGGTCTTCGGCCCCGCGACCGGCGTCCTTGCCGGCAGCCGTCCCCAAAGCCGACTGCGCAGTAACAGCTATTCTGGTAAAATTACTTTCTCAGCAGCCGCGTTCGATCTGATCAGCACCACGGCCTATAATACGCTGCACTTTAGCGACACATACGACGTCGACCTGAACACGCCGGACACGTTCGTCGCGCGGGGGACGGGTGCGCTGCGGGATTTCAGCGAAGAGGTGCGGCTGCAATCGACCGGGAATGGCCCATTCAAGTGGCTTGTCGGCGGATATTACAACCGCGGTGCCAATGGGGATTGCTCTGACTGCGGCGGTCTCTTTGGAGGCACTGCGCTCGGGAGCCGATCGATCGCTCAAGCGGTACCGCCGGTCTTCTACAACGCATTGGCCGCCTTCACCGACCTGGAATACAAGATCGGCGATCATCTCGTGATCGGGGCGGGCGCGCGCTACGATGATCTCAAGCAGGAGCTCAGGCCGGCAACCGGGCTATCATTGAAGGGCCGATTCCACGGCTTCCAGCCCAAGGTGACGGCTCGCTACCTGTTCAATCCGGACGCCCAGATCTATGCCTCGATCACAAAGGGTTTCACCCAGGGCGGTTTCAACTCCTCGCTGGTCGGCACCGGCAGCCCGCTCGCGACCTATCCGAACCAGCGACTTTGGCAATATGAGACAGGCGTCAAGACCAATTTCGACGATCGCCGTGGCAGTGTTTCCGTTGCCTTGTTCTACATCGACGCACAGTCGTTCAACGCGGCGGCGACCGTTCCCACGCCAATCGGGCCGCGCGTCATTCAAGTGTCGGTCGGCAAACTCAAATCCTATGGCGTTGAAGTCGACGCTTCATATCGCGTCACTCCCGAGCTGGTGGTTGACTTGAGCGGCGGTTACAATCGCGTCCATCCGACCGTCCTCTCGCCGACCATCGCGCCGGGTGTCGGCAATGTCGGCGAGCAGTTCCAGCGCGCGCCGAAATGGAGCTATCGTTTCGCGACGACCTACACCCGGCCACTGTCGGGCGACGTGTCGTTCGAGTTCAACGGGGCGGTCAACGGCGTCGGGCCAACGCATTTCTGCGGCGAGGCGCAGGTGTTCGGCCCGTGTCCGACGCGCAATGCCTATACGCTCGTGGACGCAAGCGCCTCGATTGTCTGGTCGCGCTATCGAATCTCGCTGTTTGCGAAAAACCTGCTCGATACGACCTACGCGACAGACTTCTTGGCGAAGACGGCCTTGGCCCAGTTCGGAGCCCCGTCAGCGGGCTCGGTGTATGGCGATCCACGTTACTGGGGTGTCCGGGCCAGCGCGAAGTTCTGACGAAATTCGGTGGCCGATCGAAGGATCGGCCACGTTACCCTGAAATGCAGCCCATAGCAGCGGGCAGGGTTCGCGCGGAATCTCTGCAGCCTGCAGCCCGGGATCGCATTTCTAAAATCGCGCAACGCCGTCGCTTAATTATCGAAGCCAAGGGAAACGAACCGTGATTGATCGAAGGAAGTTCATGGAGAGCGGACTGAGCCTGACGGCTGTGCTTGGTGCAACGCAGCTCGATGCTGGTGTGGCGCACGCAAGGATGGGTGAGCAGACCAGGGAAAAAACTTCTCCCTGGGCTCTCCGGAACAGTGAGGCGTTCGAATTTCGATCGAGAGCGGTTGGCGACACGATGGCAGTTGGTGTCTGGTCCAACGTCAAGCCAGGTCCATCGGGTTCGGATGCCAAGCCGGTGCCGTTCGAATTAGTCTATGTACTCGATGGGTCATTCGCCCTTGCGGTCGCCGCAGCGACTTGCAGGCTGCTGACCGCCGATCTGGTCAATCCCGGATTCCCACCGATCTTGTTGGTCGGGCTCGACTATCCCGAGGATAGGCCGAACGCGCGCACCCGCGATTATACCATGAAGGATTCAGTCCCCGCATATATGGGCAAGTTGCTGGGAGCGGGGACCCCGCAGACGACCCCGGGCGGCGCCGATCAGTTCCTTGAGTTTCTGGAGAGCGAACTGGATCCGTTCATACGCTCCAAGTATAATATAAAAGAAGGCCCGGCAGGGATAATCGGCGACTCATTCGGTGGAACCTTCACCTTCTACGCGTTTCTGCGTCAGTCCAGGCTCTTCAATAGATACTGGCTGGGAAGCCCAGGTATATTCGAGACCGCGACCGACTATGTCGCGCAGTTCGAAAAGGGTCTCAAAGGCGCAATTGTCCACCCGACCAAAATGTTCCTTTCGAGCGGAACCAAGGAGATGGCCGGAGGGGTCAGCTTCTATGAAGAGATCGGTAGAAGCTTCAACAGGATTGTAAGTTCCTTGCGGAAAAACCCCTCCAACGACCTGACTTGGTCGGCTAAGACTTACGACGGCTACACGCATACCTCCGTTCTTATCCCGGCTTTAAACGATGCTCTGCTCTATCTCTACGGCAAGAACCGCGCATAAGCTCAGCTGTTTGTCTTTACGCCCGCCGCCATGCAGCGTGGCGCCTCGCTGCAGGGCGATTCGCACTTGGATCCGGCGGTGGGATGGTTTTGGAATTCGATGCGCGCGGTCGTAACGAGCGCCCCTATTGTCATTGTGTGCCGTCGCACGGACTCGGCGATGCAGCGCGCCTTGGCCTTAAGGCCTATCACCTTCACTGAACAGTCGCCGCCGCATGATCTGGAGTCCTGCCCAGACGACGAGGACGATAAGGGGTGCGGCGAGTCCAAGCACGGACGTCGACGAGATGCCGCCTAACACATGCTCCGCCGCCTTGATCGGATAGGCAATCAACCCAAGCAGATAATAGCTGATCGCTACCGCAGACAGTCCCTCCACGACATGTTGAAGGCGTAGCTGCATACGCGTGCTGCGTTCCATCGATGCGAGCAGCCGCGCATTCTGGTTTTCGATATGGGTGTCGATGCGCGTGCGCAACAGGCTGGTGAATTGCGAGGCTCGTCCGTTCAATAGCGCAAGGCGTCGCGACAGTGATGTACAGGTTCGTACCGCGGGATTGAACCGACGGCTCGTAAAATCGGTCAGAGACTGAAAACCTTTGATCGGTTGCGGCTGCAGCTCCTGCAGCCGTTCCGCGGCGATCTCGGCATAAGCGGCCGTGGCGCTCATGCGGAAGTCCGTTTCGGCCGCGATCGAGAGCAGGCGTTCGCTGTGCGCCGTCAGGGCCGCCAGCAAATCATCGTCTCGGTGTTTGCCATTCCGTAGCGCCCGTCCGGTTTCGCTCAACGCCATTTCGATTTCGTCTAATGCGGTCCACGCGGCCCGTGCTGCCGCCAGTCCGATTAGAGCGAGATTGCGATAATTCCCCAACTCCTGGAGACGCTGGACGCAGCTAATCACCTCGGTCGTGGGCAAGGTGTTTGCCGCAATCACTATACGGCCGTAACCGTCCTCATGAATCTGGAAGTCACTCCAGATCCGCGCGCCCCCCGCGACATGACAGGAAACCAGGTGTGATTGTCGGAAACGGGCGGCATCCACCGGGGACCGGGCGTCCTCGTCGCTCGCCACGACGATGAGCCGGGTTGCACGGATCACCGAACCGGGCACCGTTTCCGCCCATCTGAGCGCGGCGGCAGCGTCGGAGGTGGGAGGGCGATCCCAGCCGACGCCACGCGCGGCCGTTCCGACCATCGTCACCGTCACCGTACTCGCCTCGCTGTGCCGTTCCCACGATGCGCCGACGTCTGGCGACCAGCGGCCTTCCCGATGCCGCTCGCTTGTCGTGTCACACAGGCCGGGAAGAGCGGCTACAGCCAGCTGCTCTTCTGAATTCTCACGGCGATCGACGATGCGTACGAGCTGAACGAGTTGCGCCGGCAGCACGAATTCGGGAAAACGCCGAAGGTGCATTTCGCCGACGACTTCCCGACGCTGCGGATGTTCGGTGAAGCCCGGTGCCTGTGTCATGTCAGACTAACGAGGCGCTTCTGTCGCCCATCTCCCGGAAGCGCCGATCGCTGCTGCTTCTTTGCGGCTATGAGCGTGTTCCGAAGGAGGCAGGCAACCGTCATCGGCCCTACGCCTCCGGGCACCGGGGTGATCGCGGCGGCATGGCCGAGTTCGACGAACGCGGTGTCGCCAACGAGACGGGAGTCGATGCCGGGCGTGCCGATCCGGTTGATACCGACATCGATCACGACGGCGCCGGGCTTCACCCAGTCGCCGCGAACGAGCCCGGGGCTGCCGGCCGCGGCGACCACGATGTCCGCCGACCGGACAATCTCGGGAAGGCCGCGCGTTGCAATATGGGTGACGGTCACCGTGCACTCTCGTTCGAGCAGCAGCATGGCCACGGGTTTGCCGACGATATTCGACTTGCCGATGACCACCGCTTTCAGTCCGCGGAAGTCTTCGATGACGGTTTCAAGGAGTAGCATGCACCCAAGTGGCGTGCAGGGCACAAGCCCCTCTGTACCGATCGAAAGCCGACCGACATTCACCGGGTGGAAGCCGTCAACGTCCTTCAGCGGTTCGATCGCATCGAGAATGCGGTTCGCGCGAATGTGCGGCGGCAGCGGAAGCTGGACGAGAATGCCGTTGACCATCGGGTTGGCGTTGAGCTGCTCGATCAATTCGAGCAGATCGACCTCATTCGTTTCGGCGGGCAGCCGGTGTTCGAAAGACTGGAACCCCGCCTTGCGGGTGTGTGCGAGCTTGCGGCCCACATAGACGATACTGGCGGGGTCTTCGCCCACCAGGACCACGGCCAGCCCAGGCAGGCCGACGCCGGCCGCCGCCATTTCGCCGACGCCGGAGGCGACTTCGGCGAAGATCGCCGCAGCGATCGCCTTTCCATCGATAATCGTCGCCATCAACTCAGTCCGTGAATACGACGGTTTTCTCGCCGTTCAGCAGCACACGGTCGGCCAGGTGGTGGCGGACGGCCCGGGCGAGCACTCGCCGCTCGATATCGCGACCCTTGCGGACGAGCGCTTCGGGGGAATCGGCGTGGCTGATCTGTTCGACATCCTGCGCGATAATCGGGCCTTCATCGAGGTCGGCTGTCACATAATGCGCGGTCGCGCCGATCATTTTAACGCCGCGGGCATGCGCTTGGTGGTAGGGCTTTGCGCCCTTGAAGCCCGGCAGAAAACTATGATGGATGTTGATGCATCGCCCCGACAGGAATGCCGCCAGATCGTCCGACAAAATCTGCATATAGCGAGCGAGCACGATCAACTCGGCGCCGCTTTCGGTGACCACCGCCTTGATGCGAGCCTCTTGCTGGGCCTTGGTATCGCGCGTGACTGGAAAATGATGGAACGGCACCCCGCCGAGATCGAGCCCTGCGAACGTCGCGAGCGGGTGGTTCGATACGATACCCACGACGTCCATCGCCATCTCGCCGATGCGCCAGCGATAGAGAAGGTCGGCGAGGCAGTGATCGAACTTGGAAACGAGGAGCAGGACTTTGCGGCGCGCCTCCAACGGGCGGATTGACCAGTTCATCCCATCGCCTTCGGCAAGTTCGCGGAACCGCACCGAAAGCATCGGAAGCTTGTCCTCGGCGAGCGTGAACAGCACGCGCATGAAGAAATTGGCGGTCTCTTCATCCTCAAACTGGCCAGCCTCGCGGATGTTTGCACCGGCTTCGAAGAGTATGCCCGTCACCCGACTAACGATCCCCGGTTGATCGGGACAGGACAAGGTCAGGATATGCAGGATGTCGCTCATACAAGGCTCGCTATGTTTGGAATTTGAGAACAGCGCAGTCGGCCGACGGGTGGCCCTCAGCCGAACTCTATGACGGCGTCGGCAAACCAAAATCGGAGATAGTCGCGGACGCTGAAATCGAAGATCAGGCGGTACCCGTCGAGGCCCGGCGGCCGATCGATGATCACATTGGTTTGCGCAAACAACGTCATCGCAGACCGGTCTGCTGCGGACAGCGTCCGGTGAAGGTCGAGCGACGTGCCCTTAGCGATCAGGTCGGCCGCCGCAGGACCGGTGACCTCGAAAACGCAGCGGCCGTCGCCGACGCTGACGCACAGCGCCGCCGCGGCGTGCGTGGCGGCCTCCTCGATTGCGCTGGTCGGCGCCGTGTCGCCGACGATCAGCCATTCGTCAGGGCCCATCCAGATGACGCGCACCGCGCCGTCCCTTGCTTGGTTCGGATCCGTCGGAAGCGCGGTTCCGATCAGCGCGCCAATTCGCGCGAGGTCATCGTTCGAAGGGCGCCGCAAGCGCAAGACCGTAAGCCGGGGCGGCACGATCTCGCTGATGACAACGGGTCGATGCATCGTCTCAGCCATTGAACCGCGTTCCTTCGGGATCGTAGAGCGTCGGTTTGACAATTGTCGCGGAGAAGCGCCGCCGATCATGGTCGAGCGCGACCGTCTCGCCGATCCGGTTCGACCCGCCATGGACCATCGCCATGGCGACGCCGCGGTTAAAGATCGGGCTGAACGCGCTCGACGTCACGAACCCGTCGCTGATACGATCGGTACCGCTGCCACGCACCAGATGTGCGCCGATCGGGAGGACATTGCGGCCTTCGGCCTGCAGGCCGACGAGTTGGAGCCGCCCGGGGTCTTGATGATGTTCAAGCATCAGTGATCGCTTGCCTGCGAAGTCGCCCTTGCGCCGCAAGACATGATCCCATCCGACGTTAAGCGGCGTGCTCGTCCCGTCGGTATCGGCGCCTGGGTGGAGGAAGCCCTTTTCGAGGCGGAGCAAATCCCAGGCATCGATGCCGACCGGTGTCAGATCGTGGCGCTCGCCAAGGCGCAGGAGGATGTCCCAAAGTTCGCCCGTGCCGCGAGTCGGGACGTTGATTTCATAGGAGGTCTCGCCCGAGTAGCTCACCCGCATGACCCGCGCCTCAATCCCCGCGACCGTACCAAGCTGAAAGCTCATATGAGGAAATTCCTCGGTCCCGGTCGGGAAGCTCGTGTCAGCTTCGGTGAGGAGCGCGCGGGCTCCGGGGCCTGTCAGAGTCAGCACCGACCAGCAGGTGGTGACCGGCGCGACCACAACGTCCCAATCGGGATATTCACACTGGAGCCACTCCTCCAGCCAGGCGGCGATTCGATCCGCGCCGGCGCTTGAGGCGCCGACGAGGAAATGGTCCTCGCCAAGTCGCGCGCAGACTCCGTCGTCGATGATGACGCCGAGTTCGTTGAGCATCAGCCCGTAGCGGACCTTCCCGACCTTCAGGGTCGACATCGCACTCGCATAGATGAAGTCGAGGAGCTTGCCGGCATCGGGACCGCGCACCTCGATCTTGCCGAGCGTCGATCCGTCGAAGATGCCGACTCCGTTGCGCACGGCGAGTGCTTCGCGCTGTTGCGCCTCGAAACGGCTCTCGTTGCCGCGCGGGTAAGCCGACGGCCGGAGCCAGCCATAATCTTCCATGATGGCACCCAAAGCCACGTGCCGATCATTGATTGGAAGGCGACGGAGCGGCCGGAGAAGCTCGCCATGGGCACGGCCTGCAAAGGAACCGAGGGCGACCGGTACAAATGGAAAACGGAAGCGCGTTGTTCCGGTCTCGGCAATGCTCTGGCCCGTCTGGTGCGCCATGAGGGCGAGCGCGTTGACGTTCGATGTCTTCCCCTGGTCTGATGCCATGCCCAGCGTCGTGTAGCGCTTAAGGTGCTCAACCGAGCGAAAGCTTTCGCGCGCCGCAAGCTCGATGTCCGCCGCGCTGACGTCATGCTGCATATCGACGAAAGCCTTGCCCGGCGCATCGACCTGCCAGCAGGCGCGGATGCCGGATGGTCCATACGCCAAGGTAGCCTTGGGCCCGGCACAATCGTCTGCATCCGTGCCAACCCCGGCGGAATGCCCGCTGTCGAGCGCTTCGCTGAGGGTGAGGAGACCGTCCGCGGCGCCCGCTGACCGTTCGTTCTGCACCGAGCGGGCAGGACGAAAGGCGGTCAGTTCTTCGTCGAACCGCAGCTTTCCACCCGACTGCGAGAAGAGATTGACGTTGGGATTGCTTCCGCCGGACATTGCCAGCAAATCGCAGTCGAGCTTCCGGATGGAGCCGTCCGTGCTGCGGATCGCCACCCGGCGAAGGGCCTTCGTTCCTTTTGTTGCAACAACTACACTGCTGCGTAGCAGCGGGATGCCGAGGGTCTCGATCGATGTCGCGACTGCGGCGCCTATCTCCGTTCGAGTATCGACGACCGCTGCCACGACGCCGCCGGCGGCGACGAAGGCGACCGCCGTCCGGTAAGCTTCATCATTGTTGGTGAAGATTACAGCGCGATCGCCAGGCCGCACGCTGTAGCGAACGATATAGTGGCGCACCGCACTGGCCAACATGACACCGGGCCGGTCGTTACCGGGGAAGACCAGTGGGCGCTCGATGGCCCCGGTTGCGAGGACCACCCGGCCAGCGCGGACGTGCCATTGCCGGTAGCGCGGCAAATGCGCGGGCGCTGCCGGATCGTCGGCCGACACCGTCTCGACCATCGCCAGCGCATCATGATCGAAATAGCCGCAAACGGCGGTGCCGAGGAAGATGCGGACATTGGGCATGGCTTCCAGCGCCGCCACCTTTTGCTTTGCCCAGCGATCGGCCGGCAATCCGTCTATCGCGCCGCCTTCCCAGCGCAGCGTGCCGCCGGGTACATGATCCTGTTCGGCGACGATGACGCGTCTGCCGTCCCTGGCGGCCGCGAGCGCCGCCGCGAGGCCGGCCGGGCCGGTTCCGACGACGAGGACATCGCAGTGAGCGAAGCGGCTTTCATAACGGTCGGGGTCTGCCAGCTTCGACACCTTGCCGAGGCCCGCTGCGCGTCGGATCAGGCCCTCATACAGGTGCCAGCTCGGCCACATGAAGGTCTTGTAGTAAAAACCAGCCACCAGAAAGCGCGAGAAGAAGTTGTTCACGCCGCCGACGTCGAAACGGACGTTTGGCCAACAGTTTACCGCATTGGCTTCGAGACCCTCGTGAAGGCGGATCTCGGTCGCGCGCAGGTTTGGTGCGCTGCGCGCGCCGACGCCGAGTTGGATCAGGGCATTGCACTCTTCGGGCCCGAAGCCCAAAATGCCCCGCGGGCGATGATATTTGAACGAGCGCCCCACCAGCCGGATTCCGTTCGCAAGAAGGGCGGAGGCCAGCGTGTCTCCCTCAAAGCCTGAATAGACGCGGCCTTCGAACCGGAAGGTGAGCGGCCGGTTGCGGTTGATGAGCCCGCCAGAGCCCAGGCGAAAAGGCTGGTGAGTCCGGCTCATGGGGCAACTCCGTCTGCGGAAAAGGCAGGCGCGGCTTCGGTCATATGATAGGTTGCCCGGATTCGATGCGTCACCGTGTCGCGGGCCACGTTGAACCAGCGGCGGCATCCTGCGTTGTGCTGCCATCGTTCGAGGTGCTCGCCGCGCGGGTTGATCTTCTCACTCAGATATTTGCCCCAGGAGACGTCGTCGATTGCCTCAGGCGGATCCGGACGGATGATATGGCTCTGGCCGCCGCACCGAAACTCGAGCTCGTCGCGGGGACCGCACCAGGGACAGGAAATTTGCAGCATGAACGATCCTCAGTGCGCGATGCCGGAGCCGGCCGCTTCGTCGATGAGAGCGCCCGTTGTGAAGCGGTCGAGGGAGAAGGGTTTGGCGAGCGGATGCGGATTAAGCGTGGCGAGCTGGTGTGCTAGCATCGTGCCGCCGACCGGGATGGCCTTGAAGCCACCCGTGCCCCATGCGCAGTCAAGAAAAAGCCCCGGCACCGGGGAGGCTCCGATGATCGGGCTGCTGTCGGGAACCACATCGACGATACCCGCCCAATGGCGGAGCAGCCGGACCCGGCCGAGCGAGGGATATTGCGCCGCGACGGCGCCCAGCACGTTGCTCATCACCGGCATGTTTCCGCGCTGCGCATAGGAAGGGTAGAGGTCGAGCCCGCCGCCGATGACGAGCCCGCCTTTGTCCGACTGGCTCATATAGACGCCCGTCGCAGGAGACAGAATAACCGTGTCGAGAACGGGCTTCAACGGCTCCGACACAAAGGCCTGAAGCGCGTAGCTTGTGATCGGCAGGCGGAAACCGGCCATCTCGGCAAGCCGGCTCGAGTGGCCCGCCACAGCCACGCCGATCTTCCGCGAGGCGATCCGCCCGCGCGATGTCTCAACCCCGGTCACGGCGCCATCGGGGCCACGTTGAAAACCCGTGACCTCGCAATTCTGGATAATGTCGACCCCCAGCGCATCGGCGGCCCGGGCATAACCCCATACCACCGCATCGTGCCGGGCCGTGCCCGCGCGTTTTTGGATTAGGCCACCGAGGACGGGAAACCGTGCAGCTGGCGAAATGTCGAGAATCGGCACGCGGCGCCCGATTTCGGCCGGAGACAGCGTTTCGGCATCGACGCCGTTTAGCCGCATCGCGTTCATCTGCCGATTTACGAGCTCAAGATCGTGGAGGCTGTGCGCGAGCGAGATCATCCCGCGCTGGCTGAACATCACATTGTAGTTGAGCTCTTTCGACAGGCCCTCATAGAGCTTGAGCGAATGCTCGTACATCCGGGCGCTCGCGCGATAATAATAGTTCGAGCGGATCGCTGTGGTGTTGCGACCGCTGTTGCCACCGCCGATCCAGCCCTTTTCCAGGACCGCGACGCGGGTGATGCCGAATGACTTCGCGAGATAATAGGCGGTCGCGAGGCCATGGCCACCGCCACCGATCACAATAACGTCGTAGCTCTGCTGGGGGTCGGGCGAGCGCCATGCGGGTTTCCATCCGCGTTGCTCCTTCAGCCCCTCTTTGAAAACGTTCCAGGCGGAATAGCGCATATCATCTCTCGCCAATCTGGTGCGGAATTCGGATCGCGCTGACCCCCGGCGCATCTGAAGTCGGTTGCTGATTTGTGGTGCAAGTCCGCGCTGTGCTGCCATCGCCGCAGGCGCTTCCTCGCAAGTTTTCAACGAATCTGATGTTACAATACAGTACTGTATAGTTTAGTCAACTCGAGGACATGTTTTAATCATCGCTATGATTTATCGTGATTTTCTGCAGCTTCTTGCTTGCGTCGACAGCCCTAGTCCGCCTAGGAAGTCGCGATGCCTGCGCGCGTGCGAAAGATGAGGTCTCCCGTCAGCTACCGAGGTGCAGGACCGCATTGCGCGTTATCTGTCTCGACCTAGGGCCAATGTGGCGGTTCAACGGTCAATTGTCAGATCGATGACGTTTCAAAGCGCGCTGGCGCCTCCGGGTGACAGCGTTCAGAGCGTGCGGGGTGCAAGAAGACCGGGACGCCCTTGCCACCCAGCCGGTCTGCCCAAGGCCCAAGCGTGGGACGTGAGGCCAGTCAAAATCTTCAGATAGATCGCGCCCTGCGCTTCTGAACGCGCGCGCAGGTAAATGAACGCTGACCGCACATAAGCAGAACTGAGGAAATAGTGATGCGTCCCGAATAAATGCTTCTCCCTCGAGCCCGCCTTTCTTAACGACGGCGCGGGGCGCGTCGTCCGGTGCTCGACCACTACGTCGTCGTGGAGAACGGCCGACAAGACATGTAAATATCGCGGTCACCCAGCGCCCTTGATCTCAGAAAAGCAGTGGGCATCGTGGTGCCAACGCATTCACTCGGGCCGTGTCGAGGCGGCAAGCGGCCCCTTTGCGGATTCGCTCACTTGGGAAAGCAGCCTCATCAATGGCAGGTGGACGCGGTGTGCGACCGCGTCGCTGGACGAACCATCTGGGTGAACAGCTTCGAGTAGCGCGATCAATTTCTTCGGCTCTCCGTCCGGCGGCAAGGCCTTCCCCAAAATCGACGGCAATCCGCAAAGACCGAGCGCAAGCGTTTGATCCCGGCTGGGTGTGAGCGCTTCGCCATTATGCCGAGGCTCGTACCGATTTCTTCGCCGGGCGATCGCAGTAGAAGTGCTTTGTAGGTCGCGATCAACCCCCATCCGTCCGCTGACAAACCCTTACGCGCCAATCGTAATGGTCCGCTGCGAGCACCGCGCACGCTGGGTTTCGAAAATGCTGCGCGAGCGACAGGCGCCACCGCGGCGTGCTGTTGGCAGTGGTCATATGCGGCGTCTTGCTGTGATGAAACGTCACGCTACCGGCCTCAATCGGGCAGCCAATCACCTCGGCGTCCTGCGCAATATCGCAGACCAGCAGGTCGCTTGCCATTTCTGGAGGGTTGCAATGCTCGATCAGGCGTCGATGCGCACCGCGCGCGAAGTGCATGCAGCCATTTTCCGGTCCAACGGCGTGGAAGGCAGTCCAGCAGGTGATGCCACAATCCTCCAGCGTGCGCCCCCAATAGCCTTCGTCCTGATGCCAGGGCGTCGGTGCGCCGACGCCGGGCGGCTTACCGAGAAACTGTTCATACCAGAACGCCATATCCTGGCGCATCAGCGCGCCGCCGAACCGGCCGGCCCAGGCGCGGAAACGCGATTGCGGCAGCCAGGGAAACAGCCGGTCGACACCGCTCTGGACGATCCGATAAGCACGCTGATCAAGCGGCTCACCGCGTCGCCAATCCCAGTCCTTTCCCCAGTCCGCCGGGCGCTGCGTCATGTCCGCACCCATCGCGACAAGCGCCGCGACTTCCTCCGGGTCGATTGCATCGCGCACGACCAGAAAGCCGTCAGCTTCGAAGCGCAGTACGTCCTGCGTCGTTGGTTTAGGATAAGGCATGATTCCGCGGGCCTTTACATGGTGTTGTCAGGTAGGTCTCATTTTAGAAGGCCCTTTCGCCGACGTCTTTGCCCGGGCCGTGCAATATGTATCCCAATCGATTAAGCTGAGCCGATGAGCGCGCACGATACTGAGGGGGAGGGCGAGGCCAACCATGAGCTTTCGGCGATGCTCTCGCCGTATGTTCGGGGCGCGCTGGAGCATTGGCGCGGAGCGTGGCACATCGCCCGCCGCGCAGTGGCCGACTATCTCTTGGTCTATATCGTCTCCGGCACCGGTCGATTTTCGGTGGGCGACGAAACGTTCGATGTCGGTCCGACCGACTTGATCTGGATTGCCCCTGGTATTCTGCATGAGATGCGCGGCCATCCGCCGAAGATGTTCGTCGCCTATCTGCATTTCGATCTCGTCTATGATCCGCTGTGCAGTCCGCGCATCAGAAGCGGAACTGCCTATGCAGCGGGCGACCATGCCGACATGCATCCGCCGTTCTTGCGACAGCCGATCGCCGGCTGGCGCGGCAAGCTTCCGGTGGTCAATGGTCCGGCAATCTACGCGCTGATGAAACAGGCGATCGCCGAACAGCGCGGCGCGCGCCGACCGTTGTGCGTGTCGGGTCTGATGCTCGAGATTATCGGCGAGATCGCAACCGGCCTGTCTCCGTCGGCGACCGGCGCGCGCGCGCGGTGGCCAGCGCTACGCCGCGCGGCCGAGCGGATTCGCGTAGAGCCAGAAATCAACCTCGACCTCTCATCGATGGCGCGCGCCGCGCATCTCAGCGACTCGCACTTTCGCAAGCTCTTCCGCGAAACTCACGGTGAAAGCCCCCGTGCGATGAAGAACCGCGCGCTGATGCAGAAAGCATGTGACTTGGTGCTCCACTCGGGCGTGAGCATTTCGGAGATCGCATTTCAGCTCGGTTTCAGCACGGTGCACAATTTCTCCCGCGCCTTCAGCAGGGAAATCGGCGTTTCGCCGCGAGAGTATCAACGCAGGATGCTCGGCGGCTAACCGCGTCGTCGGCGCCGGTGCCGAGGCCGGGCGCCAGCCTTTGATCGCGCGATCGCGCCGCCAGTACACCCGCCGCTCCCATGCAGCGTTATGCAGCGCTATCGCCATTCTGCCCATTGGTCGCATCGGCGGTCGCTGCTTCGCTTTCGGCCAGCAGTAAATTGACCAGCCGGGTGTGTACGGTGGCACGCGACCATACGATCCCGATCCGCCGTCCGACGACGGGCGTCGGCAGCGCTATCCGGGCGAGCGAAAGTCCGGCCGGCCAAGGCGGTGCCCAATCGGGCACCAGCGCCACGCCGAGGCCGCGATCCACCATCACGGCAATGGCATTAAGGGCGTTGAGTTCGAAGCGCTCCCTTGGCGTGATCCCGACCTTGCGCAGATAATCCTCGGCGCTGCGGCCGCCCCATTGATGCCGGTCGTAGCGAATCAGGGGTTCGGTACGGAGGAGATCATGCGGATCGCGGTGCGCGAGATGCCGGGGCGCCAGCATGATCAGCGCCTCTTCGCGCAGCATGCACCATTCGCACGTCTTCGGAATCGGATAGGGTGCTTCGAGCACGAAAGCGGCATCGAGCTCGCCGGCCTCGACCGCAGCGTAAAGCTGCGCTGAGCTGGCCGACTGGATATGCACGTTGATCGCCGGGGATTTGCCGATCAGCCGGGCGAGGATATCCGGCAGCATGCCACTGAGCGGCGTCGTGCACGCGCCCAGACGCAGATTGCCGCTGATGGCATCATCATGAGCGGTGTTGCGCAACTCGGCCGCGTTGCGAAGCAGTTCGCGCGCCTGGCCGAGAATTCGCCCGCCCTGCTCGGTCATGCGCACGGTGCGGCCGACGCGAACGATGAGCGGCGTGCCGAGCTCCCGTTCGAGCGCATGGAGCTGTTGCGCGACCGCCGAAGGGCTGACGTTGAGCGCCCGCGCCGCCGCCGCCATCGAGCCGCGATCGACCACCGTCACGAAAGTTTTCAGGAAATGGAGGTCGATGGCTCATCCTCCTGTGTGCGCCGCCGTCCGAACCGGCCAATCGGGACGATGAGGCCTTCCAGCGAACGCTGGGGCGCCGGAAAGAACAGGCTCGCGACATAACCCACCGCGATCGAGACGAAGATCGCGATCGCCAGGTAGAAATAGGGATGGACGAGATGAAAGATGCTCGCCGCAAGCGTGATCGCCGATGCCGCGACGATGCCGATCCCGACACCGGCGGCGTTGGCGCGGCGGGTGAACATGCCGAGCGTATAGGCGCCCGCACAGCTTCCACCAAGCACGCCGAACAGCTCAATCGACAGGTCGAGCAGCGAATGGATGTCGAGCTGCGACAGCAGCACTGCCAGTCCGATGCCGACCACGCCGACTAGCACTGTCATCCATTCGGCAAAGCGCACGGTCTTTTTCTGTGTCGGATTCTTGGCGAACTTCTCGTAGAAATCGACTGACAGCAAGGTTGCGACGCTGTTGATCGTGCCCGACAGCGTGCCCATTGCCGCCGCGAACAGGCCAGCGATGATCAGCCCGGTCACGCCGTGCGGCAGTTCCATTCCAATGAACGAGGGGAACACGGCATCGATCGGCAGAAGCGGATCGAGCCGAGCCGGATGCGCCTGGTAATATGCGAACAGCACCGTACCGATAACGTAGAAGATGAGGCCCCCGGGCAGCAGCACCGCCGCGAATAGCCAGATCGAGCGCCCGGCGTTCTTGTCCGACGAAGTCGCCAGCGCGCGCTGCATCAGGATCTGGTCCTTGGGGAAGGTCAGCACGGTGTCGAATAGGATAAGGATGAGGAAGCCCCACAAGGTCGGCTGGGTGAAATCGAAGCTGGTGTTGATCATATGGGTCTTGTCGGACGCCATTGCGGCCTGCTCGATCGCGGTAAAGCCGAGCGACCAGACGATATAGCCGATGGCGAAGAGCGCGCCGCCCATCAGCACGATAACCTGGATGAAATCGGTCCATATCACCGCGCGCATCCCGCCGAGCGCCGTGTAGATGATGGTGCAGACGCCGAGGATGCAGATGCAGCCGATCACGTTGAAGCCGGTGATCGTGCCGATCGCTAGCGCCGGCAGGAACAGCACCACGCCCATCCGCCCGCCGACATGCATCGCGATGCACAGCGCGCTCGCGAGCATGCGGATCGCGGGATGGAAGCGCTGCTCGAGATAGTTGAACACCGAGACGAGGTTGAGTCGGCGCAGCGCCGGGACCACCCAGATCGCAACGAACATCAGCCCGAACACGGTGACGATCTTCGAGGTCATATATTCCCAATTGGTCTCGAACGCCTTGGCCGGGATGGCGAGATAGCTGATCGAGCTGGTATTGCCGGCGAACATGCTGACGCCGGCCGCCCAAAAGGGAATGGAGCGGCTGCCGAGGAAGAAGTCGCTGGTCGAGTTGAGCTTGGCGCGGCGGTACATATAGCCGCCAACCCCAAGCATCGCTGCCATATAGACAATGATGATCGTCCAATCGAGGAGATCGAGCGCGCGGCGCTGCCGCTCGAGCTCGGCGACGGCGAAGGTCATCCGGCCGCCGTCGGCATGAGCGAGAACCAGCCCGTTACCCGCCGCCACGCCCGCATCGACACCGCCCGTCGCGCGATAGGGCATAGCCGCCCACGCGGCCGTGATCGTGTGGAAGGCGTACAGTTGAGTGCCCCGCTTCGTATCGGACACGAGATACAGGATATGTGCCTGGCCGATCGCGCGTGCTGCACCGGCCAGTACCGGGCCGGGGGTAGAGCCGCGTCCCTTCCATCCGTCCTTGTCGCCAAACGCCAAGAGCTGCTCGGCCGCCCCATTGCGCAGCGTCAGGTAGAGCACGCCATTCTGCACGGCGAGGGTCGTGGGCGTGCCGGCGCCGGGCCATGGCGCGCGCACGCGCCATGACGGGTCACCCAAAGTCAGGTCGAGCACCCGCGCGGTACCGCCGATGCTCCGGCCGGCGATCGTTACGGTTTCGCCGCTCACCACGGCTTGGGCGACCGTCAGCGGTTGGGGCAGCGCGGGAAGCGTACGCAACGATAGCGCGCCGTTATCGAGCTGGAGCATCGCCACATTGCTCATGGCGTGCGCATCTCCCCGGAGTAGCACGGCGCGCTGGCCATTGCTGGCGACAATGCGCGGCTTCCGGTCGGCGGGCAGGCGCGAACGATCGAGCGGCTGCCAAGCTCTGCGGTCCGCGGCGAGCGCCCAGGCGCCGTTAGGGCCGATCACCACGGTGCGCCCGCCAAGTGCCACCATCGTCGCACCGTCTCCGGCGGCGAGCGGAGGCAGGTTGGAGGCCTTGACCAGCGAGACGCTATCGTCCGCGGACGCGGGCAATGCGGCACCGGCGAGGCAAAAAGCGAGCAGGACGATCAACCGCCGAACGATACGGGAAAAAGCCATTATTCCTTGTCCGCCATCGCAAGCGTCGCGCGTGCCTGCTCGATCGCGGGCCGGTCGATCATCCGCCCGTCGAGCTGAAAGGCGCCGCGTCCGATCGCAGCGGCTTCATCCGCGGCAGCGACAATCCGGCGCGCCTGATCCAGCGCATCCGCGCGCGCGCCGAACACAGCGTTGGCAATAGCGATCTGCCGGGGATGAATGCAGCTCTTGCCGAGATAGCCAAGTGCGCGAGCCTGCTCGGCTTCAAGGCGAAAGCCCTGGTCGTCGGCTATGGCCGCATAGGCACCGTCATAGGCGAAGGCGCCGCCCTCGCCGGTGGCGAGTCGCATGGCGAGCATCACGGCATGGGCGCTGCCGAGTGCCCGGCGATCGATCGCGAGCGCTTCGAAAAGATCGTTGAGCCCCAGTTGCAAGCCGGCGATGCGGGGATGTGCCGTCGCGATCTCGGCTGCCCGCCGCAATGCGCGGGGTGTCTCGATGGTGATCAGCAGGCCGATCGGGCGGGTAATGGCGGCAGCTTGCTCGGCGCGTTCAAGCGCGGTCACCGCGGTGACGACATCGTCGGGATCTTCAAGCTTGGGGAGGTTGATCAGAGCGACATCGGGCAGCGCCATCGCAGCGATATCAGCGGCAAAATGCGGCGAGTGAGGCGCGTTGACGCGCACGATCACCTGCTTGCCGTTCGCCGCCAGCGCGGTGCGCGTCGCTTCGCTGGCCAGGAACCCGGCTATTGCACTGCGCGCTGCGGTCTTGCCGCCTGTCGTCACGGAGTCTTCGAGATCGAACGAGATGGCATCCGCCTCGCTCGCCAGTGCCTTGATAAAAAAATCGGGCCGTGCGCCCGGCACGAACAATTTGCTGCGCATCGTTGTCGCATCTCCCCTGTCGGACGCATGATAGCCGTAGCAGTGCGCGACGCGCCAGTGCGGGGGCGGGCATCAATTGCGTTTGGACGACAGTATTTGTGCTGTTTTCCTTAACGGTTGGGCTACCGCTCTCGTTGAAACCGCACAAAATGTCGTGTCTGAACGCAGCCGGGGCCCGGTTTAACGTGTTGCGCCGCGCGTCTAATGATGGCGCCAATAAAAAAATAGGGAGGGGATTATCATGCAAATGCTTGCACGTCTGGCGCTCGGCACGGCTCTCGCCGGAACGATGTGCTCCGCCGCTTACGCCGGCTCGCTGCCTTCCGGCACGGCCGCCGACGCAGCCGCGCAGACACCGGACCAGACCGCCACAGCGCCCGAAGAGGACACGACGCCAATTGTCGTCACCGGCACGAGATCGCCCAAGGCAATCGACAAGATCGCCGGCGCGATCACCATCATCTCTCCCGCTGAAGTGCAGCGCTCGCTGACCATCACCGAGGATGCGACCGCAGTGCTGGCCCGTACCGTCCCGGGCTATTCGGAATCGAACCAGACGCTCAACACGCTAGGCGAGACGATGCGTGGTCGCACCGCGCTCTATATGTTCGACGGCATCCCGCAGTCGACGCCGCTACGCGACGGCAGCCGCAACGCGACCTTCACCGACATGGCGACGATCGAGCGCATCGAAGTGATCGGCGGCGCATCTGCGTCCGAGGGCATCGGCGCGGCCGGCGGTATCATCAACTATATTTCCAAACGTGCGACCGAGCCCGGTACGCATTTTGGCGTGACCGGCCGGTTCGGCACCCAGTTCGACGACGACAGTGCGACCTGGAAGATTGGCGGAACGCTTAGCCACAAGTCGGGCGGGATCGATGTCTTCGCTGCTGGATCCTATCTGACGCGCGGTATCACCTACGACGCTCATGGCCGCCGTATCGGGATCAGCGCATCGAGCTCGGTTGCCGACTCGAAGCAATGGGATGGTTTCCTGAAGATCGGCACCAATTTCGGTGACGGCGATTCCCAGCGCGTCGAGGGTGTCGCGAGCTATTTCAAACTCAAGGCCAACGGTAATTATCACTATGTCGCCGGCAGCCGCACACTCGGCATTCCCGACACGGCGGAGCCCGGGCCGCCGACGGATCCGATCACGGGCCAGCTCCTGTTCGCCCCTGATTTCAACAAGTTCCAGCAATATGCGCTGAATTACAGCAACACTTCGTTGTTCGGCGGCAGTCTTGTGGCCACGGCCTATTATGCGAAGCAGGAGATGTGCTTCCCAGGCGATAACGGGATCGACAAGCAGGATCCACGCATCTCGCCGGGTGTCATCTTCGACCAATCGGAAATCCTGTCGAAGAAATACGGACTGCGCACCTCCTACACGCGCCCCGACTTCCTGCTGCAGGGTTTTGAACTGCGTTTCGGCATCGACGCGGTGCATGATCAGACTCAGCAATATCTCGCCCTGACCAATCGCGTTTGGGTGCCGCCGCTCAACTATACGAGCTTCGGCCCCTATGTGCAGCTGGCCTATGATCTCGGTCCAGTGACGCTGAGCGGCGGCTGGCGTCACGAAGACGGCAAGGTCAAGGTCGACGATTATACGACCACTTTTTACCGCAACAGCGTGTTGGTGAAGGGCGGCAACCTCAAATACAAGAATGACCTGCTCAACGCCGGCATCATCGGTCGCTTCGGCGGTGGATTCTCGGCCTTTGCGACCTATGGTGAAGGCTTCACTCTGCCCAATGCCGGTATCCCGCTGCGCAACGTGAACACGCCGGGCAAGACAGTCGAAGGCCTGTTCGATCTCCAGGCGGTGGTCTTCAAGAACAAGGAGGTCGGATTCAACTGGCGCGGCCGGATGGGTAGCGTCGGCGTTTCCTACTATCAGTCCAAGTCCGACCTGGGCTCAAGCCTCACGGTCGATCCGATAACTAAGGACTATGTGCTCAACCGCCGACCGATCAAGATCTATGGCTTCGACGTGACGGCGGAGTTCCGCCCGACCTCCACAGTGCGATTGAACGCCCTGTTCAGCCATGTGGTGGGCAAGACATCGGCTGCCAATGGCGTGACCGATCCGCTCGATGTGACGCTCGGTGTGCTCAACATCGCGCCCGACAAGGCCAATGGGCAGATATCCTGGCAGTTTACGCCAGAGGGGTCGATTTCGTTCGGCGCGACCAGCTTGTTCAGTCGCAACATCAATAAGGGCAAATCGACCGAGGAGCACACCAAGGGGTACACGCTGTTCGATGCGACGGCCGGCTACCGGGTCAATGATGTCGGCACCTTCTCCCTCGGTGTCGAAAATCTGTTCAACAAGTTCTATTTCCTGTCGTCGTCGCAGATCGATATCTACCAGAACTATTTTGCAGGTCGCGGGCGCACGGTGTCGCTGACCTTCCACCGCGACTTCTGACCTGGGAGCAAGACCTGCCATGACCACGCGCCACGGCACCGTGCTGGTGGCGGGATCCGCGAATGCCGATTTCGTCGTCCGGGCGCCGCGCATACCGGCGCCCGGCGAGACGGTGCTCGGTGAGGACCTCGCGATCATTCCTGGCGGCAAGGGCGCCAACCAGGCGGTCGCCTGTGCACGGGCCGGAGGTGGTGCGACGCGCATGCTCGTCGCGTTGGGCGAAGACACGCTGGCGCCGATGATTGAGACGTCGTTGCGCGCGGCTGGCGTGATGCTCGACGTCATAACGTCGGACAGGCCGACCGGGGCGGCGCTGATCACCGTGTCGCATGACGGGGAAAATGCCATCACCGTCGCGCCGGGGGCCAATGCGCAGCTGCGGCCAGGCGACCTGCCCTCGCTCGACGGGGTCAGTCATTTGCTGATGCAGCTGGAAATCCCGCTCGACACGGTCATGGTCTTTGCCGCCGCCGCACGCGCGGCAGGCTTGACGGTAATGCTCAACGCGGCGCCTGCGCGGCCGCTGCCCGAGGAACTGCTGGCGACGCTCGACATACTCGTCGTCAACGAGGAGGAACTCGCGCGCATCGTTGGTGACGACGGATCGGTCGCCGATCGCCTCGCTGCGACCGGCGTGCCCTGCGCGATCGTGACGCTGGGCGGGCGGGGCTGCTGCGCGCTGGCTGAGGGCGCATTCTTCGTTCAGCCCGCCTTTGCGGTTTCGCCAATCGACACCACGGCGGCGGGCGACACGTTTTGCGGCGTGCTTGCGGCGACGCTCGCCGCCGGTCACGATCTTACACAGGCGCTGCGCGCGGCAAGTGCCGCCGGTGCCCTGGCGACCACCCGCACGGGAGCGCAGACCAGCATTCCTACCGCTGCCGAGGTCGCCACCCTGCTCGATACGCCGAATGACCCCGGCCGAGCCGCCGCGCTGGCAGACTATTGCGGCGTGAACCACTATGCCGGGATCACCGATTCCCGCCCGCAAGGCCAGTCATGACGCACTCCCCGCATCGCACCAGCAGCGACATCAAATTCTCCCACGCGCTGACGGGGCCGTTTCTGCCGCAGCCCGGCAAGGTGCCGGGCTGGCCGTTCGCCGAGATGGGGCGATGGAAAATCGATGTCGACGGCGCGATCGACGATTGGCTGCAGGGCCTGCGCGAATGGCGCACTGAGCACCTCATCCGGATCGGCTTCGACGACGCGGCCTATCGCCGGCCTGAGCTGGCCTGGGCGCAACGCAACTTCGTCCATGTCCAGATGATGGCTGAGGACCGCTACCTCTATGATCCGGACACCGGTCGCTACACGGTCGACCGTTATCTCGACGATCTGGAGGCGCGCTTCGGCGGGGTCGACAGCGTGCTGCTGTGGTATATCTATCCCAATATCGGGATCGACGATCGCAACCAGTTCGACCTGATCGAGGCGCTGCCCGGCGGGATCGAGGGCGTGTGCGGCATGGTCGACGATTTTCATGCGCGCGGCGTCAAGGTGCTGTTGCCGACCATGCCGTGGGACAATGGCACCCGCCCCGCCGGCAGGCCCGACTGGGAACGGATGGCCGATCTGGTCGTCGCGACCGGCGCCGATGGCATCAACGGCGACACCTATAGCGGCGTGCCGCGCGCCTTTCTCGAAGCGTGCGACGCGCGCGGCCGCTCGGTCGTGCTGCAGCCAGAGACGACCGCCCAGGCCGGTGACCATATCCTGTCATGGAATGTGCAGAGCTGGGCCAAGCGCATTCCGACCGACACCATCCCGGCCGTGCTCAAGCTGAAATGGCTCGAGCCGCGGCATATCATCAACATCGAGAACCGCTGGGGCCGCGAGCGCAACAACGACCTGCAACAGGCCTTCTTCAACGGCATCGGCTACAATGCCTGGGAGAATGTCTTCGGTTTCATGAACCAGCTGACGCCGCGTGACGGCGAGACGCTGCGCCGCGTCGCGACCGTGCAGCGCCGCTTCGCCCCGCTGCTGGTCAGCGCCGATTGGACGCCCTTTGCGCACACGCTTCAGGCCGGGGTGTTCGCCAGCCGCTTTCCGGGCGAGGGCATGACGCTGTGGACCATCGTCAACCGCAATGAATATGCGGTGGACGGCGAGCAGGTCGTCCTGCCGCATGCCGCGGGCGCGTCCTATTTCGATGTGTGGAACGGCACGTCCCTGACACCGCGTATCGCCGATGATCAGGCGGTGTTCGCGTTGCCGCTCGAAGGGCGGGGGTTCGGCGGCATCCTTGCTATGACCGATGCAGCGCCCGAATGGCTGCCCGGCTTCCTCGACACAATGCGTGCCCACGCCGCGACGCCGCTCGCCGAATATTCGGCCGAGTGGCGCTCGCTGCAGCAGGAGCTCGTCGCCATCGCGCCGACGGCGCGAGCCGAGACGCTGCCCGAGAGCATGGTGGATATTCCCGCCGGCACGTTCGACTTTGCCGTGCATGGCGTGGTGATCGAGGGCTACGCCGCCGAGGGCGTCGACGTACAATATCCATGGGAGCCGAACGCCCGGCGCCATCACCGCCAACGGCTCGACGTCGCGGCCTTCGCAATAGACCGTTTCCCGGTGACCAATGCCGCGTTCAAACTGTTCCTAGATGCGAGCGGCTATCACCCGGCCGATGCGCATAACTTCCTGCTTCACTGGCAGGATGGTGCGCCGCCGTCGGGATGGGGCAATAAGCCGGTCACCTGGGTGTCGATCGAGGATGCTCGTGCCTATGCCGCCTGGGCGGGCAAACGCCTGCCGCGCGAGTGGGAATGGCACTACGCCGCGCAAGGGCGGGACGGTCGTCGTTACCCTTGGGGTGATGATTGGAATTCCGCTGCGGTGCCCGAACCGGCCTGTGGTCGGACAATGCCGGTTCCCGCCGATGTCGACGCGCACCCGGCCGGCGCAAGCCCGTTCGGAGTGATGGATCTGGTCGGCAATGTCTGGCAGTGGACCGACGAATATCGCGACGAGCATGTCCGCGGCGCGGTGCTGCGCGGGGGCAGCGCCTATCAGCCGCAGACCTCGCACTGGTATTTCCCTCAGGCCTATGCGCTCGATCAACATGGCAAGTTTTTGCTCATGTCGCCAGGCAAGGACCGCTCGGCGGGGATCGGATTCCGTTGTGTCGTCGATCGCTGACCTCGCCCTCACGCCGGCTGTTATCGCGAAGCTGCCCGGAGCAATGACCTTTGCTGCGCCTGACGCGGTAGCGCTGGGCGGCGTGCTCGGCGAGGCGCTCGCCGCCAATCATCGCGGCCGGCTGTCGCGTTTCATTGTCGACGAGACGAGTCCGGCCATCGCGCTGTTCGAAGCCGCCGAGACGTGCTGCAATATCGCCGGCGACTGGTATGGCGAGCATGCCGGCAAATGGCTTCAGGCCGCGACGCGCGCTGCCATCCGCACCGGCGACAAGGCTCTGCTGGAGCATGTCCGCCATGTCGCCGATCATCTGGTCGCGCTGCAGGATAGCGATGGGTATCTCGGCAACTACGCGCCCGAGCGTCGTTTCACCCAGCCGCAGCCGGCCAGGCCGGAAAGCTGGGACGGGGCGCCCGCTTTGCGCACCTGGGACATATGGACTCATAGCTATCTGATGCTCGGGCTGCTCGAGCTGGCTCGCCATACCGGCGAGCGCTGCTATCGCGACGCTGCCGCGCGGATCGGCGATCTGGTATGGCGCACGCTCAGCGAAGGGCAGGTTACGATCACCGGTCTCGGCAATCATTTCGGCCTGTCGGCGAGTGTCGTGATTGACCCCGCCATTGAACTCCATGCCGCGACCGGTGAACAACGATATCTTGACCTCGCGCGCCTCGTGCTCGGCCAGATCGATCGCGAACCGCGCAACGCGCTTTTGTCGCGCGCTCTCGCCGGCGCGGACGCATCGGAAATCGCCACCGGCAAGGTCTATCAATTGCTATGGAATCTGGTCGGCATCGCCAAGCTGTACCGCGCCACCGGCGAAGGCGACTATCTGCGTGCGGTCGAGCACCTTTGGCGCAACGTGCGTGACCATCACTTGACGCTGGGCGGCGCGCCATATGGCGGCATCGCGCATCGTTCGCGCGAGGTGTTCAACCCTGCCGGCGTGTTCAGCCCGTACGGCTATGTCGAGACCTGCTCGACCATGGCGTGGATCCAGCTCAACCGCGAACTGCTGGCGATCACCGGGGCGGCGCACTATGCTCAGGAAATCGAACGCACCGCCTATAACGACTTGCTCGGTGCTCAGGCCCCGAATGGTGAGGACTGGTGCTATTACAGCTTCCCCAACGGCCGCCGCGTTCACACCACCTATTGGCGCTGCTGCAAGTCGAGCGGGGCGGTCGCGCTCGAGGAACTGGCGCCGGTCGCGTACGGCGTGACGGCGGACGGTGCCGTCGCGGTGAACCTGCTCGGCCCGTCGGTGGCGAGGCTGGGGACGACTGCCGGCGCGGTAATGATCGAGCAGCGGACCCGCTACCCGTTCGACGGCGCCATCGATCTGCTCGTAACGCCGGAGCCCGCTGAGTCCTTTGCGATCGATATCCGCATTCCTGACTGGGCCGAGGGCGCGACACTGGCCGTGAACGGGGCGCCGGGGACGGATGTGGTTGCCGGCCTCTATGCCCGCATCGCCCGGACCTGGCAGGCCGGCGACATCGTGACGCTGCGTCTTCCATTGGTACCGCGCCTGCACCGCGGCATCGCGCGCAACGTGCAGGAGTCACTGGCGCCGGGCGGCGAGCCGGTGCGACAGGAAGTACTGCACTTCGACTATGCCGCGATCACGCTTGGCCCGCTGGTTTATGCCACCGGCCTGGTCGATGACTTCAAGGTCGAAGAAACGATCCGTCTGCCCGATGCTCCCGCTAAAGACTGGCTGACCGTCATACCGGCCAGCGGGGAAGCACCGGGCGACACCGTGCGGTTGAGCCCACAGGGGCGCGCGCCCATCGACTATGCGCCCTGGTACCGCGCCGGCGGCATGGCGGATGGGACGTGGCGGCTGACCTGGCTGATGTTGGCACCGGAGGGATCGTCATGACCGCGCGATCGTTGTTCAGCAGTGCCAGGCGCACTGGTCCGGCCGGGCCCCTCAGCGGGGTCAAGGTGCTCGACCTCAGTGCTTATATCGCCGGCCCCTATGGCTGTACCCTGCTCGCCGACCAAGGTGCAGATGTGATCAAGGTCGAGCCGCCCGGCGGCGACAATCTGCGCCAATATCCGTCCACCCTGCAGGGCGAGAACCGCGCCTTTCTCGGCGTCAATCGCAGCAAGCAGGGCGCCATGCTCGACCTCAAGAACGCAGAGGATCGCGCGGTATTACTCGCTCTCGCCGACGAAGCCGATGTGCTGGTGCATAATTTTCGCCCCGGCGTGCCCGAGCGGCTGGGGATCGATTTCGACCAGCTCAGCGCCCGCAATTCCAGGCTGATCTATTGCGCAGTGACCGGTTATGGCGAGGAGGGGCCGCTGCGCGACCGTGCCGGTTACGATCAGGTGCTGCAAGCAATGACCGGCATGTGCGTGCTTCAGGGCAAGCCGGGATGTGAGCCCGAGCTCACCTATGGTTCTCCGGTCGACTATTATGCCGCAGCGCTGGTCGCCGCCGGCGTCGCCTCGGCGCTGTTCGAACGCGAGCGCAGCGGGCGCGGGCAGTTCGTGGGCGTGTCGCTGCTGCGCAGCGCGCTCACCATGCAGTCGGCGCGGCTTATCTGTGCCCAGGGTGAAACGCTCGACATCTGGCGCGACATGCGCTCGGGCGGCATTACGGGTCTCTACCCCACCGCTGACGGGCATATTTATCTTTCCGCCAATACGCCGCGCTTCTGGCATGCGCTGTGCCGGCTAACCTGCCTGGCCGAGCTCGGCGATGACCCCCGCTACGACAGCGTCAAGAAGCGCGCGGAGCACGCCGGAGAGATCGTTCCACGTCTAAAGGAAGTCCTGATGACGCGTAATGCGCGGGAATGGGAAGAACTCCTGGCCGATCAGGTGCCTTGCTCCGTCGCGCGTCCGGTCGAGGACATGTTCGATCATCCACAGGTTCTGGCCGAGGAATTGATCGCGCCGATCGCGCATGACGCGCTCGGCAGCTATCGCGGTGTAACGCGGCCGATCAAATATGGGCGCACACCCGGACCCGATCCCTTTGCCGCGCCTCTGCTCGGGCAGGACACGATGCGAGTGAAACGAGGGCCGGCAGCCGACTGACTAAGGTGAACGGCGCGCATCGCGATCACCGCTGATTTCTGTTCGTCTACAATGTTCTGGAAAAAGCCGCCGTGTTGGATACAACTTCTCCGGGTGGTTGCATTGAAATCAGGGGCCGTCGGACTTGGGCCGGCGAAGGACCGGCGGTTTTCATGACAACCTGTTATCGATGTCGCGCAGCCGGTTACGGCGACCATAAAATCTGCACGCCAATCTGCGCCAAAGACGACCTTTGGTGGAAAACACTCGGCCGCAGCTGACCTCGCCTTAGGGAACCCATCAAGGTTGGTCAGCACCGCTCAATTTATCCGCCCGCAGGACCGCCAATAGCAGCTGGACCTATCGCGCGGCCGCGCCATCCGGACTGACGGCGCTTCGACCCGATGCGCCGGTCACGCCCGTAGCGCGACGCCCAACGGCGGCGGCAGCCTGTGGGCCCGGGACGAGCGGATCCGGGCGCGCAACTCCCGCGGGCCAAGCCCCGATCTTCGCTGGATCAGACCACGCAAAGTCGAGGGGTCTGAATAGCCCACACGGTACGCGACTTCTTCGAATGCCAGCGTCGTCGTCTCGATCAGTTCGACGGCGCGCTCGACGCGCAATTGCTGGAGGAAGCGGACCGGCGACATGCCTGTAGCTGCTGTCACTCGTCGCGAGAAGGTCCGCGGCGACTGGCCGACCGCGTCCGCCACGTCGTTGACACTAATGCCGTCGCCGAGGCGGGGGCGCGCCCAAGCCGCAGCGCGCGCGACACTTTCGCTGGAGGCAGCGAGCAGTCCGATCGCCATATAGGGGAGCTGCGAGCGCCGTTCGTCGAGCACCATGCGCCGCGCACAGCCTTCGGCCACCTCCGCGCCTGCATAGCGTGCGATCAGTCCGACCATCAGGTCGATCTGGGCCATTGCCGCGCCCGCGGTCGTGAACGCGCCGTCTCTCAGCACCAATTCGTCAATGTCGAGTGCTACCGCTGGATAGAGCTGGTCGAACACAGGGGCGAGCCACCAGGCGCTGGTTGCGCGTTTTCCGTCCAGCAGGCCGGTGCTGGCGAGCAGCAGGCTGCCGGTGCAAGAGGCGGTGATGTGTGCGCCCGCCCTTCGTGCCGCCAGGATCAAGTCACGGGCGATGATGGTGTCGGGTTCGGTAAGCCGAGTTCGATAGCATTCCGCCTTGGACAGGCCTTGCGCGGGGATGATGAACAGCTCCGGTTCGTCATGCGACGCCTCGGGGAAGGCGAGAAATGGTCGAAACAGCCCAGCGCCCGGCCCAACGATACGGACCTCGAACGCCAGCGGGCGGCCTGCGGCGATACAGATCCGATTGGCCATCGCCAGCACATCGATGGTGACCGTGACGCTGGATGCCAGCGCGGTTTCGAGCGTAAGTATCGTCGTGGCGATCATCTCGCGTCGTCCCTGTTCCGCTGCCCGCATTTGGCGCCACACAACGCTTCAATAGACCGCGCCGCTCTTGTGCGTAAAGCGCCAGCCGCCCCCAATGGCTCTGCAGCTGGCGATGCCAGATTGGTCGCCAGGCGCCTGCTTCGTTCGGCCAGAACCGCGCGTGGCAAATTCGCTAGGGTATGCGGAAGCGGTTCGCGCCCGCGGGTCGGTGGCGATCCACGCTATTTCGATCGTCTTGTCCATCACCTCGCGTGATTCCGGAAAACGGTGCTGACCGCCGCCATGTCGAGCGCGCCGCCTCCATCGTCGATCACCGCTTCGAAAAGTTGCCGGCTGCGATCCAACAACACGGCATCGGCACCAGCGGCGGCCGCGGCCTCGGATACCAATGCTGCGTTCTTGCAGACGTCTTTGATTGCCGCCTCCGGCGAGAAGTCGCGCCGAACCATCTTATCAAGCTTGGCCATGGCCACATCGCTGCGCAATGGCCCCGAGCGGATGATCTCCTGGAACAGCGCCAAATTCACCCCCATCGCGACCGCGAGATTAGCAGCCTCGGCCAGCGAAGCGATCGTGGCGATCAGATAGAGGTTGACTGCAAGCTTCATAGCTGTGGCGGAGGGGACCGGGCCGATGACCCGCATTTCGCGGCACATCGGCGCGAGCAGCGGGCGCGATCGCTCGACCGCCTCGGCGTCGCCGGCCAGCATCGCCACCAGCGTGCCGCGTTCGGCAGGGCCGCGCGAGCCCGAGACCGGCGCTTCCACAAACGCGCCGCCGCCCGCGTGAATTTCGGTTTCGAGCGCGCGTGAATATCCAGGCGCATGCGTGCCCATGTTGATGATCAACTTGCCGGCGACGCGGTCGCCGAGCGATGCATCAGCCCGGCCGAGCACGAAATCGGCGGCTGCATCGTCGCGCAACATCAGGATGATCGCGTCGCACGCCGCAAAGAGGGCCTTGGGTGTATCCACCGCGTTGGCGCCAAGGGCAGCTAGTCTCGCGCGGGGGGGGGCGGACCGGTTATAGACGGTCAGATCTTGGCCAGCGTGCCTGAGACGGGCAGCCATTGGCTCCCCCATCAGACCCAAACCTGCAAACCCCAAACGCATACCCGATTATAGCCGCGCATAATTCGTCAGGTAGTGGCGATTTCGCCGCTCATCGAGCTTAGCTCGCCAAATTCTGGTCAAAGGAGGTGAAAAGATTGTGCGCCGCTGGACGACGGCCTCGGGCGCAAGTGCCGGCCGCAGCTCAAGCTGGCTAAGCATGTCCACGCCGCGCGAAAGCACAAGCTTTGGTTCGACGTGACTAGGTTAATGCCGATGCAGGCGTCAGTTAAGGTCGCCACCAAGTCGTGTTCTGGTAGATGACGGCACCATCGACGTCCGGCGCGTCACTATCCATTCGTCGCGCAATCCCGGCCTGAGCGAGAAATGCATCGTGTCTACGGATCGACGCGAAGTCGTGTCAGCATGAGCATCACAATGGCCAGGTCTTTTAGCGCGCCACTCCCAAGGAGGATCAAATCGCCCCGCCCACAAACCCAGCCGTTGTCCGCGTGCGTCATTCTGCGTGTCTGAATATTGCCCCTCGACGTCCATTGCTGCGTCTCGCGTCACCATGTCCAGGTTCAACGAGTCGATACCGTTCTCGCATGACTCTGCCGTACCGCACGGTATGTCGCGGACAAAACACCGGCCAATAAAGCGTCGAGACGAAATGTCGGGTCCTTCACGACGGCACGCTACGGTGCGACCATCTATCAACTCTGCGAGTTCCGTTTGGGCGTAGTCGCCGCAGCGCCACGGGCGTCCGCCACGTTCACAGAACTGGCTGAGTTCAGGCGCGCCGATCGTCCACAGGTCGACCTCCACACCATCGATCTGGAGCGTGTCCCATCCACACTCCGGGCTCTGCCAAAGAGCTCCGCGGGCAGCTTAGCGCTTGTTGAGCGAGCGCCGGCGGCGCCCCGGCAGGGGCGGCCGAACGCTCTGCAGCGAGGGCGGCAGCCCGCCTTGCATCCGCTTGCTTGATCGGATGTACATGGGGCCGCACGACGTCGTACAGAAATAGGCCAGCACCCAGAATGGCTGCCAGCAGCAAGAGCCAGCGCATGGCTCAGCCAAATCGCGATACATGGGTTGTCGGCATGGGCGATCTCCTTTTGGATGAGCCATTCCACACACCTAGCAGCGCAACTGGCAAGTGACGCAAGTTAACAGCGGGCGAGCGAGTGGCTTTTGGGTGCCGAGAGCGAAAATCGCCCCAATAGAGGATAAGTCGTTTCGACTCATTTACACATCTCACTAGTCGAAACGAAAGCCGCCCCCGCACCATTCATCGCGAAATGCGAAACTGATATCGTCAATCTCGCCGATCAGCGAGGTACTCGGCGGGGCCCGCGCCGCGCAAGGCCGCTGCGACGCTCTGGTGTTCGATGACGTGCTGCCCGACCACAGCGCGCAGAGCTTGGCCGCCGAGTTGCGCGCGCTGCACGCCGATCTGCGGTTGCTAGTATATCGAGCGATGGTGCAGCAGCTTAGACCGACACTTCCGCACCAACCGTTCCCCGACGACGCTTGCCCGACCCTATTCCGGCGGCCAATTGCAGGCGGTGCTCTGGCGCTCGGGTTGCCACGCTGCGCAAGGCGAAAGGGGGCTGAATCACAGCCGCTCGGCGCGCGCCAGAATCATCCTGATGGTCTCCGCCGCCTGCAGCGGAAAACGGTCGTGCCCTGTTTGGAAAAGTTTGGAATGCTGGGCGATCCGGGCGCCGCCACTCTTGCAGCCATGCAGCACTGGCTTGCGCTACAATACAAAAAGATATGCGCGTCGTGCGAGCACTCGCTTCGTACGGTAAAAGCGTGGAATGACATCGACCCGCGCATCGTTTACGCGCGCCCAGATGACGAGCGACCACCTGCACTTTCACGCCGCCGGCAAATGCGAACTGCCGGAACTCCACTTCCTTATCGAATCGGCCTATCGCGGAAACCGTGCCCGCGCGGGTTGGACGCACGAGGCGGATCTGCTTGAAACGCCCAGAACAAGCATCGACACCCTCGCCTCGATCATCGACGATTCGGCGGAGCTATTGCTGCTGGCGATGGACGGGGCGGCGATTATCGGGTGCGTGCAAGTGACGCGACTTTCACCAACCACCGCCTATTTCGGCCTTTTGACCGTCGATCCGCAACGTCAGAACGGCGGGCTCGGTAAGCAGATCATCGCTGCGGCGGAAAGCGAAGCCATGCGGCGCTTCGGATCGACAGCAATGGAGCTGTCCGTTGTTTCGGAACGATCTGAACTGATCGCCTATTATGAGCGGCGCGGCTATGTAGCGACCGGCGAGCAACGTCCCTTTCCCATTGCGATCGATCCACCGCTGACCTTGGCTGTGTATCGAAAACCATTGTCGGCTCGTCCTTGAGACCTATTGGCTCGCGACCGCACCGTTAGAGAAAGCCCGTGGCACTTGCTGCCACAGGCTGCCGTGGCGGTCCCGACGGCGTCGTGCGGCCAGAGCAGTGACGCAACGGACGGACCGCGCCGCGTCCGGCCGATAAATGTCCTGTCTAAGGCTGGCGAGGATAACGTGTGCTCATGACGGGCTTGGCCGGTGCCGGCTGCGGGATATTGTGAATCACTCTCGAACCGTGAGCTTATCCGCTATTCAGGAAAAGGAGCCGCGAAGAGCGTATCGACCGAGGAGGGTGGCGAATAATCAGCGACGAAGCGCAGGCCGAAATCGGCGACCCAAGTCCCATATGTTGTGGCGGGCTTGTCGGCTGCGAGCTTTGACAGGCACCCGCAGAACCGCTGCTTCATCTCGAGCCGAGGGAAGGCGGCCAGGATTGTATTCAATGTTTCGGACTCGATGCTGTCGAGACCCGAACCGCCATAGTCCAAGGCCACGCCTGCGTTGACGAGTGCGACCTCCACCTCCTTGTGTTTTGCGATCGATCCGGTTGAATGCAGTGCAATGCAGTCCCAGACGAGTTGCTGCCGGGAGGTTGCCATTTCGGGCGCTGCTCTGCCGATAAGATTCCGCGCCGCATTGGCGCCGTCGACTTCAAAACGGTTTTCGCCGGCGAACTGATCCGTAAGACCCAGATCATGCAGGATGGAGCCGACAGCCAGGACTTCGGCATCATATCGGACGCCGCGGGCGACTGCGATGTGGGTCGCAAAGAGCCATGTCCGCATAACGTGATTGAACAACCATGGTTCGGACGCGGATCTCGCCTGATCAATTGCGGTGTGCAGAATCGGTGCTTCGTCAATCGGGAGGGCAGTCAATGTCGATAGGAAGGCGGCGGTGTAATGGCTGGTCACGGGGATTTCCTTTTCATTGAATTGATCAGCGTGCATAGTGGAGGTGCGCTTTCTCGCGATCGGCCGCCCCGCGCCGGCCCCGTTGCCTGGCAGGTGCGCGCATTGGACGGTGCGCTTGCCCCATTTCCGCGAGAGGGGTGCGGGCCGCAGGTCGTGTGCGATTTATGTCGAATCTAAGGGCTAGACGCTGCCAGCCCTTTCAATGACGAGTATTCTTGCCTCGCCAATAGGAACCGCTTTGTGCTCATCTCCCTCTTTGGCATGGAAGATATCGCCGACGGCGAGCTGCTGACAACTCTCACCATTCGCGTCGCGGACATGCATATCGACCGCACCGTCCAATACCACGAAGACTTCCGGGCCGTCATTGACGTGCCAGATATATGCGGCGTTGGTCCAGTGCAGTCGGACCGACGCATCTTCGATCCGTTCGATGTCGATTGCTCCCCAAGCACGATCGGAGACAAATTGAGCTGGTCGATGGACGCGCATGGATGTTGTTCTCCAAAGTGGTGCGCTTAATGGCACCCGAAATTGCCGCCTGCGATATTGCGATTCGACGTAATCGCGTGCGAAGTGGAACCGGATGAACGCTGATCACATTCTCGATCCCACCGATCGCCGCCTGCTCGGCCTGCTGCAGAATAATGCGCGTTCATCGATGACAGCGCTGGGCAAGGCGCTCAACCTGTCTCGAACCGCGGTGCAGGCAAGGATCGGTCGCCTTGAGCGAGACGGCGTGATTACGAGCTATACGACAGTCCTGCGACCTTCGGGCCAGACAAGCCTTTGTGCCCTTATCTCTCTGCGTATCGGCATCCGTCCGTGTGCGAGTGTGCTGAAGCCACTGCTGTCCTGGCCGGAGATCGTCCATGGCTATTCCACCGCCGGTTCCACGGATGCCGTCCTTGTCGTACGAGTCGACGCAGCACAGACTTTGTCCGCGTTGACCGACCGGTTGGCGGTAATACCAGGTGTCGAGGGCGTGGAAACCACCGTCGTGCTGGACACTTTCATCGACCGTTCCGGGCAGGTCGGCACTGGCGTGTGACGATGAACAGTCTGAGGATGACCCGGCGGTCCGTCGCCGGCTCTTCTGTAACTTCCTCCAGAATAGCGTTGCCACGACTTGGGATATTCGCTGCTCTGTTTTCTATGACGTTTCAGCTTGCATAGTGGCGAGAATTGGCGGCGCTGGCGCGTTCAGTTTCACTGCACAATGACGGACGCTTTGGGCGGATCGCGGGCGCCAGATAATCGAAACGATTAAAGCCGCCCCAGGCCTATCGCGCTAGCGCGGTACCCACTCGGATGGTGTTGCTGGAGGCTTGGGTGATTGGAATCGTCAATGCGGTGCGGGCGCTGAATCAAGCGGCCGACAAAGCCCAGATGGCAGCGCAGCAGGCAACCCAACATCGCGTCGCGGCGCGTGAGACAATCGCAACCATCGCAACACAACACTCGATCACACCCGATGCACTGCGCCTCGCGAACCCACAGCTCCCGCGCTTTGTCGAACCCCCGGTCGGCGCCATACTACAGATACCAACAGCTGAGCTCGACGTTCCACTCTATGTGGCGAGGCGACACCCGCTTGAACAGGCACCGGTAGGGCAGCATGGCGAACGCCTAAGGGTTGATCAGGCGACCAGAAACCTCAACACGGCGGAGAGCAATCTCGTGGCCCTCAAGGCCGCGATGGCCGGCGGCAATCGTGCTGGCGCGGCCGACTTGAGCAGCTATGAGAATGCCCTTGGCGCGGCGCGTAGCAATCTGCGCGAAGCGGTCAGCGCGGAGATCGACGCATCAACCGGACATCGCCCCACCGGCGACATTTACGATGCCGGCTTCGTGCGCCGTCAGGGAGCGGCGATCGCCGAACGCTATACCGGCGATCCGGCGACTAAGGCAGCGATCGACCGCGAAGTGGCGGGCCTGGCGACCGACCGCGAGGTTTCCGACACCAAGACGATCCTGCTCGCACAGAAGGATCCGGCGACGATGGGCAAGCTGATGGCGACCGAGTTGCCCAAGCTCTCGCCCGACGCGCAGAACCGCTTGCTCAACGATCCCGATATCAGGAACTGGATCGCCGGGCCGCTGCGCGAAGTGGATTCGGCGAAGATCACCACGAGCGATGCCCAGATCGCGGCGTCGCACGAAGCCGATGCTTTTGCCCGGCGCCTCGCCGGCGTAACGGCGGCATTGTCGCCGGAACAGGCCCAGGCGCTGACCAAGTCGCTAATGCCAGAAATCCAGAAGGCCGGCGAAGACAAGCTGATCCCGACCGCGGTCAATAGCGGCAACACGCGCTTCGCCGACCTGTCGCGCGTCGTCAGCCGGCTCGGCGATGCGCCGGACGCCGATGCGCTGGTCAATGAGATCGCACGCAGCTATGCCGATGTGCTCGGCAATGCGCCGTTCGCCGGGCAGACGGTTCACGACGCTACGGTCGGCGAAGGCGGCCCGCGGTTAGCGGTCGCGGTGGCCAGGACGCTGCAGGGACGCAACGAGGTACCGCCGAGCGCAGTCAGCGACATCATGGGCGGTGTGCAGACCGGGGTCGACCAGCTGCGCAGCCAGGTCGATCACGACATGCAGGAATATGGCCAGCATCTCGCCAAGATCGATGCAGCGACACGGTCGACCCAGGGCCTGCCCGGTGCGGCCGAGGCGCGGCAGCGTTATATCGATTCCCAGCCTCAGGCATTCAAGGATCGGATGAAGGAGCTTTCGGGGATCGCGGCGGACGGCGGGACACGGCTGACCAAGGCCCTTGCCGGCCTCGCCGATATGCCGCCCGGACTCGATCGCGACACCAGCCTCCAGACCGTCCTGCAGCAGGTCGGTGAGGACAAGGCAGCGCAGACCGCGATGATCATGGGCGCGCAGAAAAATCCCGATGCGTTGATCGGCACTGAGGGCAAGCAGGCGATCGAAGCGCTCACCGCGGTCAAGATGGGCAAGGAAGGCACGGAGTTCGTGCGCGGCTTCACCGGAGTCGTGATCGGATTGAACCAGTCGGCCGCGATCGACCTTGCCAAGAGCGGCGATATCGTCGGCGCGCAGTCGAAGCTCGCACAATGGGCGGACCCGGTATGGGGCGAGCGGCTCGGCATGGATCCGAAGGATTATACCGGCCTCACCGGCAAGCTGGACGAAGTGTTGCAGGCGGCCGGCGATCCCGCCAAGGCAAACGCGGCGCTCGGCGAGATGCGCGATATGCTCGACAATCGAGGCGAGCTGATGGAGGCGGATACGACCGCGGGCCGGCTGTTCCGCGGACTGAATCTCGCGGCTTCGATCACCTTGGCAGGCAAGTCGCTGAACGAAGCGCTGAACGAAGGCGGCGTGGACAAATGGCTGTCCGCGGCCGGTGACAGTGCCGGTGTGGCCAAGGACGGCTATGATCTGATCGCGGCGCTGGCCGGCAAGGGCGCGGCGACCAGCACGAAATGGTTCCTTGGGATCTTTGGCGGGCTGTCGGTCGCGGCCGATGTCGGGAAGATGTTCACCGGCGAGACGTCCTTCGACAAGGGCGCATCGGCTGTCAGCGCGATGGGCGGCGGCTTCATGCTCGCGGCCGGCGTGCTGGGCGGACCTGCCGGCATGGCCTATGCCTTTATGGGCGCGTCGCTGACCATCATCATCGAATGGGCAAAGGGCGAACACGAGCAGAAAAAGCAGCTCGAGGACCTCACCAAATCCTCCGGCGAGGTGCTCAAGTTACTCGTCGAACACGGCCTCGACCCGGCGGCAATTCCGTCATTGTCGCGGCGCGGTGGCGATTCCGGCGAATTCGCGGCCACGCCGATCCTGACCGGCTATCTGGCCGATCGCGGCTTCTCGCCCGAACAGGCGCTGGCCTGGATCAACGATGCCGCGCGCGGCGGCAAGCTGGACTCGGTCATGGATACTGCGGTCGAACTCGCCGAGGAGGTTGGCGACGATCCGGACAAAGCGGACACGATCGGCGGGCGGCTGGACGAAACGGTCCACCGAGCAGGGCTTCCCGAACGCGCGCCAAGGGCATGAGGAGGTAGCGCCGGAAATCTAGCCGATATGCGGTAGGCGGGTACGAATTTGCGCAACCGTCTTCCCTCCTCGCCGTGCCCGCCCTCTTTCACCTTTCCTCGGTACCCGAAGGCGGGGCCTGTTCATCTGGGGAAATGCCTGTCGCGCTGCAAAAATCGTTTGATCGCGACGGCGTCGCGATGGTCATGTCGCGAAAACAGAGTGGCAGGCGACAGGCCTGATGTCGAGCTCGTCGAAGTTCGAGGACTTGAGCTGGACCGCTCCTCGCGCACCGGTATGCGAGTTCGAACAAGGGTTGAAGGCATCGACGACGCGTCGAAAGTGGTTCCATTCTGGATCGCGTCGATGACCATTGAACCAAGCGAGGTCAGCGGCAGTTCTTAAGTGTTCGACTTCGGTGCAGGCCCGGATAGGCGAAGCGCGCCGCACGCCGGTGAGATACGGACTGATGGCATGGCAACTTTCATTCTGGTGCCGGGAGGCTGGCAAGGCGGTTGGGTCTACGAAGCCGTCGCCAGTATCCTTGAAAAAAATGGGCACAAAGCCGTACCGATGACGGTTTATGGGCTGCCCGATTGCATTGTGCCTGCCGTTAACCTTGACTCCCACATCGCTGCAGCGATCGACGTCGCACGGGCACAGATTGGCGACGTGATACTCGCAGGTCAGTCTTACGGCGGCATGGTGATAGCCGGCGCAGCAGATGCCGTGGCACCGCAGATCCGAGCGTTGGTCTACGTGGATGCCTATGTCCCCGATTCGGGCGATTCGGTCTGGTCATTGACGACGCCGGCCTTTCGAGAATTGTTTGTGGCCGGTGCGGCGGCTGACGGCATCAATTGTGTGCCGCCGCCCGGTTCCGACCAGCGCTGTCGGGCGCAGCCGATCGGAACATTTTTGCAGACGATCAGCCTCAGTGGCCGTTGGCGCGAAGTGCAGCGCAAGACCTTCGTCTGCGCACTCGGATGGGAGGGAAGCCCTTTTCGTGATCTGTATAGCCGACTGAGCGATCAACAGGACTGGCAAACCGTAGCTCTCGACTGCGGGCATAATATTGCTCGGCTAGAGCCCGAGAAACTGGCAAAAATATTGCTGGCTCGTGCGTGACCGCCATTCGCTGGAGACGCGAGAGGTGTTCATCCGGATTTGCACTTCGTCACAATGAGGATAGAGCCATCGGCTCTGCGATCATCCTGGTTTTCCGACAGGATGAGCTGACCGGAAAGTATGAAGCCGTGCGATCGACCCTCTTCATTATCGGAGTAGCCCTGGCGACCGTAGGACCAGGGGCTCGTGGACAACAAGCGCCGCAGGTTGGCTGTGAGGCGGCATATTACCGATTGAGCGATGGCTCGGGGATAGACATTGCCCCGTCGACCGCCGGCCATTTTAGGTGGCGCCGCCCTGACGGCACAACAGGCCTATTGTCTTCGCGCGGAAATGGCGTTTGGGATAGCAGCACCGGCTGGACCGAGAGGCCTGACGGGAAAACAGTAGATCTGTCACACTGCGCCAATGGCTCAATCAAGTTCAACGGGGACCACGGCACCCGATTACCTTTTACCGTAGCAAGCTCGTCATTTAGCAGCGATGGCGTGCAACTCGCAGGGCGGCTGATATTGCCTTCGGGCAGTGCTCACGTTCCCGTCGTGGTGCTGGTGCATGGTTCGGAGGATAGCTCGGCTCTCGAGACATACGCGCTCCAGCGGATGCTGCCAGCGCAAGGCGTAGGCGTTTTCGTTTACGACAAGCGAGGCACGGGTAAATCTGCTGGTGCATTCACGCACGACATTCGTCAGCTCGCCCGAGATGCTAAGCGCGCGCTTGCTGCAGCAAAAGAGCTTGCGGGACGGCGCGGCGCGCGATTTGGTTACTATGGCACGAGTCAGGGAGGATGGACTGCTCCGCTTGCTGCCACACAGACGCGCGTGGACTTCGTCATCATTGGCTATGGGCTCGCTGTGTCGCCGATGCAGGAGGATGCCGAAGCGCTTGAGCAGGATATGATCCGCCACGGCTTTGGCCAGGCCGAGATCGTAAAAGCAAAGGAGGTTGGCTCAGCGGCACAGGCGATTGTGCGAGCGCGCTTTCGGGAAGGGTACGAATCCCTGCGGGCTGTTGTCGGAAAGTATGAAAAGGAGCCATGGTTTCCTTATCTGCATGGCAATGTCACCGGGTTCATCATCAAGACGCCCGAGGCTGAGTTGCGGCAACAAGGGCCCCGCCTTCTGGCCGGCATCATTCCAGATTATGACCCGATGCCCGTGCTAACGTCACTCAGGACGCCGCAGCTGTGGATCCTCGGCGGGGAGGATCTGGAGGCACCATTGCGCGAGACCTATCGCCGTCTCACGATGCTAAAACGCTCCGGTCGACCGATCTCGATCAAGGTCTATCCGCACGTGGAACATGGTTTGTACGAGTTCGAGGTTCGCGGGGACAAGCGCCTTTCAACTCGCCAGCCGGCATCGTTGCAACCGCTGATCGTCGCCTTTGCCAAGGGCCAGAAGGCCAGAACCATCGACGACTGAACTTGTCGGCCCCCGCCAGCTCTCGTCCGGCCCGCGCGTTCGGCATAGCAGGCATCGTAGCTTGGTCGTTCGACCATGTCTGCCAGCAAAGGCCGTAATCGCAACCTGCCTGTTCCCGCGTTTAACCATTTGCCCATGGTCAAGGCAGGAGCAAGACGCTTCCCGTTGTATCGCCCCGCTCCAGAACATCTTGCGCTTGGGCTGCGTCAGTGAGGGAGTATCTGGCGCCGACGTCGGCGGCGATTCCTGCAGCCATCATGGCGATCGCTGCCTGCGCAGCCGCGTCATAACCACCCTTCAAGCCCAAATATCCCATGATGCTCGGGCGCGCGAGAGAAAGGCTCCGCCGACCAATTTCCACTACAGAGACGGGCGGGATCGGCCCAGCGGCCTGGCCGATGCTCGCAACGATGCCGAACGGTTTCACGCAGCCTAAGGTCTTCAGAAGTGTCGCTCCACCGATCCCGTCGATCGCGTAGTCGACGAATGTCCCGCCGGTCAGTGCTTCAACCTCAGCCGCATAGTCTGCGTCCCGTCCGACGATGACGTGATCAGCACCATGCAATCGCGCTATCTCGGCCTTTTCCGATGATCCAACCGTTGCGATCACGGTCGCGCCAAGCGTCTTAATCCATTGCACCAGCAAGCCGCCCAAGCCGCCAGCGGCGGCATGGACAAGAATTGTCTGGCCACTATCGACCTTATGCACGACGGCGGTGAGCATGTGGACGGTCATTGCCCGCAACATTGAGGCCGCCGCCACCTCGCTGCTGACCTTGTCGGGCAGTCGCACGGCGCGTGAGGCGGGTATTATGCGCTTGCTGGCATAGCCTCCAAGCACACCGCCATAGACTATGCGATCGCCGACCCGGATATTCGTGACTTCGCTTCCGATCGCTTTGACGATACCGGCGCCTTCCACGCCCAGCGTGCTGGGCCATCCCGGAAGGGGATAAATGCCCGTGCGATGATAGATATCGACGAAATTGACGCCAATGGCTTCCTGACGAAGCAGGACCTCTTCCGGACCCGGTGAACCGGGTTCGCGGTTGACCACCTCGAGGACAGAGGAGTCGCCTGGTTTTGTAGCTTGCACGCAGATGTTCACGATCGTCTCCGAAAATTGCTGAGGTCAGTGTTCAATCTTGTGGTTTGATTGTAAATTGACGAAATCCTCACATGGATTGTGAAAAATTGCACATGTTCGACTGGGAGGATCTTCGCCATTTCGCAGCATTCGCCGATGCCGGCTCGCTTTCGGCAGCCGCGCGCAAGCTCGGTGTTGAGCATGCGACCGTCGCGCGGCGCATCATGGCGCTCGAGGCCGCACTTGGCACGAAGTTGGTTGATCGGCGCGGACGGCGATTGTCACTCTCCGGGGACGGCCTAACGATTGCCTCGCTCGCCCGGACCGTGGAAAGCTCGGCCCTTGCCGTTGCCCGCGCCGCTACAGGCGTACGGTCGACCTTGACGGGCAATTTGACGATCAGTGCCCCGCCGACCCTTGCCAGCGCTATTCTCGCGCGGCCGATCGTCCAGTTCCGCCATCATTATTCCAAGGTGGACGTGACATTGTTGGGAGAGAAAAGGCGGTCGTCCCTCGAGCGCCTTGAGGCCGATATCGCCATTCGGCTTGGGCGCCCTGAAGTCGGTGACCTCATTATTTCCAAACTGGGCGATATCGGATTCGGTCTGTATGGGCGCAATGATTACATCGCTGAAACATTGCCCGGCGACTGGACATTTATCGGCTATGACGATGAACTAGATGCGGCGCCTCAGCAGATCGCCTTGCTTAAGCTCGCGGGACGCCGTCCGGTTTCGCTTCGCTCAAGCACGTTGGAAGGTCAGTTGGCCTTGGTCGAGGCCGGCGGTGGTGTTGCGATGCTCCCCCATTTTCTTGCAGCACCACACGCTTTTACCCTGGCGCCCGCTGTCACGCCGATCCGCCGAGAGGTATGGTTCGTGGTTCATTCCGACCTGAGGAACTCCGCAGTCGTGCGGGCTGCGAGCGATCTACTTCGCGATGAACTTAAACAGGCGCTTCTCGCGCTGCCCGCTGGTCCGCAGGTGGCCAGCACCCTTGACGAGTGGCGCGTTGGTTGAGGCTTCCCGAGATCAACTCATGTCTGCCCCCTCAGGGTCTCGACGTTTCAGCCTGCCTTGGCCAAGCTCTCTGCAAAGATTTGCCTCGTTACGGCGAGGACGGCCTTGGCCGCAAGCGTTTGCGGGCGCTGCATTGACGTGACGGCGAACAGGTGGGTCAAGATGACCGGTCGCACGATCGGCCAGCCTGCCCTCGCTGCACTCTTCTCGCACGAGGAGTGATGGAAGGATGGTGTAACCGATACGCTTGCGCACAAGCTCCAAGACCGTGAGCGTGCCCGTCGCCTCGACGACGATGTTGAGATCCACGCCCGCCTCGCTTGCGCCCGACTCGATGATATTGCGCAGGCGCTGCGGCTTAGGAGGCAGGATCAGCGGCCACCGGTATCGGACCGTGAGGGGAGAACGGGGTTTGGAGTGCCGCTTCGTCCGAACGGGTGTCATTGCTAACTGGAACGAGGGCCCATCCTTTGCATCGGCGGCAAGCAACCACGAGGCGGGTTGAGTGCTTGCATCTGCGCACCCGACAGAATTCGAACCACCGACCCTGGTCTTCAGAGCGAAATATTGGATGCGTCGGACTCGAACCCATTGCGAAATTTATTTCGGGGGCACGATGGGGGCTAAGTTGAGTCTGCCCCAGAAAAAAATAGAAAATATCAATATCTTAAGATGCACGTCCGAGTCCTGTAAGCGGCACCAGTACCCCTCTTCCAAACACCTCTAAACCCTCGAAAAACCTTGGAAATCCGCGTATTATGCGGCTTCGGTTGCCTGGTGGTGTCCCCACAAATCCACCCACATCCAGCCCGTTTGGGGGTTGTTTTGGGGGCACGAAATCCGGTCGTTTGGACTCGTGCCCATGCCTCACTAATGCAGGCCCCGCTTCACTTGACCTAGCTGCGGCAGCAATCGCATGATGAGGGCATTCGAAGAAAAGGTAAGAAAAGAATGAGATCGATCGCGGCCGGAATTTCCTCAGGCCTGCTGGTCTTCAGCGCCTTGTTCAGCTGCGTCGCTGTCTCGAACGCCCAGACGGCTGCCCATAGTCTAGAGGCGCCGGCGGCTTCCAGGATTTCCCCCGAGCGGCTTGGCCGCTTGCGCGCGGAACTGCAGCGTTACGTCGATGAGGGCAGGTCGGCAGGCGCAGTGGTCAGAATCCAGCAACACGGCAAGCTCGTCTTCTCGAAGGCGGTGGGATGGCGTGACAAGGAAGCGCACGATCCTATGCGGGAGGACAGCATCTTCCGCATCGCCTCGCAGACGAAAGCGCTGGCCAGTGTCGCGGCGATGATGCTGATGGAAGAAGGCAAGTTGCTGCTCGACGATCCGGTCGGCAAGCATCTGCCCGAGTGGAAGACCACGACCGTCGCAGTGGCCAAGCCGGGCGGCGGCTACGAGACGGTTCCCGCCAAGCGGCCGATCACGATCCGGGACCTTCTCACTCACACGGCCGGTATCTCCTATGGCTCGGGACCAGCGGAAAAGGCGTGGCGCGATGCTGGCCTGTCCAGTTGGTACTTCGCGAACCGCAGCCAGCCTGTATCCAGCTTCGTCGCGCGCATGGCGTCCCTGCCCATGGCGGCGCAGCCTGGCGAGAAATTCGTCTATGGCTACAACACGGACATCCTGGGCGTCATCGTCGAGAAGCTTAGCGGCAAGTCGCTTCAGGCATTCCTTGACGAGCGTCTGATCAAGCCGCTCGGCATGAAGGACACCTCTTTCTATCTACCGCGCGACAAAGCAGGCCGGCTCGCGGTCGTCTACGAGAGCGAGGACGGCAGCCTCAGGCGAGCGGCGGACGCGAGCGCCTGGAAGGCCGGCGGTCATTTCGGCCAGGGGCACTATCTGGATGGTCCTCGCCTGGCCTATTCGGGTGGTGCAGGCCTGTTGTCCACCGCAGCTGACTATAGCCGTTTCCTTGAAATGATTCGACGCGGTGGCGAGCTCGACGGGCGCCGCTATCTGAGCCGCAAGACGGTGGCGCTGATGGTGTCCAACCATCTCGGGTCGATCGAATATTCCCCCGGCATGGGCTTTGGTCTGGGTTTCTCGATTCGTACCGACCTCGGGGCAGCGGGCGAGCCAGGCTCAAAGGGCGAGTTCGGTTGGGGTGGCGCCTATCACAGCGCGTATTGGGTCGATCCCGAGGAAGGGCTCACCGTGGCTTATATGACTCAGCTGCTGCCAGCCGGCGATATTGACGACCATGGAAAGCTGCGGGCCCTGATCTATCAGGCCATCGACTGAAAGCGGCTCCGGGAAGGAGGCACCCAGTCACCGGGGATCGTCGGCGGCCAGGGCCGGACGATGATGGCGGCAACCGCCTACTCGAAACGATTATAGGCAAATCCGCGGTCCGGGCAGCATAATGATGGTTCGGAGGTGATCCCATGGAAGCTGCATCGATTTCGAACCGCTCGAACGTCAATTTCTCGTCGAATGCGGGTCTTGCCGGACAGGCTAATGCGTATACGCGCACCAGTCTGGCGCTCGATGCGGGCGATGAGGGCGCGACGTTGCAAGCGCGGCTGGATGCGGGCGCGACATTGTCCCCGGTCGAGCAGGGGACGTTGGCGCGGATCATGGATCGTGCCGGCGGGCCGCCGGCGCATGGGCCGGCCGCCAATGACCCCGCCCCCGCCGACAAGGCAGCCAATGACGATGTGAAGACCGTCGAGGACTTCAACGTCACCGGCGCCAGCGCCCAGGATCTGAAGGACCTGAAGGAAGCGCTCGCCTATCTCCAGCAGACAGACGCGAAGGGCAATCCGGTATCGGAGACCGCGACCGAGTTGCTCGACGATTTGTCGGATGGCGCGACGATCCACATCGTCCATGACGGCGGCGATCAATATGATCCGAGCACCGGCGTGATCGATTGGGATCCGCGATCCGGCCTGACGGTAACGGGCGGCGCGGGCACGCAATCCGCCGCACTCGGCCTGATCCATGAGGTCGATCATGAGGTGAACGGCCTCGCCAATCCGCAACCGACCGGCGACGGTTATGACAATACCGAAGAGCAGCGCGTGATCCAGGGATCGGAAACGACGATCGCGCACGACCTGCACGAACCAACCCGCACCGATCACTATGGCTCGCTGGAGGTGATGAAATCCTCGACCGACCATACCGAGGTCGCGCCGCCCGATCCGTCGGTCATCTCTAAGATCGTCGATCGCGTGAAGGACTTCTTCGACAGTATTTTCTGATGCAAGCTCAACGACATTGGCCTTATCCGAACGAGCGGCTATCATCGCCGCGATGACACGGGTGACGATCTTCAGAGTCGCAGCAACCACCGCCGCGCTCGTTGCCGGCATCGGCGCGATCCAGTCGCTGGCGCCGGTTTCCCAGGCGGCGAAAGGAAGAGGCATGTCTCAACATAAGCTGGCCGCGTGCGAGGTTCGTGCGGCGACGCTGAACCTGGTCGGCGAGGCGGTGATGACGCGCGCATCGATCACCGCCGAGACGATCGGTAAGCATTCCACCCCCGTCGAGATCGGCAAGGGGGATCCGCGCCTGGCGAAGCTGACGCAAGTGCTGCGCGGCCTGAAGCTCGAGCCCGCGGCGCTGCCGCGCTTCGAGATGCGTTTGTTGCTCCGTCTCGAATGCGCCGATGGCGCAGTGATGACCCTTGCCGGGTCGCGCACCGGGCAGGATGGCCGGATCGACCTGAGCGTCGACGGGGAGCCGGCGAGCACGCATGAGCCGTTGCGGCGCGAGCTCGAGGCGCTCGCCGGTCACCGTTGACGCAAGCGGGAACGCGGCCGCCGGCGTCGCGTTGACCCAAGCGACGATGCCAGGAGGAACGGCATGCTCTGGGAGATCGCGATAATGATTGCTTCCGCCGCGGCCCAACCCGTTCCGGTCGTCGGCGCCGAGCGGGCCACTTTGCTTGACGTCGCCCGCGCGCCGGTCAGCAAGGCATTGGGCAAGCCAATATTGTTCAAGGTCGATCGGTTGGCCCGGGCCGGGGACTGGGCGTTCCTGCTGGCGCAGCTCGCCGATCGTGGCGGCGCGCCGGTCGATTATGCCGGAACCCCCAAGGCCGATGCCGCGCAACACGGCATGATGTCGCGGCGCTACGCCGCCTTGATGCGTCGCGAGGGCGATCGTTGGGTGGTGGTGACCGACGCGATCGGCCCGACCGATGTCGCCTGGGCCGATTGGGCGACGCGCTATGGCGCGCCGCCCTCGTTGTTCAAAAACTAGGGCATCAAGCGTCAAATCAGACGCCTGGGTAACAGCTGGTCTCGCGCGAGTGTTTGCGCGCTTGCCGCTATGGCAAACCTGCTTTTTCCGACACGGAGCTGATCGACCAATGCCGTCGGTGTTCGGCTCCTGTTACGTCCTGTTATCTTCTGTTTTTCGGCATTATTTTTCGCGCCTTTTATTTGTTGGATCGAAGGTCTGATTATCGGATTGTTTTCAATAGCTTAGTGGTGTCGGTCCTGTTATTGAAAAACAGGAGATAACAGGAGCAGTTTTAATCGACACTGGAGCCTGCGCCAGACGCGTCGCATCATGTGAAAAAGGGGCGGCCATGAGAAAGAGCGCGTCGGTATCCAACCCGGCAGGGGACGGCATGCCCGATCCTTTGTCACGGTTGAATCGCCACCGGCGACAGCGCTGAGGAGACCGGGCCGAGGGGAGCGGCGGCGGGAGATATGGGACACCGGTTGTGTCACCCATTTTTCCACCGCCGCCTCGACGAGATTGGGATATAATATCATTCTATATTAGATGCTTAATGCTATTTCATTAAGCTGCGTCGGACAGGATTCAGGGCAAACGGCAGTGGGATCGACCCCAGACCGGATTGCCTAGTGGTTTGCGGCGATCTGCGCCGCGCGGTCACCACGGCGCGCTGCCTCACCATTGGTATCGGCGGGACGTTCATATTGCCGCGTGACGATCTGCGCCGCGCTTCGTGCATCGGTCGCGCCGCGCAGGGCGTTGCCCGCGCCGCTTTCGCTATGGGTCAGTTCATATTGCACGAAGCGCAGTTGTTCCGCGAAGGACGAGCCGCGAATGTCGTGGCCGGCCCAGGCGGCAAAGTCGCGCTGGCGTGGTCCCTCCCATTGGGCAAGGCCATAGCCGGGCCCGCCACCGATTTGGTCGATCCCCGGACTCATTCCGCTTTCGGCATCGAGGTTGGCGACGATGCCGATCGCTTGCGCGCGGCTCCAGCCCTGGCCTTCGAAATAGCTGATCGCCTGATCGATCCGTGCGTTCTGGTCGCCGCTGCCACTCGGCGTGGTGCTGCTCGGCGCCTGAGTGCTGCCGGCCGGCGCGGTCCCGTTATTGGTGCCGCCGGGCGCGCGCAGGATCACGCCGCCATGCTGCAAGGCCCAGCTGAGATTATTGTGCGAGATTTCCTGGGTGCCGTCGGCGTTGATGTTGTTCGACCCGATCATCTGGCCGGGACCGGATACGATCTCGGTGTGCGACACGCCACCGCCCTGGATGATCACGACATCGCCGGGTTTCGCTTCCGACGCCGGTACCGCCGTCCAGCCGCGTGCGCGCAACGTCGAATTCAGCTGCGCCACGGAATCGGTGTGGAGATTGCCGGGTAACTGGCCGGCTTCGGTCAGCACCGCCGACACGAAGTTCGCGCAGCATACATCGGAGGGGACATTGGCATTCATCGGCAGATTGTCGCCGCGATTGACCTTCAGCGCCGATGCATCCTGGCCGAGATATTTCTCCGCGATCTGTGCGACGTTGCCAGTGCCGCCGCCTGGTGAGCCTCCTGGCGTCGGACCGCCGACGCCACCAGTGGTCCCCGTGCCCAAGCCGGTACCAGGGGCCGGGATTTCGAGCTGATCGTCGGGATGGATGAGGTTGGGATTGGCAATATGGTTGGCCGCCGCGATTGCCTGCCAGCTGACGCCGAAGCGCTCGCCGATCGCCGACAATGTATCGCCCGGCTCCACCTTATAGCTGTTACCGCCCGCGCTGCTGGCGCCGGATGGGAGATTGACGTGCTGACCGGGCCGGATGAGATCCGGGTGGACGATCTGCGGATTTGCACGCACCAGAGCGGCCAGCGAAACGCCTTTGTCGCGCGCGATCTGTGACAGGGTTTCGCCCGGCTTGACGAAACGGCCCTGGTCGCCGGAGGCGCCGGGGGCGGTGCGATTGCTCTGGACTGCGTTCACGGCTGGCATCGGATTCGCTCCATCACGTGTTGATGGAGAAAGCTTAACCGCCCGACCGAGCCCAGTCGCTAATCGGAACGCTTAGTATAGACCCTAAAGCGGCCCGCGGCGGGCGACACGATAGCTCATCTCGGCGCCGAAAAGGCGCGTCGCGGCGCGCATATTGACGCCCGACAGGCCATCGAGGCTTACAGTATCGAGTGTGTTGAAGGCGGCCGCGCCATGGCGTTTGCTGGCGAATAATGGCGTAGCCAGAGTCGGCACGATCTCCTGCGCGCCCGGCCATGTCGCAAGGCAGGCGAGACCGACGACCAGAGATTGCAGATCGGCCGGCGAGATGTCGGCGCGATTGAGCGACGAGATCTTGCGATACTGCTCGGGGTAGCTCTGTTGGAAATCGGCAATCGTCGCGGCCTGTTCGTCGGCACCGACCCCGGCGGCCGATCGGCAGACCGGCGTATCGACCGGCACAGCGCGGGCGGCGGCGATCGATCGACCGCCGCGCCGTCCGGCCAGCAAATGCATCGCGCCGTCGGCATAGGCGAAACGTGCCGCCGGTGCGCCGGCCGCGCCGGTCATCGTCACCTGCAATCGGCCGCCCACGATTGTCGCGCGCGCGTCCGCGCTGCACGTCCCGAACGGCTCGGTCGGATGTGGATTGCCATCGCCGCGCGAGACGATGACGACGTAGCGCGCAGGGCAGTCGCTGCCGCCGTCACCACGCACGAGATAGAAGCGCTCACCGGCGGCCGGATAAGTGCCGATAATTGAGAGTCGATCGATCAGTTCGGCACCGAACGGCCGCGACACGATTGTCTTGCCGATCTTCACCGCCGGCTCGCTGCCGGAAGTGACGATGGCGGCATCGCGGACTTGGGCGGAGGCGAAGCCAGGCGAGAATGCCGCGGCGACAAGGAGAGCATATGCGAGCGGCTTGGGCATAATCATTTCCTTGGGCCGTGATGCGATTCGAATCGCATATCTTCGCATAGAGTTCCGTCCAATTATCCGTTCAGCGCGGAAAGATGGGCGGTTGCGGCCTGAAGACGATCGATCACACCCTCCACGCCCGAACCGGAATGTGTTCCGGCCGCAACGTCGAGTGCCGAGCGGACACCCGCAATCTGACGATCGCCCGACGCGCCGGCGAGTCCGGCAAGCTGAACCACCGATGCGCGCGTGAAATTCTCCAGCGCGCGGTGCAGCTCGCCTTCCTGCGTCGGCGTGGCACCGGTGGCGCCGGCGATATCGCGCGCCATGCCGCGCACGTCATAGACATCGCCGCCACGGCGAAGCTCGCCCTTGTCAGGGGTGAAGTTGCTGGCACGGCCCGTCGCATCGGACCATGCGCCGGTGCCGGCCGAGGTCGTGCGCGTGCTCGCATCGACCCAGGCGAGAACCCGGTGGCCGATCTCGCCAACCGCATTGGTGGCGAGCGATTTCGCGTCGCCGTTCGTGGCGGCGGTCGTGCCGGCCAGCGGCGAAGATCCGGAAAGGCGATCGATACCCGTCATGATTACGTCCTAAACTTACGAATTGACGAAATGGGCCCTTGCACCCGAATCCGCCATCATCGTTACGACTAGTCCTCCGGCTGCTGGTCTGCAGGCTGGGCCGGATCGAAACGATCGAGCGGCCCGGGCTGATCGAGCAGCCGGTCAAGACCGCTGCGATGCCGCGCGATCCCTTGAGACAGAGTCTCGGTCGCGCTGTTCTGCGCAGCGCATGCGTCGTCGGTGCGCTTTTCCGCCGGGCTGGCGATCTGCACATCGGCGAGCTTGCCCAGGCGAGGTGTGTTCGCGCCGATCGAAATGGTCATGCGCCTTCTCCTTATTGCGCCTGCATACACAGGTACGCGCGTGCGACGCGCGCGGCCATAATCGCATCGACTATTCGCCGACCCTGCCGTTGAGGCTAATCGCATCGACTAGGTCATCTAGTCGAAACGCGGAGCGCATCGCCGCCGCCGATGTGGTGAAACAATTGCGACGGACCGGCCGACAGGCCTTCCGCCGGATTTTAGCGGGGTCGCTTTCGACCCGATGCACATGGCGAGGAGACTATCATGAGCTTCATCAACCCCCTGAACATCGCACGCCTGGCCACTCAGGTCGCCCCGATGGCGCTTGGCCCCGGCGGTATGGCCTTTGTGGCGGCGCGTCAGCTGACCTCGGCAATCGGCCAGCAGGCGATCCAGCAGATCGGTCAGATGCTCGGCCTGCCACAGTCGTCGATCGACCTGGCTCAGGGCGCGTTCGCGGCCTCGCATGGCGATTTCGCCGGCGCTGCGGGTAATCTGCAGGACGCAGCGGAGGGCTTTGGCGAGATGTTCAACGCTTCGCGGGCCGACCGGGACGACGCTTCGCAGCAATTGCAGGACGCGATCGACAAGATGGTCTCGCGCATGGCCGATGGCGACGACGCCAAGTCGGCGCGCAGCGGTCGCGGTGGCAGATCGTCGGGCCAGAGCTGGCTGATGGCGCTGGCCGAAGCGCTTGGCCGCAAGCTCGACAAGATGGCGCGCGAGATGAGCTCGATGGCCGATCAGATCACCGACAAGACCCCGTCGCTGACCGCGAAGTTCGGCGCCAAGAGCCAGGAATTCGGTATCCTGATGAACGCCGCAACCAACGCGATCAAGACGATCGGCGAGGCGGAAGCGAACTCGGCGCGCAAGGGCTAAGTTTGGGGCTAAGTTGCTTCGATCAGGATATTCATCCTGGTTACAGGAGGGGGTCGGTATATCCGGCCCCCTTCATGCGTTGGCATGAAAGCGCACCTGATTACGGGAGATGATGATGCGAAACCGGATATTCCTTGGCCTCACCGCGGCGGCATGCGCGCTGCTGCCGGTCAGCCTGCCCGCACAGGGCGTGTTCAACATGGGCATGCTGACCAACACGCTGACTCAGGGCGGCAGCGATTCCTCCAGCGTCTCGAGCGTGCGCAACAGTGGCGGGTTCCGGCAGATGTTGCGCCCGGCGCCGCGCGGGCCAGTACGGATCAACCCCGCCGCGCTCAATTTTCGCCCCGACAAGGCGGCGCGCAAGCGCAACATGGCGCGCTTCGTCGCCAGCATCCGCCGGGTCGATCCGGCCGGCGCCAAAGGCTTGCAGGATGTGCTCACCAAACATGACCTGATCGCGGAGATGAACGTGCAGTTGCCGCACAGCGGGCTGCGCGCAAACAGCGTGCCCGATGCGATGGCGCTGTATCTGGTAACCGCCTGGTACGGTGTGCGCGGCAGCACCGACAGCAAGCCGGCGGATTTCCGCGCGGTGCGCGATCAGTTCGCACGAGCGATCGGCACGACGCGCGGTTACGCGGGCACGAGCAATGCCGAAAAACAGCAAATGTCGGAATCGATGTTGCTGCAGGCGATGATCGCCGATCAGGCGGTGCAGAACGCCAAGGGCAATCCGGCGCAGTTGCGCCAGCTGCGCAACAATCTGAACGCCGGCGCGCGCGCGACGTTCGGGTTCGACCTCACTCAATTGCGGCTAGGGCCGAACGGCCTGGGCTGACGTGTCAGTCGGCCGAATAGAACAACATGCCCGCAAGCGCGGCGAGTTCGCGCATGCCGTCGAGCTCGAGCTTGCGGGCGACGTTCGACAAATGCACCCGGACGGTGTTTTCGGAAATCAGCAGCAGCGCCGCGATGTCGCTGTTCGACCGGCCCCAGCCGAGGAAACGGACGCAGGTCAGCTCCATCGGCGTCAGCTTGAGCAGTGCTTCGCGGTGCCGTTTGGGCACGCGCGCGGCCTCGACGATATGCTCGCCGAGCGCGATCGGCGCGGCCGCACCGGGCGTCGCGTCGGCCTTGCGCAGCAGTTCGGCGATCGCCGCGAGCCGCGCATCCTCGGTCATCGTCGCGGTCTCGCTCAAACCCCGCCCAGCCCACGTAACAGGTCGATCAGCACCCCCGGCCGGCTGACGATATCGCGCATCACCGCGTCGATATAGGATCCGAGCAGCAACAGGATGATCGCGGTTGCGGCGATCGATTTGATCGACAACGACAGGGTGAACACGTTCAGCTGCTGTGCGAACCGGTTCATCAGGCCGAGCGCGAGGTCGATCAGGAACAGGACGGTGAGCACCGGCGCCGCGAACAGCGTAGCGAGAACCATCAGCCGCCCGAACTCGCCCTCGAACAGCAACAACCCGCGCGGATCGAGCGCCGGTGCGGGCGACGCGATCGGCCAGAGCGCATAGCTTTCCATGATCACCTGGACGAGCAACGACAGGCCGCCGGAAAAGATGAACACGATGTTGGCGAGCCGCCCGAGGAACGCGCCGTTAAGCGATGTCTGATGTCCGGACAGCGGATCGACCACTTGCGCCAGGCTGGAGCCGACCTTGGTGTCGATAATTTGTCCGGCGGCTTCGAGCGCCCACAGCACCGAGCCGAAGAAGAAGCCGATCAGCAGCCCGACGAACGCCTCCTTGGCGAAGATCGGCACCCAGTCGGTCGCGCCGAGCTGAGTCAGTTCGAGCGGCGGCTGGATCGCGAGGCTGACAATGCCGAGCGAAATGAAGATCGAGTTGCGCACCAGCGCCGGCACCGTCTCGCTGGAGAAGATCGGCAACATCAGAAAGGCGGTCGCGGTCCGTGCAGTGCCGACGCCGAGCAGCAGTGTCTGATCAGCCCAGCCGCTCACCGCCGGATCAGCGCCGGAAATTCGGTGAAGATGCGGTCACTGAAGCGATAGAGCGACGAGGCGAGCAGGGCGGCGGTTACGAACAGGGTGATGACGATCGCGAAAAATTTGACCGTATATTGCAGCGTCTGTTCCTGGATCTGCGTCGCCGCCTGGACGATCGCGACGAGCAGGCCGGCGACCGACGCGACGATGATCGGCGGCGCCGATAGGATCAGCACGAGCCACAGCGCGTCATTGGTGAGGCTGACGAAGTCGCCGTTCACGACCGGGATTCCTCAGAGTTTGTCTGAAAATGCGCTGAGGGCGCATTTTGCGGTGCCAGCCCGCTCCCCCTCCCGGCCACCCACAGCATATCCTGGATGGGTGGCCGGGAGGGGGAGCGGGCTGGCACCGCTTTAAATTCGCCCTTTCGCGAATTTTCAAACAGCTCCTCAAACATAACTGAGCACCAGCCCGTGGGCGAGCTTCACCCAACCGTCGACCAGCACGAACAACAGCAATTTGAACGGCAACGAAATCGTCGTCGGCGACAGCATCATCATGCCCATCGCGAGCAGAATGTTGGAGATGACCAGATCTATGACGAGGAAGGGCAGGAAGATCAGGAAGCCGATCTGAAACGCGAGGCTCAATTCCTTCACGACGAACGCGGGAATGGCGACGATGAAGTCGCGGTCGGTCATCTCCACGGCGTGCTTCGGATCACCCACGCGCTGCGCCGTTTTCAGGAAGAAGCTGCGCTCGCGTGGGTCGCTATGCTTGATCAGGAATGCGCGCAGCGGCTCCTTGCCCGCTTCGACCGCATTGAGCATCGTGTTGGTCGACGACAACATGCCGCCATTTGGCCCGCCCTCCGCGACCTGCATCTGTTGTTGCTGCGGATTGGCGCGGATCGCTTCCTGCATCTGCTGGCCGACCGGATACATCACGTAGAGCGTGAGGATCAGCGACAGGCCGTTGAGCACGATGTTCGGCGGCACCTGCTGAAGGCCGAGCGCATTGCGCAACAGACTGAGCGTGACCACGATCTTGGTGAAGCTGGTCACCATCACCGCAAAGAAGGGCGCGATCGCCAGTGCGACCACGACGACGAGCGCCGAACCCGGCGTAAAGGTCGATAAATCCATGAGCGTCAGCCTTCCCGGTTCTGCAGGATCGTGGTCATGAGCACGCCAAACCCCTGGCCGATCGCAACCAGTTCGCCGCCGCCGATCGCGGTGTCTCCGGCGATGACTCGCACCGCGATCGTGCCGTTGTTCGGCGGCAGGGGGAGGACGCTTCCCTGACTGAGCGTAGCGAGTTCGGTCGCTGTCATGCTGGCGCCGACGATCTCGATGATGGTCTGGACGCGAATGTCGGCGATCCCGGCGCTGCCGGAATGAAGCGGGGCCGGTTCCCCGCCATGGGCGATGCCGGTATCGTTGTGCTCGAGATTTTCCTGCAAGATCAGAACCCTTTCGGTTGGGTCGATACGTACGCGGGGATGGTCGTTACGCCCCGGCAAGGTGAGTCGTGCGACGTGCGGCCCGATGCCGAGAAGCACGAGATCGCCGACGCCCAGCGTGTCGAGGCGCCGCGCGGAGATGGACGGCCCGGCAAGCCGCGCGGTCCAGCGAAGTTTGAGGCCGGCGATCGCGGCGGGAAGGATCCTCGGCAATTCAAGCGGCGCGAGCTGCAGGCCGACCGGAACCGCGATCAGCAGTCGGTTGCGCATCTCGCCCGCCGGGGTACTTGCATCGAGCCGGATCAGGACCGCGTCGCGATCGACCTCGCTCTCCAATCCGGCGGGGTGAAGCTCATCCCCCAGCACCAGTTCCAGCGCGGCGATCAGCGGCTCGATCCGCGACAGGCTGGCAGCGGCGCCGGCGGCATCGGGCTTGCCCTGTTTGCCCGAGACGCGCGCCAGCGTGCCGTCGATCAGCAGCGGCGCGATCGCGATCACATGGCTGCGTGCGCTGAACTGGATCCATGCCGTGGCGGCGCGACGATCGCGCTCCGACGCGAGCCGCGCGACAGTGTTGAGGCCGTGGATCTCGCGGCGATTCAGCGCGGCGATCAGGTCGGTCTGCAGCAACGCGCGTGCCGGGTCGACCGAGCGTATGGCATCGCCGAGTGGGCGTGGACGTTCGCTCATGGCTCGATCCTCGCTTCGGTGATGACATCGTCGGTACGCAAGGGTTTCGCTCCGGCGCCCCAGTTACGCAGCAACCGGACCGATCCGGACGCCACGCCGATCAGCATCAGCTCGCCCTCCGCCTCGACCAGCAGCAGCCGTTCGCGCTGCCCGACCGCGAGTGCGCGGACGAAACGCAGCTGACGTTCGGGTTCCCCGTCGCGCATGCCCATGCCGCGGTCCTGCCAGGTGCGCAGCGTCTTGAGGCAGATCCAGGCGAGGCCAAGCACGATCGCGAGCGCGACGATCATGCCGACAAGTCCGGACAAGGCGGTACCGATCGTCGAATCCATTATGCTCCCTCCAACTCAACATCGCGTTCGAGGTCGTTGACCCCATGATCGCCGCGCTCGCGCATCTTGCCCGCCCACAGGACGATCTGGGCAATGGCATCGAACATGTCGCGCGGGATGACCTCGTCGATGCCGCCATCTTCGTAGAGCTTGCGCGCGACGGGGACGTGGCGGATGATCGGCACGCCCGCTTCCTCGGCTGCTTCGCGCATCGCCTTGGCCAGCGGGCCTTCGCCCCGCGCGGTCATCACCGGCACCGGGCAGCTCTCCGGATCATAGTCGAGCGCGATGGCGATATGGGTCGGGTTGACCACCAGCACGCTGGCGCCACGCGCCGCGCCGACCGCGTTCTGGTTGGCCCATTCCTCATGCAGCTGGCGGCGATTCGATTTGATTAGCGGGTCGCCCTCGCTGTTCTTCGCCTCGTCGCGGATATCGCGCATGCTCATGCGCAGCTTCTTGATATAGCTGTGGCGCTGCCACGCCATGTCGGCAACCGCGATCAGCAGGAAGATCGCGAAGGTCCAGAGCAAGGTGGTGCGGATCAGCCCGCCGGAAAAGGACAGTACCGCGGCCGCGGCGGAGCGGCCGTCGCTTGCCCCCACCGGCAACAGCATCGGCCCGGTCTTTTCCAGGATCTCGGCGAGCGATCCGCGCAGCACAAGCCAGACGACGAAGACGATCAGCGCCGCCTTGGCCACGGTCTTGGCGAGATCGACGAGGTTGTCGACGCTGAACATCCGCTTCAGCCCCTCGACCGGATTCATCTTGCTGAGTTCGGGCTTGAGTTTTTCGGTGGTGAAGACGCCGCCTGCCTGCAGGAATTCGGACAGCACGCCGGCAAGTGCGGCCGGGATCAGGGCGATGGCGGTAATCGCGATCAGCGCGAATGCCGCACTGGCGCCAAGCGCTCCTGCGGCCGAGACGAATGAGCCACCCTTGGCAACCGCGGCAAAACCTTCGTCGAACAGGGCCAGGATACGAGTGGCGGCAAAGCCCGCGCCAAACACAAGGACGATCAGCCAGACGAGGAGCGTGACGGTGGCGGTGACGTCTTTCGACTTCGCCACGTCGCCCTTCTTGCGCGCATCTGCCAGCCGTTTTGGCGTCGGCCGTTCGGTCTTGTCGCCACCATCATTCTTTTGCGCCACACAGCACTCCCGTTGCGCCGGCACGCGCCAATAAAGGCACGTGCTCGACACCACGTCGGTAAACAGCGCTCACCGTCCGATCGCAGGACCCATTTGCGTATCAAACTCCCTAAAGGTTCTCAGAAGAGGTGAGACAAGTCAACGCCATCTGCAGAGGCTATTGCCTCAGAACTGTAACCAAATCCGATGCATTAATACTTTGCAGACAACGTCAAACCCGGCGACAGGCGCTCGGTTCGCATCCGAAACGAAATCTATTGTACGATGAAATGTTCGTTAACCGGGACGGATCGGACGAAAGTCGCGATGAACCGAACCATTTAGGGGTGCTAACTGTCACAAGAAAGGCATAGCCTTGAAAAGTCGGGAATAGTTCACCCGCCTCGCAGGACCCCCACGCGACATCGAACGCCCAATCAACGTACCCGGCAAGGGGCAGAGAGCAGGAGCGGGAAGATGATAAAGAACATAACTCGCAGGTTACGGCGATCTTCGGTCGGGGTCGCAGTGGTGGCCGCGTCAATCGCCACGCCGGCATTCGCCGATTGCGACGGCGCGGCGATCGCGGCTCGTTTCACTGAGGCCGTACGGATCTGCAAACCTGCGTCCGGCTCGGGCGACGGCACGGCCCGCTATCGGGGCGCAACGGTCGCCGAGATGCCGGTCGCCGTGTCGGTGAGCATGCCGGGTTACCGCGCCCGTCTCGCCAAGGCGGCACTGGCGGTCGAGGGTTCCGGGCGTCCGCACACCGATTCACTGGTTGTCGCGGTGGCGCAGCGTTACCGCATCGATCCGCATCTGCTCGCCTCGATCGTGCGCACCGAATCGGCCGGGCGGGCGAGCGCGATTTCCAACAAGGGTGCGCTCGGGCTGATGCAGGTGATGCCGGGGACCGCCCGTGGGCTCGGCGTGCGCAATCCGCGCGCAATGCTCAATGACCCTGTTCTCGCGCTCAGCACGGGGGCTGCGTATCTGAAACAATTGCAAGGCAAGCTCGGCAATAATGTGCCGCTGGTCGTTGCGGCCTATAATGCCGGCCCCGGCGCGGTCGCCAAGGCGCGCGGCATTCCCAATTATCGCGAGACGCGCGGTTATGTCGCGACCGTGATGGGCCGTTATGCCGCCGCCCGCGGCGCGGCACGGTAAGCCGCGATGAGCGTCGAGCGCTACCTCGCCAGCAGCAACGTCGCGCCGAAACTGGGGTTTTCGTCGCGCATCGCCGATCTGGTTCTGGTCGGTGGCATGGTCGCGATCATCGCCTTGATGATCCTGCCGATGCCGACGCTGCTGATCGATGCGCTGGTCGGCGTGAACATCACCTTCGGGATGATGTTGCTGCTGACGACGCTTTATATTCGCGGGCCGCTCGATTTCTCATCTTTCCCGTCGATCCTGCTGGTGTCGACGCTGTTCCGGCTCGCGCTGTCGATCGCGACGACGCGGATGATCCTGACTCAGGGCCATGCCGGGCATATCATCCAGACCTTCGGCACGATGGTCGCGGGCGGCAGCATCGTCGTCGGCCTGGTCGTCTTCCTGATCATCACGATCGTCCAGTTCATCGTCATCGCCAAAGGCGCCGAGCGCGTCGCCGAAGTCGCGGCACGCTTCAGTCTCGACTCGATGCCGGGCAAACAGCTGTCGATCGACAGCGACCTGCGCTCGGGCCTGATCGACAAGGACGAAGCGCGCCGCCGCCGCCGCACCCTCGAACTGGAGAGCAAGCTTCACGGCAGCCTCGATGGCGCGATGAAGTTCGTGAAGGGCGACGCGATCGCCTCGATCGTGATCGTGATCGTCAATCTGATCGGCGGTCTCGCGATCGGCGTGATGCAGCAAGGCATGACGCTGGGCGATGCGACCGCGAAATATTCGATCCTGACGATCGGCGAGGGCCTCGTCGCGCAAATTCCGGCGCTGCTCGGCGCGATGGCGGCGGGCCTGATGGTGACTCGCTCGACTGATGAGGAGACCGACGCCAATCTCGGCCAGGCGATCCACCGCCAGCTGATCGCCAACCCGCGCGTGTTGATTTTCGTGGGTGCGATTTCCTTCCTCGCCGCGCTGGTGCCCGGTTTCCCGGTTGCTGTGTTCCTGGTTCTCGGCTCCGCCTCGCTGATCGCCGGGGCGGCGCTGCATCCCCGCCTCCAGCCTTATATGATCCGTCATTCGGGACCGATGCGCCGCGTCATCGCGCGCGGCAAGGAAGCGCCGCGTCCGCTGGCGCTGACCGCTGAACCAAGCGCGCCGCAGCCGGTCGTGCCGCTGCTGCTTGAGATCGCCGGACCGCAATTGTCGCCCGATGACGAACGCATGATGGTGCAGAGTCTCGCGGCGATGCTCGACCGGTTGCAGCATCGCAGCGGCGTGCCGATGCCGCGGATCGCGATCCATTATCCCGCGCTCGGTGCCGAACCGGGCTGGCAGTTGCTCGCCTTTGAAGTGCCGGTCGGCGGCGGCGAAGGCGCAACTCCCGCAGCGATCGAAGCCGGCGTGCTCGCCGTGTTGCGCCGCAACCTTGCCCGGTTCCTCGGCGTGCAGGAGGCGGTGACGTTGCTCAATCGAGTCGGCGACGAATATCCCGAAGTGGTCAAGGAAGCCGTTCGCGCGGTTCCGGCAGCACGCATCGCCGAAGTGCTGCGACGCCTCGCCGAGGAGGAAGTGCCGCTGCGCAACATGCGCGACGTGCTGGAAGGATTGACCGAGGCGGCGGCGCAGGAACGCGAAGCGCCGCAAATCGCCGACCTCACGCGCATTTCGCTCAAGCGTTACCTGATCGATTCGACCGCCGGCACCGGCCCGCTCCGCGCGCTGATGGTGACGACCGAACTGGAGACGATGGTGCGCGAATCGACCCGAGTGGTCGACGGGATCGAGCGGCTCGCGGTTCAGCCCGAAATTGCCGCCGACCTGGTCCGCGCGATCATCGCGACCGCGCATGAGACGCGGGCCCAGGCAATCGTCACGTCGTTCGAGGTGCGCCGCGCGATGCGCCGCCTGATCGAGCCCGATATTTTCGATCTGAAGGTGCTCGCCTTCAACGAACTCTCGGCAACCACGCAGATCGAGGTGGTCGGCCAGATCGGCCTGCCTCCGCGCGCGGTTACCCAGGAAACCAAACCGGCCCTTGCGGCGGAATGAAGGGAGAAATGATGCAGGTCACGACCGACGAACGCCAGACAAACGGGGTCGACCTCCCGGGCAAGCGCGCTGCGATGCATGCGGCAATGTTCGCGCTGGCCATGGGGTCGGCCTTGCCGGCCCGCGCACAAGATGCGGTGACACGCCAGAGCGAGGCCCCGCAGGTTTCGATCGTCGCTCGCGACCAGCCGGTCGGTGCCTTTTTGCGCGACCTTTTCGGCCGTGCGGGCCGCCCCGTCGTGCCAAGCAACGGTCTTACCGGCACCGTCAGCGGTACGTTCAACGGGCCGATCGAAAAGGTTTTCCGCGACATTTCGAAGGCGTTCAATTTCGTCGGCTATTATGACGGGGCTGCACTGTACATCTATTCGGCGAATGAGCTGACGGTGCAGACACTGCCGGTCGGCCCCGCGGTCGCACAGCGCGTCCTCGCCCAGGTTCGCGCGCAAAGACTCGGCGATTCGCGCAACATCCTTCGCGCGGCTGGTGACGGCAACCTCGTCGCGAGCGGCACGCCGCGCTTCATCGAACAGGTGACCGCGCTTTCACAGGGGGGCAGCGCAACGCCGGTGCCGAGCTATACCGGTGGACCCGGACCCGCGCCGCGATCCTATGGCGGATCGATGCCGCTCGAATTTCGCGTTTTCTATCTGCGCTATGCCCGTGCGGAGGACACGTTGATCTCCGCCGGCGGGCGCGAAGTGCGGATTCCGGGTCTGGCAACGACGATGCAGAACCTCGTGCTCGACCAGCGTCCGGGCGGCAGTGCGCTCGCCGGCACGACTCAGTTCGGCGCCCGGCTGGTGCGCCAGAGCCAGCCGCGTCTGAAGGGTAGCGGACTCGATTCGGTCGCGCCCAATATCCAGCAGACACCATTGCTCGGCCTGCCCACGCCGGGGCAGTATCCGGGGCAGTCGGACGTTCTGGGCTATGGCGGCGGTGGCGAGGGCGTCCCGCTGACTCAGGACGTCGTGCGGATCGAGCCCAGCCCCTATCTGAACGCGGTCATCGTTCGCGACGTACCGGAACGCATGGCATCCTATGACTCGCTGGTTCGCGCGCTGGATGTCGAGCCGCAGCTGGTCGAGGTCGAGGCGACGATCATCGATATCAATACCGACAAGGCGCGCGATCTGGGGATCAACTGGCGCTTCTCGTCGGGCGGGTTCGGCGCTCTGTTCGGCAACGGCACCGCCAGCGACACGCTGCTGTCGCGGACACCGGGTTCGCGGCGCGACAATGTCGACCGGATCACCCCGTCGGGCGTCGGCGGCACGATCTCGACGATCATCGGCAGCCAGCGCGAATTCCTCGGACGCATCACTGCGCTCGAAACCAAGGGCGTGGCGCGGGTCGTGTCACGGCCGCAGCTGATGACGCTGTCGAATGTCGAGGCGGTGTTCGATCGGACGCGCACGTTCTACGTCCGCGTCGCGGGTCGCGAGGAAGTCGATCTCTTCAACGTCACCGCCGGCACCGTGATGCGGGTCAATCCGCACGTCTTCCGCGATCACGACCAGACCCGCATCCGCGTGCTGGTCAATATCGAGGATGGCAGCATCAGCCCGACCTCGCGGGTGCAGGGCATTCCGATCGTGGACCGGGCGAGCGTCTCGACCCAGGCGATGGTGCTCGATGGCGAAAGCCTGTTGCTGGGCGGCATGACGATCGATGAGGATACCGACATGGAATACAAGATTCCGTTGCTCGGCGACATTCCGCTGCTCGGAAATCTGTTCAAATCCAAGTCGAAACGGCGCGGGCATACCGAGCGGCTGTTCCTGATCACGCCACGCGTCGCGACGCTCAGCTCGCGGCTCAACCCGGCGACCGTGGTCAGCAGCACGTCGACCCCGGCGACGCCGATGGCCACATTGCCGTTACCGATGGAGGGAACGAAATGACCGATCCCAGCCCTGTTGCATCCGGCCCCGATCCATCCAGTCCCGTCCTGCGCATTCTCAATGGCCGCCTCGCCGGCACCGAACGCGCGCTCGCACCGGGCAACACGATATCGATTGGATATCAGTTCTGGCAGGATGTCGTGATTCGTGACGCCGCGACCAAGGGCATCGCGATCGATCTGGCGCTCGGCGCTGATGGCGGGGCGCAGATCACCATCCTGTCCGGCAGTGCGACGATGCTCGGCTCGACGATCGAGGCGGGGGGCACAGCGATCGTCCCCGCCTATGTCCCATTCTCGCTCGGCGGCGTGGCGATCGCCTGGGGCGACCCTGAGAATGCACGCTGGGGCGAGGCCGGCGGTCTTGCCCAGGCCGTGCCGCATCCGCCGCCTGTACCACCGACCATATCCGACCAGGCGATGACGGCGATTGGCCGCGCCGGCGAAGGTTTTGGTGCGTTACTTTCGCCGCGTCGGGCGATCGTTCTCGGCGGCGTCGCCGCGCTGCTGATCGCCGCGACCAGCGCCGCACCCGCGCTCGAAGCGCTGGGCCTGCGCGGCTCACCCGCCCAGCGGGTCAGGCACGCGATGGATGTCGCCGGTCTGCCGCAATTGAACGCGGTCGATCACGGCCCGGCGGGGGTCAGCGTTACTGGCGTGGTTGCGAATGAGGGACAGCGCGTCAAGGCGCAGGACGTGCTCAGGGCAAGTGCCGTTTCCGGCGTCGTCAATGTCCAGACGATGGGTGAGCTCGTCAATGCCAGCGTCGATGTTGCGCGGATTCGCGGCCTGCAGGCGATCGCCCGGCCGATCGGGCCGGCCGCGATCGAACTGCGCACGACGCCACTCGACCCCGAGGGCCGGGCCAAGCTGACTCAGGCGGTGCGCACCGACGTGCCCGCGCTCAAACGCCTCGTGCTGCGCGACGACATGCCGCCACCCGAAGATGTCGCGGTGAAGACGGTCGCCGACGCCACCAAGAAAGTCTCGACCGTCGTCGCCGGTGATCCGGCCTATATCCAGACGGTCGATGGCGCACGCTACTTCAACGGCGCGATCATGCCGAGCGGCCACCGCCTGGTCAGCATCACCGGCGATACGGTGATGCTGGAAAAGAACGGCCGGCAGACAAGCCTCAGATTTTGACACGACGACCTACCCACCAAGCGAAGAAGGAGTGCAGACAATGACGAATTCGACGATCACGAGCAGCCTTGGCATGATGGCCACCACACCGATGACCGGCAATCGCATGGGCAAGAGCAGTGGAGCGGGCACCTGGTTCGAGGCGCTGTCCGACGCCTGGGGACAGACACTCGACAAGCAGGCCGCGAAGATCGAGCAAATGTCCGATGCGATTGGCGAGCAGGGTTCCGACAATCCGTCGCAGATCACCAAGCTGACCGCGGAATCGATGCGCATGAGCTTCATGGCGAACAGTTCGTCGACCTCGATCGACAGCGTCGGCAAGGCGCTCGAAACGATGGCACGCAAGGGTTAAAAGGAGGATAGATCATGTCGATCGAAGCCATAGCGGCGGCGGCCGCGGGCGCTGCACCGACGCCGCCTACAGAGACGCTCCAGGCCGGACCGAACGCCTCGGTCGCCGATATCAACGGGTTTCAGGACTCGCTGACATCAGTCAGCCAGGGGGCAGCGCCCTTTGCGACGGCACCGGCCCTCGACCCGTCGGTGAAGGCAGTGTTCGACCAGCTCGAAAAGGTCAACGGCGAGGCGAAGTCGGTGTCGGAATACGCCAAGGCGGCAGAGGCCAGCGGGATGGGGATGTCGCCCGGCGAAGTCGTGAACCTCACCATGCGATGCCATGAGTTCATGTTTCACTGCCAGTTGACCTCGAACATCGCCAACCGGACGTCGGACGGCATCCAGCAGCTGTTCCGCCAGCAATCGTAACCGCGTGGGCGGCGGGCGAAGGAGAGAGACGATGCATGCATGGACCGGACGCATGGGGAGCAAGCGCCTGCGGCCCGCGCTGATGATCGGGCTTGCCCTTCTGCTCGTCGCGTGCGGGCGGGCGGAACTCTACGGCAAGCTGACCGAGTCACAGGCCAATGAGATGATCGCGGTGCTGCAAAGCGCCGGGATCAGTGCGAACAAGGCCGACAATGGCGAGAAGGGCTGGACGCTGTCGACCGGCCAGGGCGATTTTTCGCGCGCGGTCGAGATTCTTCACGCGCAAGGCCTGCCGCGCGAGGAATTCGCCACCCTCGGCACGGTGTTCAAGAAGGAAGGCTTCGTCTCGTCGCCGACCGAGGAACGGGCGCGGCTGATCTACGGTCTCAGCCAGGAACTGTCGCACACCATTTCCGAGATCGACGGGGTGGTGCAGGCGCGCGTCCACCTCGCGCTGCCGGCGGATCAACCGCTGGCCGATGCGCCCAAGCCGTCGGGCGCGTCGGTGTTTATCAAATATCGTCCGGGCACCGACATCCAGAGCCAGGTCGGCAAGATCAAGGCGCTCGTGGTCAATTCGATCGAGGGCCTGAAATACGAGAATGTCTCGGTCGAGACCTTCCCGGCTCAGCCGCTGCCGCTCGCGCAGATCGAATCGGCAAGTACGATGACGCGCTCCAGCCTTGTGACGATCGCGCCGATCTTCGTGCTGTTGTTGCTCGGCGCGCTGGGGTACCCCGCGTTCCGGCGCTGGTTGCAGCGCCGCGCCGCCGCCAATGCCAGGACCGAGATATTGCCCGGTACTGAGGTGAAGCGGTGAGTGCCGCGGCGGCCCGGGCCGCGCTCGCTTCGATCGGCAGCGACCTGACGGCGCTCTCCGGTACTCCCGACGAACGGCGCGGCAATGCCTTGTTGATGCGGATGAACGGCGTTGCGCTGGGGCAAGCGACGATCGGTGATCTCGCCGCCGTGCCGGTGTGGCTGCGTGGCACGCGCGAGGCGCAACGCCGCCTCGCACTGCGTGTCGCACTGCTGTCGATCGCGCCAGTGTTGGCCAACTCGATCGATGGCCGGTGGCTCGGCGCGATCGCAACGCTGGCCGGTGAAGACATGCTCGACTGGGCGATCCAATTGGCCGACACCATCAACGGGACCAGCGATGCGCCTGTCGCGCCGGCCCAGATCGAAGCGCGCGGTTTCGCCTTGCTGCGCAGCCAGTTGAGCCCCGCGTTGCGCGACTATCTCGGTTGGGCGCCGCAGGGCGACCTGCCGCAGGACCCTGTGCTGGTCTCCACTTGGCTGGATGCGGCGCTGACGGCGGAGGCGGCATGAGTTACGTTGTCCTCCACGCCGATGCTTTCACCACCGCCGCGACTGACGATCCGGTCGTGTCCGCAGGCGATGTCGACCGGTTCGGGGATGTGGCGGCGCTGCTCGCCGGAACGGCCGCGCTGCGCAACACTACCGAGCAAGCGGTCGCCGCGGCTCGGGCAGAGGGATTCGAAGCGGGCCGGGCGGAAGGCGTGCGCGCCGGCGAAGACGATGTCCGTGCCGAATGGCTGCGCCTTGCGGTGCGCGACGGCGAGATACGGCGCGAGCGGCAGGCCGAGATCGCACAGCTTGCCCTGGCGGTGGTGCGCCGGATCGCGGGCGATGTCGGCGCAGCTGAAATGGTCGCCGGGCTGGCTGAGCGTGCCACAGCGACGATCGCTCCCGATGATGGTGCGACCGTGCGGGTCGCGCCGGCGATGGTCGATATCGTCCGGGTCCGGTTCGACGGGCGCGCGGGGATTCTCGTCGAAGGCGACGCCACGCTGACCAACACCGATTGCATCATCGAAACCGCGCTGGGCCAGGTCCGAGCGGGTCTCGACGTGCAGCTGAGCGCAATCGAACATGCCTGGCGCGGCCATGGCTCTGGTGAGATGGCCGATGGCGACTGACGCGCCCAGCCGCATGGTCGAGAGCCTGCTCGACGGGCTACACCGCGCGACCACGGTCGAGCGCAGGGGCAGGATCGTTGAGATCCTCGGCACGACCCTGAAGGTGACCGGGATTACCGCGCGGATCGGTGAATCGTGCGAAGTGATCGAACCGGCGACGGGCCATGTGGTGCCGGTCGAGGTTGTCGGCATCGCCGGAAATGCGACGATACTGACCCCGCTGGCCGATGTCCGCGGCCTGTCGGTCGATGCCGAAGTCATCGTGCGTCCGGGCGACGACCGGGTGCAGGTCGGCGCGGCGCTGCTCGGGCGCGTGCTCGACGGCCGCGGGCGGCCGATCGACGGCAAGGGCGACCTGCCGGCCGATCTGCCGCGCCGCTCGCTGCATATGCCCGCGCCGCTGCCGATGGCGCGTGCGCTGATCGATACGCCATTGGTCACCGGCATTCGCGCGATCGACACGCTGCTGACGATCGGCACCGGCCAGCGCGTCGGCGTCTTTGCGGCGGCCGGCGGCGGCAAATCGACTTTGCTTGCGATGATGGCGCGCTTCGCCCGGGCCGATGTGATTGTCATCGCGCTGATTGGCGAACGCGGACGTGAAGTGCGCGAATTCATCGAAGACAGTCTCGGCGCGGAAGGGCTGGCGCGATCGGTCGTCATTTGCGCGACTTCGGATCGCGCCGCGATGGAACGGGTTCGCGCGGCGCATCATGCGACCGCCATCGCCGAGGGATTCCGGGCCGAGGGCAAAAGCGTGCTGCTGCTGATGGATTCGGTCACCCGCTTCGCGCGCGCTCTTCGTGAGATCGGGCTGGCGGCGGGCGAACCGGCGGTGCGGCGTGGTTTCCCACCCTCGGTCTTCGCCGAATTGCCGCGATTGTTCGAGCGCGCCGGCAATGACGAGACCGGGTCGATCACCGCGATCTACACGGTGCTGGTCGAGGATGAGGAGGGCGGCGACCCGATCGACGAGGAAGTCCGCTCGATCCTCGACGGGCATATCATCCTGTCGCGCAAGCTCGGATCGGCGGGACATTACCCGGCGATCGACATCCTCGCGAGCCTCAGCCGCCTGTTCCCGCGACTGGCCAACGCGCCGCACCGCGCCGCGGCGACTCAGGTACGGGCGTTGATGGCAAAACATGCCGAGATCGAATTCCTCGTTCAGGTCGGCGAATATCGTGCCGGCGCGGATCCGGTCGCTGACCGTGCGATTATCGCCAAACCGGAGATCGAGGCGCTGCTCCGTCAGGACGCGACCGTGCCCGAAGCATGGGATAGCGCGCTGATCCGGCTGAGGGGGATCGGCGGATGAGCGCGGATGCCCGGCGCCAAGCCGCGATGCTGGTGCGGCTGCGCGAAGTGCGCATGAACAGCGCCGCATCCGCGCTGGCCGTAGCGCGTGCTGAAACGCTCCGTGCCGAACAGGCGCGGGCGCACGCCGACGCGGCCTCGATCGATGCGGAAGGCGCTTATCGTCAGTCACGCGATCGGCTGGCCGACGATCCCAACGAAGCCGAACGGTTGCTGGCGGTAGTCGATCGCATGCGCTTCGCCCAGTCGGTGGCACGCAGCGCGCTGAACGACGCCCGCGAGGCCGAGCGACTGTGCGTCGCGGCGGAAACGGCGCGGCGCAAGACGATGATCATTGCCCGGGCTCGCCACGATATTCTTGCCGAGCGTGCCGCCGCGGCACGCCGGGCAGTGGCGCGCGCCAATGAAGACCGCAGTGCGGAAGAAGTCGATGAATCGAGGAGGATGCGATGACCAGCGTCAATAGTGCCACCCGTAGCCAGCCGAGCCGGACGCCGGCGTCGCGTCCGCAGCCCGCCCCGGCACGCGCTCAGCCAAGCGACGCAAAGGCGATGTCTGATGCCTTTGCCGCGGCGCGCAAGACGATGGGCCTGCCGCCCGAATCCCGCACCAAATTGGGCAAGGAAGCAAAACTTGGCGCGCATGGCGAGCGGGAGAGCTTCACCGCGACGGTCGATGCGAAAGCGCGCGATGCCGATCTGATCGTGCGCGAGCGGGAATCGCAGGATCAGCATGGCCAGGGCTTCGGCGCGCCGGCCCAGAGCGTGCCGATCGTCCCGCTGGCAATGCCGGCAATGCCCGCTCCGCATGTGGACGCGAGCGCCTTTGCGCAAATGCTCGCCGATCTATGGACGCGCGAGAACGGCAAGGGCGCGCGTGAGGTGCAGGTCCGGTTCGGTGCCAATGCGTGGCCCGCGACCGGCGCAAGGCTGGTGCGCAACGCCGCTGGCGCGCTGGATATCGCGCTGCAAGTCGGTGACGGCGGCCGCGCTTATGGCGATCGCCTGCAGGGCCTGGGTGCGTATCTGGAAGAAGCCGGCGTCACATTGGGGGCACTGGCCATCGAAGACCCCTGACCCGAGACACTCCTCCGGCGAGCAGTCCGGCGTGCTCTTGGTTATTGGATCGTGGCGGTGCCCTTGGCGCGCGCGGTGAGCAGCGCAAGAATATCGGCAGGCACTGGCGCAGCCCTCACACCCGGCGGCGGCCAGTCTCCGGCCAGCGCCGCCTCGCGGATTTGACCGGGGGTCAGTGCCGGATTGGGCCAGCCAAGCGCCAGCGCCCGCTGTGCCAGCCGGGTCTGTGCCGCCGCTTCTTCGGGCACGTTGGTGAACATCTGTGTCGTGGCCGACGTCCCCAGATTGGCGCCGCTGGCATCGATCGCCCAGGGGTCGGCGCCGCGATCGAGCAGCAGTTCGGCGATGCGAAAACGCTCCATGTCGAGCGCGACCTGCAAGGAACGGGTCCCGGTTGGACCCGCCGCCTTGAGGTCCGCACCGAAATCAAGCAGCAGTCTGACGCCGCCGATCGAGTTTGCCGCGATCGCCGCCCGCATCGCGCCGAGGGGATTGTCGGCCGGAGTCGCCTTTGCGCCGGATTGAAGGAGCCGCATCGCAAAAGCGGGATCGTCCGCCATCATCGCCAACGCCAGCGCCGGCCCCTCGACCTGCGCGCCATGCGCAATCAGCAAGTCGAGCGCATCGGTCGACGCCGTCGCGAGCGCGATGCACAGCATGTCATAGGTGTCGCCGATCCTGAACGACGCCAAAGCGGGATCGCGCGCCAGATAGCGCTGTGCGGCGTCGAGATCGTGGTCGAACAACGCTTCGGCAAGCGCCTGAGCCGACGAGCCGATGCGCAGATTGCCGACCACGTCCTTGCGGGTCGGAAGAGCCGCGCCACCGACGAAGCGATCGAACCGCGCATCGCCCGCCATCATGATATCCTCAAGTTCATGCGCCAGCATCGCCCCACCGGGACGGGCGCGTCAACCGCTTAGCCGCCGGTGTAACGCGCCGTGCTGGCCAGGACCGCATCGATCATGTGCCGGTTGACCGGATTGTTCTGCCACCACGACGCGCCTTCGGGCTTTACATAGGGCATGGTGTGTTGATCGCCGAACGCCTTGGGCAAGTCGAGCTTGGCCGCGCCCACGCCGCCGCCGATCGCGCCGCCAATGCCGCCGACGATCGTGCCGAGCCCGGGGATGATCGAGCCGATTCCAGCACCGGTCGCACCGCCGGCAAGCGCGCCGACGACGCCACGTGCGCCGGGATTCTCCTGCAACATGGTCAGCGCTTCGCCGTCGACGCGGTAATTGTCGACATCGCCCGCCACTCTGCCGCCGGCGGCGGCTTCCGCCTTGGCGATGGTCGATCCGTGCAGGCCTGCGGCGTTGAAGGTGGTCGCATCGCGTCCCGAGGCGATTGCCGCGTCCGCGGCAAGGCCGCCGCCGAGCGAATGGCCGACCAGCGTCACTTCCGCGCCCGAATTCTGCAGCTGGCGCCCGATTTCGAGCGCGCGCGCATAATGGACGGAATCGGCGCCGAATGCCTGTTGGGCGTCTGCGGCGATGTCTTTCATCGAACTCGGGTTGGTGCCGCGGAAAGCGACCGTATAGGAGGTGCCGGCCGGGGAATCATGGGCATAGACCCGTGCGAAGAACCCCTTCTCATCGGCCTTGCCAAGCAGATTGGCATCGACGCCGAGTCCCTTGATCTCGTCGGCGCTCGCGACGCGAAAACCCGCCGGCGGGGAAATCGAGCTATCCTTGGCGCCGGTCTTGTAGACATCGCCCGCCAGCTCGGCGCGCTCCATCAGCGTCGGGCCTTCATCGGCCGCGTTGGCCAGCCGGGAGGCCGGCCCGCTCGGCGGCGGTGTATCGGCGCGCGGCGCGGGCTGAAGCGCCGGCGGCTCGGCCAGCTTGCGTGCGGCGCCCGGCGTCACCGCGCCATCCGCAGTGCGCGCGGCGGTGCGCGCGACATCGGTACCCGCCTGCGCGGCATTGCCGCCGCCACGCAGTGCTGCCTTCGCCGCATCGCCGATGCCGGGCACGAAACCGATCAGCGATGCGCCGAGGTTGAGCCAGCCACCGCTTTCGCCGCGCGCGATCTGACCGATCGATGCGGCAGTGTCACGGACATCGGCGATTTGCCCTGCGATCGGCACGAAGCCCATCGCGACTTGCCCGGCGGTCGCCGACCAGGTGTGGTTATCGCTGAAATTGCCCGCAACCGCGCCGGTGAAGAAGGAGCCGATCCCCTCCTGCGCCTCGGGTGGCGGGGTTGGGCGGCCGGCGATCGGCTGAGGGCCGGCGGGCTGCGTTGCCCAATCGCTGCGATAGGAGGAAGTCGGCTGGATACCAGGCAGCGCAGGCCCACGCACCGGAAGCAGCACAGGAGGGGACGGTGGCGGCGGCGGTGGGGCCTGGCGAATGGGCTGCACGACACGGACTCCTGTGCTCAATAAGCAGCGACTATCGGCCAAAATGCACGTTCGAAGCCATAATCGATCCGACTATCCCGATTTCGGCGCTCGTGCGTTTGAACCGGATCGGTGGCCGCCACCCAAGCAGCAGCGAAGGAGAAAAACGATGCAGCGACCCTGGATATCAGCGCGGACGATATCGGTACTGCTTGGGCTTGCAGCCTTGGGCGCATCCCTCGGCGCCGCGCAAGCGCAAGGCGGGCGCGAGCGAGTCCGTTGCGCGATCAATGACGCGCCCGACAATCTTTGCGTATTCGTCGATCAGCTACGCGCGCCGGGTGTGCATCGCATGACCTTCCTCGCGGGCAATCGTCGGGTCATCTTCGAAGGACGCTCAAACAGCGGATGGTGGACCGGGACACTCAATGGTCGCGCGGCGATGGGTTACGAACGCAATCGCGGCAATATCGTCTTCTCGACCACCGACCTGAAGACCCGTTTCTCCTGGTGGTATCCGACCAACGCGCACGGGACATATTGAGGCAGCGAATCCAAGTTCATTTCAGCGTGTCGAAGAGAAAGGTCATGCGATCCGCCATCAGCTCCGGCCGGCTGAGCGGGTCGCTGACGCCGTGGCCGCCCTCCTGGTCCTCCAGATAATAGACCGGTGCGCCGACCTCTTTCAGTCGCGCGGCGAGCTTGCGCGCATGGCCGGGGCCGACGCGGTTGTCCGACGTCGCGACGGTGACCAGGAACGGCGGGTAATGCTTGCCCGCGACGACGTTCTGATAGGGCGAATAGGCGCTGATCGCCGCCAGCAACGCCGGGTTCTTGGTATCGCCATATTCATTTACCCAGGCAGCACCCATGCCCATGAAGGGCATTCGGACAAGGTCGGTCAGCGGCACGTCGCTGACGATCGCACCGTAAAGGTCGGGGCGCTGCGTGCCCATGACGGCGGCCAACAGTCCGCCGTTCGAGCTGCCGAACACGCCGATATGCTTCGGGCTGGTCAAGCCGTCCTTGATGATCGCCTCGGTCACCGCGGCGAAATCGTCATAGCTGTTCTGCCGTTTCCCGCGGATCGCGGCCTGATGCCAGGCCTCGCCGCGCTCACCGCCGCCACGGATCATCGGCACCGCGAGCGCGCCGCCACGCGTAAGCCATGGCACCAGCGCCTTACCGCCGACGGTGCGGCCGAGATATTCGGGGGTGACGGAAACCCCAAATGCGCCATAGCCGGTCATCAGCAGCGGGATCGCGCCGGGCTTCGCTGTCCTCGGGCGCACCAGATAATAGTCGATCGGCGTGCCGTCCCTCGACGTCGCGGTCTTTAACTCGGTGACGAAACCGCTCGCATCGAATGCCGGCTTCTCGGCATAAAGCGGCACTGCCTTGCCGGTGTCGCCGACCAGTTCGAGCCGGTTGGGGAGCAGATAACCGGCGCGATGCATCACGACCGCATCGCTGTCCGGATCGATCGCACCGAAGCCGATCGCCGTCCCCGCCGGTTGCGCCTCGCCGCGCGCGCGCGTCCAGCCGTCCTTGCCCCGCGTCGCGGTGACGATCCGCTGCACGCCGCGCCGGGTCAGCACCATTTTCACGCCGCTGCGGCCCGGCGCCAGATAGCCGTTGGCCAGGAACTCGTCGTCAGTCGGGCCAAGGACGATACCGACCCGCTGCGCCGGTACGCTCGCCGCGATATCATAGGCGATGATCGTCTCGGCGGGCAGCGACCGGCCACCGACGGTCGCTGCCTCGCCGAGCTGGGCGAAGATGCGGCCGCCACCGATATTGTCCGACAGCATCTTGACCTTGCGCGGGATCGGCGTCGTTTCGACCGATCCGTCGCCGCGCACGATCAAATGCTCGAAGTTGGAATAATCGATCGCGCGCGTGATGACGCCGACACGGCCCGCACCCTCGCCGGTCACGCCGAGCGACATGAGCATATCGGTCGGCTGCGCGCGGTAGACGATTTTCGCCGCGCTGAGCGGCGTGCCGCGCATCCATAACGCGACGGTCGCCGGCCAGCCGGTCGGCAGCGTCGGCGCGCCGTTCAGGCCATGCTCGATCAGCAGCCGGTCCTTGTCGAGCCAGGCCGCGAACGTCCGGCCCGCTGCGGTGCGGAAGCCATCCGCGACAAATCGGCCGGTAATCAGATCGAATTCGCGCAACTCGGTTTCATCGCCACCCTGCGGCGACAGCGCAATGATGCAACGCGAATAAGCCGGCGCTGCGCAGCCAAGCCGGCCGAAGCGCAATTCATACGGCTTGCCCTCCGTCTTGCGCAGCGCATCGAGGTCAAGAATATCACGCCAGCCGCCGGGCGCGCCATCGCCCGCGCGGCGGCCGACTGCCAGCACGCCGTGCGGATGCGCGACCGAACGCTGGAAACGCAGCGTCACCGACCCCATCAGCAGAAAATCGGGCGGCGGGTCGCCGGCGGCGAGCACCGTCTTCAGCTCCGCCTCGATCGTCGCATGATCGGGCATCGCGGCGATCGTCGCCTGCGCTGCTCGCGTCTCCCGCCGCGCCCAGTCCAGCGCGCGTGCGTCGGTTGGCGCTTCCAGCCATTGCAACGCATCCTGCGCCGTCGCGGGCGCTGCCAGCGCAGTGGCGATGGCGATCAACGCGGCGCCGGCGGCGCGTTTCATCACGGCGCGGCCGGCGTGCCGTTGACGGCGATCAATTCGACCGTGAACAACAGGGTCGCTCCGCCGGGTATCGGCCCCTTGCCGCGCGGGCCATAGGCGAGCGTCCAGGGAACCGCGATTTCCAGCACATCGCCAATACCGGCGAGCGGCAGCGCCTCCCGCCAGCCGGGAATCACCTGTCCCAGCCGAAAGGTGATCGGTTCGGCCCGTGCATAGGAGCTGTCGAACGTCGCGCCATCGACGAACGTCCCGGCATAATGCGCCGTCACCTCGTCGTCCGGGCCGGGATGAACACCGGCGCCATCGCCCTTCACGCGACGCCAGTGCAGTCCGCTCGCGGTCACCTGCCATCCTTGCGCCGGCCCGCGCTGCGCCAGCGCCAGCTGCTGCACATTGGCATAGCTGACCGCGGCAGCGTCGTCGGGCCGGGCCGGGGCCTGTTGCGCCGACATCGCCGCAAGAGCGATCAACCAGAGATTAGCGGGCATCGCGCGATCCTTTTAAATATTTGTCGAACCATGCCACGGTGCGCTCGGCGGTGTCGATCCGCATCATGTCATTTGCCGATCAGCGCCGCTGCATCGATCAGCTCGACATTGGGATGCGCCGCGCGCAGCGCCGGCAGCCACATTTTGCTGTCGCCGACCACCAGCACCGTCGCGGTCGCCGGGTCTATCCGTTTCGCCGCTGCGGCGATTTCGGCCGGCGACACCGCGGCGCCGGGGCTCAGCTCGGCGCGCGCCACCGACAGCGGCGTGCCCGTCGCCACCAGCCCGGCGAGATAGTCGCCCAGCCCGGCGGTCCGGTCGGTCTGCGACGCCAGGATGCGCGACACGAACTCGCTGCGCTCCGCATCTTCCGCCGCGCTCGGCGGATTGGCCGGAAGCCGCGCGAACTGCGCCAGTATCAGGTCGAGGACTTCGGGCGCCGACGCGGTCTTGGTTTGCGATGCGGCCATCACGAAACCGCCGCCGCGCCGCATGTCGATCTGGCTGCCCGCGCCATAGCTCAGCCCGCGCTTCTCGCGAATCTCCTTCGACAGCCAGCCGATCGAGCCGCCGCCGACGATCGCGTTCGCGACTTGCAGCGCGCGCTGGTCGCCCGCGCTGCGTGGCCCGGTCGGCAACGCGGCGATCACCGCGCTTTGCGGCGCGCCCGGCAAATCGATCGCGATGATCCGGTGTGGCGCGGCGCTGGCGGTGAAGGCCGGCGCGGGCGCCCCGCCGCGCCAGCCGCCGAAAATGCGCTCGGCAAGCGCCGCCGCCTGCTTCGCGTCGAGCGATCCGGTCACCACCAGCGTCGCGCCGCGCGGCCCCCATTTGGCGCGCGTCGCGGCGACATCTGCCGCATCGATCGCGGCCAGCGATCGCGGCGTCGCCACCGCGCCATAGGGCGTGCCGGCAAACAGCGCCGCCGGCAGCACGCGCAGCGCGAGCTGGACCGGCTGCTTCTCGCTCACCGTCAGCGCATCGGACAGCTTGCGCCGCTCGCGATCGAGCTCTTCGGGTGCCGCGCCCGGCCGCAGCGCGACATCGCCAAGCAACGCGGCGGCGGCATCGGCATTGGCGGCCGGCACGGTGATCTTCACGATCGTCGCATCGGCCTGCGCGGCCGCGCTGATCCGCCCGCCCAGATCGCCGACCGCCGCGGCAAGTGCGGCCGCGTCGCGCGTACCGGCGCCGCGCAGCGCCAGCGCCGCGGTCAAATCGGCCAGCCCGGCATGGCCCGCCGGGTCGGCCGCGTCGCCGCCGGCGATGACCAGCTCGAGCGTGACCAGCGGCACTTCGGTCGATCGCGCGCTGACCAGCGTCAGGCCATTGGCCAGCTTCGCCTCGATGATCGGCGGCACCACGCGCCGCTGCGGCCCCGGGCCCGGCGGCTGTTCGCGTTCGCCCTCCGACGCGATCGTCACCGGCGTCCGCGTCGCCGGCGGCACGATCGGCCCCATCGCCGCGACCTGGTTGGTCGACGCGTCGCCGGTATAACCCGCCGGGCGCTGGCTTTCGTCCTGATAGCGGATCGTCACCTGGCGCTGCGCGCTCAGCCACCGCGTGGCGATACGCTGCACATCGGCCGGCGTCATCGCGCGGATCGCGGCGAGCCTCTTGTCGTCATGCGCGGGGTCGCCCGACAGGACATCGCCGTCCCCGACCAGCACGACGCGTCCCGCCGGCGTTTCGCGATCGCTCAGCGCCGCGCCAAGCATCGCGTTCTTGACCGATGCCAGTTCGGCGGCGGCGACCGGCGTATCGCGCAGCCGCGCGACTTCGGCATCGAGCGCGCTCCGTGCCGCCGCCATATCGGCGCCCTTGGCCAATGTCGTGACGATGGCAAAGGCATGGCCGTCGCGCGTGTCGAAATTATACGTCACGACCGACGACGCCAATTGCTTGTCGGTGATCAGCACCCGGTTGAGCCGCGACGCGGCCCCGTTTGTCAACAGCGCCTCGATCACATCGATCCCCGCCGAATCCATGTTCGCCTCGGGCGGCGCGACCCATGCCGCGACCAGCGCGGGCAGGGGCACATTGGGGGCATAGGCATCGACCAGGCGCGGGCTGGTCCGCTCCGGCTCGACCGATGGCGGGATCTGGATCAGCGGCGTCGCTGGCTTGGGGATCGACCCGATATAGCGGTCGGTCCAGGCGTCGAGCTGTGCGGGCTCGAAATTGCCCGCGATCACCATCACCGCATTGTCGGGGCGATAAAATGCCTCATGGAACGCGCGAACATCGGCCAGCGTCGCCTTGTCGAGATCCTCCGCCGTGCCGCCGATCGGCCGGGCATAGGGATGCGTCGAAAACACGAAGCCCGGGATCAGCTTGAACAGGATCCGGCCATAGGGCGCGGCGAAGATGCGCTGGCGCAGCTCCTCCTTCACCACGTCGCGCTCCGACGCGAAATTGGCCTGGTCGATCACCAAATTCTTCAACCGCTCGCCTTCGAGCCACAATAATGTCTCGAGCCGGTTGGCCGGCGCGGTGGTGGTGTAAAGCGTATCGTCGAACAGGGTCGTCGCATTGGCGCTCTCGACGATCGTGCTCATATAGGTGAACGCGCCCTGCGGCAGGTTGCGCGTCGGCTTGAACATCAGATGTTCGAACAGATGCGCGAAGCCCGCGCGCTCCTTCGGGTCGTCGCGCTGACCGACCTTGTACCACATATACAGCGACACCGACGCCGCCTTTGGATCGCGCATCGCATAGATCGTCATGCCGTTCTTCAACACGCGCCTGGTATAGACAAGCGGCGGCACCACGATCGGCGCGGCCGCCCCCGTTCCTGCCCCGGCCGGCGCGCGCGGCGCGGGGGCAGGGGCAGGCGCGGCGCTCACCGCGGTGGACGCGCACAGCGCGGCGATGGTCATGGCGGCAAAGGACTTCATCGGTTCGGCTTCCCTCTTTGAAGGAAGGAGCGACCGCGGGCATATTTCCGCCATTGCCGGACGGCCGAGAAACCCCTTTGAAAATAAAGCCGTTCGGCCGATCAGGACCGCCGGGACATGACGATAGCTTGAGGTGAAGGCGACATGCGCAGGGGAACTGCCCGTCCATTTGCGTTGGCTGAGGCGATATCCGGCGGCGATCGACGCGCCGGCAACCCGTTCGAACTGGCCGCGCCGCCATGGTATCCGCGGTGAGCGCGCCTCGCCGCCCAGCCACCACCGGCCTGCGCCGTTTCCTCGATCTCCGGCAGCAACACGACTGGATGCAGGGCAAGGCGATCCCGGACGATGTCGAGGATCGTACGCAGGACTTGGAATTGCGTCTCAAATATCTCGCACGGTCCGAAAAGCTGCGGCGCCTGCCACAGGCACCCAAGGTCCTCGAAACTCTCCGCCGCTACGGCAGCGACTGCATCCCGATCCCGCGCCGGACCGAACGTTATTACTGGTCGGTGTCCTGCCTGCCCTCGACGCCAGGCAAGGCGCTTGTCCGCGTCAACGCAAGCTGGATGGAGCTATCCTCGCTCTATGCCGACGGCGAAGATATCCGTGCGCTGTTCCTGGTGCATCTGTCCGATTTCACCACCGATCGCTCGCTCGATCACGGCCAGGTCGACGAAGCCTTTCTCGAACGCTGCGTCACGACGCCGGAGGACGTCAGCTATATCTTCCCCCGTGGCGAAGACATTTTCGGCATCAAGGTCCGCGGCTTTGTGTCGATCGGCAAATTCCTCGCGACGCGCCGTGCGCTGCACGGGATCCGGGCGTTCAACCTGACGCACATGAACCGCGGCCGGAACGCCTATCAGGCGAGCCACTGCTATAGCCTGGCGGATCATATGCTGGGTGAGGTTGAGGGCTGAGCGGGGAACAATGCTCGTCTGGCCCTGCCTCGAAAGCCACCCTCGTCCTTGAGCAATTGCGGCGAGATAGACTTCGAGTCCCGTAAGCGCATACTCTCGTGAACCAACTAGGATACTCGCGCCGATCAGCGATATCGCTCCAGCCACATCGTCCGCGCGATGGTCTGGCGCAGCAGGCACGAGGATTGCTCAAGATCCGACGCCTGGCCACCACCCGCCTCATCCCAACGGCGCTGACACGTCCCATCCCTTTCCCGAATCCAGTCGCGCTGGCTGTTGCGCAGCACGCCGCGCCGCGCTGCCGATAAGCGGGTCATCACCATCCGGTATGCCTGGTTGAGTCGCGCGTCCTGCTTTCCATGCTCGGCCTGCGTACATTGTATCGTGTCGGGCATCACGCCGTCGGCGGCCTTTACGCAGTCGTTGTAACCTGCGCTCAACCGACGTTCCTGGGCAGGGATCCATTCCTGCGCACCCAGCATCGTCGGCACGGTCAGGGCGATTGTTGCCGCGGCCAGCATGAATGTTTTCATCGTCGTTCTCCTTAAGCGCTATTATGCCCCGTCGCTGGTCAGTAATGTGAGCAGCGTGGTTCCTTCGGCGCGCACATCCTCCAGTTGCCAACTGCCGTCGCCCCGTGGCGACCAGACCGAAACCAGCGTTCGTGATCCGGCAGCGTTCTCGATACGGTGCGTCACCTCAAGGCCGTCCACCGTCCGGCGGGACGAACTGCCCAGGATGCGAACCGGTAGCGCCTCCTGACTGCCAGTAAGGAAATCATGGTCGTAGCTGCCGACCTCGCTTGTGGCTTCGACGCGGCGAAGGGCCACAAGGAGGTCCGGCGAAAGCGGCAGCGTCCTGATCCCATCGTCTCCGCGCGCAGAGACCTGGATTGCCGCCTCGATCGCCGACCGGGGATCGGTCACCACTGGCAGCTTCGCCGCCGCAGCGCTACGCGTTGGAGAGATGGCCGGTGCCGATCCGGGAGGCGCTGCGCCGTTGGTAGCGCCCGTCTGGTTCGCCAGCGAATCGACAGCGCTGAAATCCGGATTGGCGGCGCGTCGCGCGATGGCTGTGCGGTCTTCACTGCCGTTGGCGGTGATCATCCCGGCATTGCGGTCAGCCGTTGGAGTACCATCGCACGCCGTTAATATAGTGGTTGCAGCAATGATGATGATCCACCTCATACCCACCTCCTGACATCTGTAGGCAGAGTGTAAAGGCGGATCATTTCGCGATCCTGAACAAACCGGTACGTGGCCGAACGTGAGGCTTTTCCTGCGCAAGTTTTAACAAGCCTGCCACACGAAGCATATCGACTACGCTGTTATCGCACGCGAACGGGCAGTCCATGGCGTGATCTTCCTGCGATGTTCGACAACTAGAACCCCTGGTGCATCTGTCCGATTTCACCACCGATCGCTCGCTCGATCAGGGCCCGGTCGACGAAGCCTTTCTTGAAAGCTCCGTCACGACGCCGGAGGACGTCAGCTATATCTTCCCCCGTGGCGAAGACATTTTCGGCATCAAGGTCCGCGGCTTTGTGTCGATCGCCAAATTCCTCGCGACGCAGCCTGCGCTGCAGGGGATCCGGGCGTTCAACCTGACGCATATGAACCGCGGCCGGAACGCCTATCAGGCGAGCCATTGTTACAGCTTGGCGGATCATATGTTGGGTGAGGTTGGGGGCTGAGGGTGGAGCGGGGCACCGGGCATCAATGTTCGTTACACACTCAATTTTCGCCACAGCGAGCCCGAAAACACCGAGCGGACGATCACAGCTTGCCTCTCGAACGACACAACGATATTGTTGTGCTTATGCTACCATCCCTTATCGAAACCCCGGGTCAATCGGAAGGAATCCTCCCCCCGGGGCTTCACCATGTAAGTCTACGGGAGGTACGAGAAGCGTTCGCGTATAATGATCATCGCGCTTGGCTGTTCGCTGGCTTCGTCGACGCATGTCGGGACCTACGCGAATTTGGATGCGGCCGAATCTACTTGGGCGGAAGTTATGTCACTTCGAAAGAGTATCCTGGCGACTATGACGCATGCTGGGACCCTTGCGGTGTGTCGGATCAGGTAAGTCCGCTCCTTTGGGACGACAATCAGAGGCTGGAGCAGAATCGTAGATATCGCGGTGACCTCCTCGTCAGCGCAGCTGGAGATGGACCAGAATGTAGGCATTATCAGTTTCTGTCCAAAGACAAGGTAACCGGCATCCTTCGTGGAATGATTGGAATCAAACTTAATATGCTTGAGATACTCAACGTATGATCAGAAACGATCAAGAATATAAGGTAACTAAGGCTGCACTCATTTCTTATGAGGACGCGCTTGCTGACTTTGACATTCTTAAATCTATCAAGCGGGGTGTCGCGCCTGTTATCGCGGAGGCACAACGGACTTCTTATCAGCGGCAAGTTGCTGAACTTCGAGAGCAAATTGAGGCGTACGATGCTCTAAAAAGCGGCGAAGCGACCGAGTTTGCGATGTCCTCTTTTGCCAGCATTGGCAAGGAGCTAATATCGGCTAGAATTGCAAAGGGTCTGACACAAAGGGAATTAGCGAGATTAGCAGGGCTGAAGGAGCAGCAGATACAGCGTTATGAGAAGGATGCGTATGAAACCGCTAACCTTCGGCGTTTGGAGTACATCGCCCGGGTCTTGGACGTAAACTTCACTGGTAAAATAACTGTGAAGCCATCATCGGATGCTTTCGCGTCAGATTTCCTGAATTCAATCGACCCCAGCCAGTTTCCTTTGAGCGAAATGAACGCAAAGGGATGGTTCGATCAAAAACTGAATCTTCGGCGGGCGTCAGCGTCGGAAAAGAAGCGTGCTTTGGCGGTCTTTTTTACAAATTCTGGCGTGATTCAGCCATCTAAAGCGCTTCATCGGAAAACTGCGGGGGTAGGTTCGCGCGTTAAGCAGGCCGCTTTGCTCTCTTGGCAAGCTCGCATTTTATCGAAAGCACGACGAAAGGCCGGGCTCGCCAGGCGTTATAAGCCACTAACGCCGGATACAATAAAGGCACTAGTGTCATTCAGCCGGATGCCTGATGGACCAGTATTGGCGATTGACATGCTCCTATCTCACGGTGTCATTGTTGTTTTTGAGAAGCATCTTGAGAAGACGAAACTCGATGGTGCTGCAATGAGCCTAGATGGTCGTTATGCCGTAATAGGCATGACCCTGCGCCACGACCGAATTGATAATTTCTGGTATGTACTCTTACATGAATTGGGCCACGTCACCCGTCACTGGGGGCCATTGTTAACCGATGGATTTCTGGATGAAGAGGGAGATGACCTCTCTGAAAAACTTGAATCTGAGGCAGATGATTTTGCAACCAACGCAATTATCCCAAACGAGGCTTGGGACGCTTCGTTCGTTCGGTTCACCAAGTCGCCCGAAGCTATTGTTGAATTCGCTGTGAAGTGGAATATCCATGAGGCGTTGGTTGCTGGGCGTATACGAAAAGAACGTGGAAATTATTCGGAATTTTCTGACTTGATAGGCAATGGTAAGATTCGTCTCCTCATAAAAAATGCGGGCTTAATGGAGTAGGACATGAGCGTTCGTGATGCCTTGTACATGCCACAACTCAAGTGGAAATCCGGCGAGTGCAAGGCGTTGGGAACCGCGCGAGGCGCAATGTCGGGACGGCTTCTCCCCGCCTTTCGCATTCCACCATCCGGGGGTTTTGATCCGGACGAACAGCGCGTTTTGTCTCCGCTCGAACATATCCGTTCGTTTGGTGCGAGGCTTAGCGCCAACTGGGGAAAGCGGCCCGTATTTGTTGATGCAAGCCTTGTCGATGATGATAAACATGCGGCCGCATGTCGCCGACATCCCCTCACGGAGCTGATCGAGCGTGCTTGGTTGGAAGGTGCCTTTGCGGCACCCATTGTGAGCCTACAAAGTTCACCCTCCTATGTTGAAGCGGTGAAGCGCTACACGTCGGCAAATCGGGATTGGCCTATCTGTCTGCGTTTATCCCTATCCGATATGGAGCGCTTGCGTAGCTTCGGTGAACTCGACGCGGTCGTTAACACGTTTGGCGCATCACCCCACAATACTGTGCTTCTGTTTGATGGTGGTGCGCTTCATATTTCTGACCCAGAGCCGTTTGTTCATCTAGTAGCCGAACGATTTGCAGTTCTGGCTCCCAGGAACACATGGGCGCGTGTTTTTTGGGGAAGCACCTCATTTCCAGAGAAGCCAAACCTAAAGGCAGGTGTGGATGGTCGATTCCCTCGATCCGATTGGGAGCTGTATCGCTCGATTGTGAGCAATGGTTCAGAATTCCCTTCTGTCCCTATGTTTTCAGATTATGCTCTTGAATTTCCGTCATATTATAAGCCAGTTAAAGTACCTCCTGTTGCTCATCTCAGGTATTCGACTGAGACCGACTACTGGATTTTCAAAGGGCAAAGCACGAAAAAACCAAATGGCTTTGGGGCGATATTTCCTGTTGCTCGCCGGCTCGTGTCTTCCGAGTACTTTTTTGGCGAAGAATATAGCTTAGGAAATAAGTTTATAGACAGCTTGCTTCTAGAAGGTGCGAAGACAGGCAATGCTAGCACTTGGCGCTGGGCTTCCACGGATCACCATATATCGCTCATTTTAAAGCAGTTATCTGTCTTGCACGAAGTCGAAGGCGAGACTGCTCGCGAGCCAGCGATCCCTCTGAAACAGCTTCAATTGATCTAGAGATTTGCCTCGGTGGGACAGACAGAATGGATCTGGCTAAGCTGCGCACAGAATATCCGTTGGATAATACGCATCGCCCGATTTTGATGGCCTAGGTAATTCGGATGACGGGCGGGTTGGGGCGCGTCGCTGGCATTGATGTTCACACCGCAGGCACGGTTCATTCCCTTATCCAAAGGGAGATAACTGGCGGGTTCCGGTGACATTTGACGAACCGCTGCCCCCCATTCTTTTGTCGTTCAGCCTGCAAAACGGCACCCCTAAAAGCCGCCACTCGTCAGTGGGTTCGATTGTCGTTGTTCGCCCTCATGGTTGACGACCCCGGGACCGGTCGCGACAGGCGCGGCGCGCGAGATCACCGCCGCCATTTGCCGCCGTGGCATATTGCTCTGGATGGCAGCCCGCCGATTGTCCTTCGGTCGGGGCGTGCTAAGCTGCGTCGGGGCAATGGAGAGGGGGATACGTGACACGGACGCCGGGGAGAGTCCATTCGTTCTCGGTCGAGGGGGTTGCGAAGAACTTCAGGTTCGACTGGCAGTTCCTGATCGCGGCGTCCCGCATCAACAGCGCGCTGTCCCTCGCGACGCTGTTCTCCTTGATCGCCATCGTCACCAAGTTCGCCGACCTGGTCAATCTCGGGACACCTGCTCTGATCTGCTTCATCTTCGCGTCTGCCGGCTATGCGCTGGCGATAGTGATTATTAAGACGAGGGCTCCACAAATCCTGCAGGAATACCCGGACTACAAATCCTACGAGGACAAGAAGCACTCGCATCGGTGGATCCTCTGGCAGTTCTACCACGGGGTTCAGACGCTCGAGAATGGCGCGAAGCTGCTGCAGGAGACGATCGAGAAAAAGCTGAGCTACGACGTCGCCACGCTCTCGCGATCTCGGCTGCCGCTCAATGCATCGTTTGGTGGCACCTGCATTGCGAGAAGGGTCATCATAACTCAGCGCGACGGGTCGACCCCAACCTACGACATGTGCGTGCATGCGCCGCACAACTTCGACCGCGACTTGATCATGGGCTTCACCATCAAGTCCAGCACCGATGGTGTTGAGCGCAAGTACGTGCTGCCCATCCGTGAGGGCGATCCGAAGATCGACCTGAAGATCAAGGAACTCTTTTGGATTACTCTGACGGAAGCAGCGAAGGAGAATCCAGTGTCGCGCTGGATTGCCTGGACGCTCGTCAGGGCGTCCGGTCTGCTGCTGGTCATCGCGGTCATCCTCGCGGTGGGGCACACCCTGCTCACGCCGAAGCCGATCACCCCGAACCCCTGCTGCTTTCATTATCTAGTGGGAACGTTCGTCCGGGTTGCCGCGAACAGCTGAAAGGGACGTAGAAGGCCGATGCCCACGACGCAGGGGACATACAAGCACTCGTTGAGCGTCACGGGGCAGATCTACTTCTGTTCCGCGCCGATTCGGCTGGACTCCTATGACACCTGTCAGTTCAGCTGCGTCTACTGCTTCTCGCGCGACAGGTCCCGGGCGTGGGCATCCAAGGGCATCCACCAAGCCAACCCGAAGGCGCTGGCACTCAGGCTCGAGCGTGTCGCGCGCGGCGAGCTGCGATCGGCCGTCGACGAATTCCTTGCGCGACGGGTGCCACTGCAACTCGGAGGCCTCCAAGACCCATTCACACCAATGGAGGCGGAACTAGGCGTGACCCGGGAACTCCTGAGCGTACTGCGCGACTTCCAGTATCCGACTCTGATCAGCACAAAGGGATATCTTCCCGTCAGCGAGCCCTATCTCTCGCTCCTCGCCGGAATGAACGTCGTCGTGCGGCTCTCGGCCGCCGGCATACCCGAGTCTCTGCGCAGGATTGTTGAGCCCCGGAGCGAAGGATTCGCGTCCACGATCCGGATACTGGAAACACTCGGGGCGCGCGGCATCGTCAGCGGACTACGGATCCAGCCGATCTTTCCCGGCTACGAGGAAGAAGCGCTCGAGATGGCCGAGGCGGCGGCGGCTGCCGACGCGAAGCAGCTCTCGTTCGAATACTTGAAGGTGCCAGGCGAGTCGGTCGATACCGAGATCGCCGGGGCCAGCCGTGCGCTCGGATACGACATTGTCGAGAGGATGCGAGGGCTCGGCGTCGTCCGCCTGGGTCCCGACTGGATGCTCTCAAAGGATGCTAAGCGGCCCTTCGTGCGGCGGGCGCGGGGCCTGTCGCATGCGCTCGGCGTCAAGTTCGGCGCTGGGGACACCGAATTCATACCTTGGAGCGATGGTAACGGGTGCTGTGGGGTTTCCGAACTCACCCAGTATGGCGCTAACCACTTCACTGCGAACTTCGTGGGCGTGATTAAGGCGTCGCTTGCCCGGACCGACAATCGCATTAGCTTCGGCATGCTGGCCGACCTCTGGTCCCCCGAGCAGTCGATCGGCAACTACATGGACTGGCGCCGCCGGATTCCGGCGGACCAGCGCGATGGCCGCAGCGACTGGCTGGCGCTCATGAGTCGGCGGTGGAACGGCGGAAAGAGCCCGTATTCGCCAGCGTTCTTCGACGGTGTCGTGGCGACAGATGACGTCGATGAAAACGGCTTCCGGGTCTACGATTCATCACAGCTTGCGCTAGAGCTTGCGGACTGAGCTAGCCGCGGCCACCGACCCGTGCGTCGGTACCAAGTATGTTCAGAATCGCGTCGCAGCCCTCTTCAAGAGATGACGCGACGACGCTGGCGATCGCGTTGAGCATGGCGTGGTCGTGGACGTTACCCGACTGCTCGCGAACGAGCACGATCGGGATGCGGAACGCGTTCGCCCAGAAGAGCTCGCCGATCGAGCCGATCGAAGCGTGGTCGGAGTGCAGGAAATTGGCCAGCACGACGTCTGACGACTGGATGATGTGCTTGTTGCGGTCGACGACCAGCCGTCCATGCATGAGCCGCCCGAGCGCCGCTGACGGACTCTCGGCGGCTTCATAGGCCAGAGAGGCATCGTAGGGAGAGGCCGCCGGGTCGTAGACATCCACGTGCTGCGGTAGCATTCCGGCGACGTGCTGCCGCCATCCCGCGATATCATTGCGAGAGGCGCCGCTGATCGGTCCAGACAGATAAATCCTCATTGGTCTTTCCATACCATCCGGAGGCTGCAGGTCCAATGCGCCTCGATCAATCCGGCTGGGGATTTCGGTGACGCGCGCAACTACCCCTTAATCCCTTCAGCCCAACCATCCCAAACAACACCGCTCACACACCCAATCACGCCCCCTCTTCGCCCCGATCAAATGCCGCTCGACAATCCCGCAGTACCGCAACGCCTCATCCCGCCTTCCCCGCAAAATGAGCATGCGTTGCAGGTACGGCGCGCACGCCATCCATCCCTCATGCATCGCGGCAAGCTCCTTCATCGTGGTCAGCGGCGCGCGCAGGCTGGCCAGCGTCTCGCGCTGGCTCGGCGGTGGCGGCATTCGATAAGTCACCGCTCCCGCCGCCATATCGATGATCACCTCTTCGGGCGGCGGCATCGGCTCGCCCGATTGAACCCTCAGATCCTCGGCCACTTGCTGCAGTTCCAGCCATGCCGCGCGATAGGCGCTTGCCGCCGCCACGGTCCGCGACGGACCCGCTGCCTCGGCCACCGCCGTCGCGGCACCGCCCCGCATCATTGTCTTCCCCGTCATCGTCTCCGCCGTGATCCCACCGCGCGTCGCCCACCGCGCGCGCCCCGCGCAACGCCTCCTGCTCCATGAGCCGCTCGTGCTGCCCACGGTCATGCTCCGCCATCGTGCGCAGTGACCGGTCGCGTAGCTGCTCTTCGGCGCGCCGCGTATCGGGCTCGATCTGCCGGGCGTAACGCTGCGGCAAATGCGCCGCGATCAACTGGCGCGCATCGTCCAGCGCGAACCACTCGCACCACGCCACCGTTTTGTCATACCCCTCCGGCATCGCCTCGATTGCCGGCCGCTGCGCCGGCAACGCCGTCTGCCACTCGGCATGCATCGCCGCCAGCGCGTCCACCGACAGCGTCTCGCCCGGTGCTGCCCCCGGCCACGTCGCCGTGCCGCGCACCCGTCCGATCGCCACATCATCGGGGTGCGGCACCGGCGCGGCCAGCTCGATCTTCAGCAGCGCCGCCCTGGTCAATATTTGCGTCCACACCACCTTATACTCGACCGCCGCCTCAAAGCCCGGCAACGCGTCGGGCGGGAAGGACCATGCCGGCGCGCGCGGCGGCGCTGGCGCGGGGGCCGCCCCTCGCTCCGCCCCCCGCTCAGCCATCACCCGCTCCGCCGCCGCGCGCGCCTCCGCCGCGCGCGCCTCCGCCGCCTCCGACTGCATCACCAGCCGCGCCAGCGTCGCGGTGGCCAGCCGGTTGCCCCGCGCCGCGCGGATCGCGATCTCGCGGAACGCCGCCTGCATCGCCGGTATCTCGACATAGCGCCCGCCCGCCTTGACCCGCACCATGCGCATCGCTTCGGCCATCAGCATCTCATGCACCGATTCCGCGGGCAGCCGCGGGACCGGCTCGTGCGACGGCTTCACTTTGCGTGTCCGGCCGCCGGGATTGGCGCGATTGCCCTTTTTGAACTGATGCGCTTTCGGCGGTTTGCCCCGACCGACCTCATAGCCGACCTCATAGTCGCCTGGGCGGTTCTCCGCCGTCTCCACGGGGTCGGTGCGATTCAACTCTTCGTCTGACGTCGTCATGCCTTGTCTCCGGCGCACGGGCATTGCGCGTCGCCGCAAAAGCGCATTCGGCAGATTGGTTGAATCGAGCAGACATGATTTTCGTACCCATCACTTGCCCGTTTTCCCGCAGGCACACCGGAATCTTCCCGTCGCGCCGCCCCGTTTTTCCCGCAGCTTCCCGCAAGGATGCCCGAAAAGCATGTTCCGTTAAGAGCCCTCATCGCTGCGCGAAAAAAGCCCGCCGCGATGCCGCCCGCGCTCGCGCGCCTGTTGCCGGTGCCCGTATCCGCATCCTTGCCGTCCGGGCCACGGACCGCACCTCGTTCACCTGCTCATCGCACCACCCCATCGCGGAGCGTTTGGCCGCGCGGCTCGTTGGATCGCGAAAGCGGCAAAGCTGGAGCATCGACATGGATGAGGCAGGCAAGGGCATTGGCAACATCGTCGCGCCCTGGCGTTTCCTGGTCTTTGCCGCGGTCTCGATCGGCGCCGGCACGGCGTTGGTCGGGGCGCTTGGCTGGCGCGATGGCGTGATGCTCGGCTTCGACATCGGCGCGCTGCTTTTCATGATCTTGTGCGTGCCGCTCTTCTCGCACGAGGCGGAGGACATGCGGCGTGCGGCCAGGCGCAATGACGGCAATCGCGCGCTGTTGCTCGCGCTCAGCGCGCTCGTCAGCGGCGTCATCATGGTCACCGTGGCAGGCGTGCTGATGCAGCAGGGCGCGCGCAAGCCGCTCGAAATCGCGCTCGTGGTTGCCACGCTGTGCCTGTCATGGCTGTTCAGCAACCTCGTCTATGCGCTGCACTATGCGCACCTCTATTATCGCGCCGGAGGTGACGGAAAGGATTGCGGCGGTCTCGATTTTCCCGGCACCAGCGAACCGGACTATTGGGATTTCGCCTATTTCTCGTCCTGTCTGGGCATGACGTTCCAGACCTCCGATATCGACATCACCGCGGCGCGCATCCGCCGCATCGGCATGTTCCACGGCCTCGCCGCGTTCGTGTTCAACATCGGCGTCATCGCCTTTTCGATCAATGTGCTCGGCAGTGGCGGATAAATGCCGGATGAAGCGGGCAGGGCGGGTCGCCGCAACGGCGCAGATAAGGACGACAGGATCGTGAACGACAAGCGTGTGTGTTTCGACTTCGAAATCGACTTCGCCAATGGCGGCGGGATTCAGGGGCAGGATTTCCGCCTCGACATCGACGGCGACGACATCGCCGACGCGGCGCTGGCCGCCTATATCATCGCCGATCTCCGCTTGCTCATGGTCGGGGCGGTGCGCATCCTGAACAAGCGCATCATCGCGGAACGCCATAAGCGTACCGCGGCGGCGGCGGCGATCGCGCCTTCGGACGGCGTTGCGGGGCGCCGCATCGACCTCAGCCATATCATCGAAGACGGCATGGTGACCTATAAGGGGCTGCCCGCGCCGATCATGTGCGATCATTTGTCGCGCGAACGCTCCCGCGCACTCTATGCCGAGGGTACCGAATTTCAGATCGGCAAGATCGAACTGGTCGGCAATACCGGGACGTATCTCGACACGCCCTATCATCGCTATGCCGATGGGTATGATCTGGCCGCGCTCGACCTCGATCGGGTCAGCGCGGTGCCGGCGCTGGTCGTGCGGGTCGAGGGCAGCGCCGACCGCGCGATCGACTGGGCGGTGTTCGCCGCGACGGATGTCGCCGGCCATGCCGTGCTGGTCCATACCGGCTGGGCGAAGCATTGGCGGACCGACCAATATTTCGAAGGCCATCCCTTCCTGACCGCCGCGGCCGCGGCCTATCTCCGCGACAAGGGCGCGCTGCTCGTCGGCATCGATTCGTTCAACATCGACGATGTCTCGGGCGGGGAACGACCGGTCCATTCGATCCTGCTCGGCGCCGGCATTCCGATCGTCGAGCACATGACCAATCTCGATGCGCTGCCGAACCATGGGTTTCGCTTCTGGGCCGTGCCGCCGAAGATCAGCGAGATGGGCACCTTCCCGGTACGCGCCCATGCGCAGCTTATGACATAGGAATCCTGCATTGATGGGGAGGCGGCAGACAAAACCGCCCCAACTCTCCGCGATCATATAAGGTATATAATCAGACTATTATATGTCTGGAGGACATGATGCTCGCAATCTCGTCATTACCGCACGCCGCCAAGGGCGGAAGGTCAGGGTCGATCATATGGCACGAACTGACCCACGCGGCACGACGCGCTGGCAATCCTGGTAGCGCGATCGAGGACCTGGAAAGTGTCGTTACGGCATAAACGCGAATCGGACGGCTTGACCACCAGCACGGTGTCCTCGCGCAGTGCGGGGCATGTATCGCCGACATTCATCCGCCAGATCCTCTTGCCCGACTGGCGATAGAGAATGGTGTGGGCATCGACGATCATCGGGCCATCGACGCGCGACAGGACGATGCAGTCGCTCGGCGCGCCGGGCGACCGGCCGGCGAGTTCCTGCGACAGCCAGCTGCCTTTCCTGGCCGCAACCGAGCCGGTCGCGGTTCCGCCGATCGCGAGGATGGCGAGCAGGAGGGGGATGGATTTGGCGATGATCATGACCTGGTCCTTTCGCGAGTGGTGACGGCGACGCGGCGACAGGCGATGCTGAACGGGCGGTGGTGCCGGATCGGGGCGCCGATCCGGCCGGCGCGCACCGTGGAAGCGCCGCATGTGACAGTCCGCCGACACTTTGGTGCACGAAATCTTACCCCGCTTGCATCGCCGCTGCTTTATTAGTATACGGTATATTGTAGGGCACAAAGGGAATTAGGGGTGCCCACACTGGCGTCAACGGCCTGAGGGGTGGAAAAAACATGAAGATCAAGACGTTCCTGCAGATCACGAGCGGCATGAGCGCGCTAATGATCGCACTCGGCGCAACCGCCGCATCGGCCGAATCGCCTGGTGTGGATCCGGCCCCGAACGCTTCAGCCGCCAGCGCCATCGCGCCGGCCGCTCAGGATGCGCCCGTAGCCGCCGATCAGGAGGCCGACGACACCGACATCATCGTCTACGGCATCCGCCAGAGCCTCTCCAAGGCGGCCGATAAGAAGAAGAACGCCAAGCAGATCGTCGATTCGATCGTGTCCGAAGACGTCGGCAAGCTGCCCGACAACAATGTGCCCGAAGCGCTGTCACGCGTGACCGGCGTGCAAATCGATCGTGAACGCGGCCAAGGCCAGAACGTCACGATCCGCGGGCAGGGCGGCGTGCAGACGACGATCAACGGCAACAGCACCAGCCTGGGCGAAGCGCGTTCGATCAACCTTGCCGATATTCCGGCCGAATTGCTGAAGTCCGTCGATGTCTACAAGACCCGTACCGCCGATCAGGTCGAAGGCAGCATTTCCGGCACCGTCAACGTCGAACTGCGTCGCCCGCTCGACCTGAAAAAGGGCCTGACCGTCGCGGGCAGCGTGCGTGGCGTGTATGAAGACATCTCCAAGAAGGTCAGCCCTTACGCCAGCCTGTTGGTCGGCGGTCGCTGGGACACCGGCATCGGTGAAATCGGCGTGCTGCTCAATGGGTCATATACGCGCACGAACTATTTTGAGAATTTCATTGAGAGTGAATCGCCGGATGTCGCTTGCTGCCGGAATTCGGATACCGGCGAAGTTATTGCCAACACGCCGCTCGCGTCCATTCCAGTCAACTTGCAGGGTACAATTATTCCCTACCGCGCCTATTACGGCCTGGAACGGGGCAATGTGAAGCGGCCGTCGCTCAACGCGGTGATCCAATGGCGCGCCAATGACCAGTTAGATTTTGTCCTGGAGGGCGGCTATATCGGTTCACGCGAACAGCGACAGAGCGAGCGACTGTTCATTCAGCCGCGCGAAAACGGCACGATTACCAACATCATCGTGGGCGCGGACGGGCGTACGGCGCAACAGGTGACGAACAACAATCCTAACGGCGTGCTGGCCGGGGTGGATTCGATCTACAACACCTTCCGCTCGAACCTCTACACCACCAATTTCGAGGCACACTGGCGCGGCGACCGCGCCCAGATCAATGCCAGCGCGCAATATAACTGGAGCAACGACGGCTATTATTTCGTCGAGCAAATCCTGCGTTTCCGCAACCAAACGTCGGCGACGGTCAATTTCAATTCCGATCAGGTGCCCGGTGGCGCGCCATCGATCAGCTTTGGCAATACCGATCTCACCAATATCGCCAACTATGGCGTTGATCGTTTTCAGGACAATAAAGGCCAGTCGAACAACAAGGAATTCGCCGGTCAGGTCGATCTGACGCTGCAACTGAGCGACGCGAGCCTGTTGCGCTCGCTACAGACCGGTTTCCGCTACTCGACTCGCGATAGTGATCGTTCCTACGGCTATCGTGACGGCTTCCCGCGCGTGAACGGCGTGGCGGCGCCCCTGTCGGCTTTTCCGGGTGGAAATCAGGCAGTATTAGTTTCTCCCCTGATCGATGGGGTGACCACCCCGCAGTGGTTCCAGATTCCTGGTGCTGTATTGCTCGACAATATCGGGGCGATCCGCTCCTATATCCAGCAGACCGACCCCGGTAGTGCGGCGCGTTTCGCCAGCGAATTCCCGTCACAAGATCGTGGACAGACCTGGACGACCAACGAGAACACGTTCGCCGCCTATGCCCAGATCAACTACGCGTTCAAGCTGGGCTTCCCGATCGATGGTGTGGCAGGTGTTCGCTATACCAATACCTACGGATCGGTGAAAAGCTTCGACTATCGTCCAGGAGACGCTAGTACTGGTGGCCAGGACATCGTGCGCGAAGCAACCGGGCGCGGAAACTACACCGATATCCTGCCGAGCATCAACGCGATCGTGCATTTCACGCCGAAGGTGCAGTTGCGGCTTGCCTACACGCAGAACGTACAGCGTCCCGGCTTCTATGATCTGCGTCCGTTCGCCTTTGTGGAAACGCGCGCTAGCCCGCCGATCGTGTTTGCCGGCAACCCCGACCTCAAGGCGCAACGCGGCACCAACTGGGATGCGTCATTGGAATATTATTTCGGACGCGCCGGATCGATCACGCTGGCCGGCTATATCAAGTCCGCAAGCGGCTATCTCTATTACAGCCGTGAAGAGGTGGCGGATCTGTCACGCTACGGCCTGCCTGGGCAATCCGGATTCGTCGAGCAGCAACGCAATGCCGGCAACGGCACGTTCAAGGGCATCGAGGCAAGCGCCCAGAGCTTCTTCGATTTCCTTCCGGGTTTCTGGCGCAACTTCGGTGCCAGCGCCAACTTCACCTATCTGGCGAAGGCGCGCGTCGAATATCCGTATCCGGAGGATTTCCCCGGCGCGTTCGACTTCCCCGGCACCTCGAAATACACGGTGAACGCGGCACTTTATTACGATACGCCGACCTTCAGCACGCGCGTCGCGTATAATTACCGGTCGAGCTATCGTCTCAACGTCTTCGTCGATAACCCGGAATATTCGCCTTACAACGGCAACACCTCACGGCTGGATGCGGCGGTCAACTTCACGCCGGTCAAGTTCATGACGTTGTCGCTGGAGGGCACCAACCTGCTCGGTGACGACAACAGGCGCTATTTCGGGCAGCAGAAGCTGCTGCCGCTTGGCGTTCGTTTCCAGGCGCGCACGCTCCAGGCAAGCGCCCGTTTCCGCTTTTAGTGCTTCCACGGTCGCATATGCATTCCGATCTCCCCCCTTATGCGACACCAACCTCCAGGGTCGCGGCTCACGCCGCGGCCTTTTTTTTGGGCGGGGCTAGGACAAGCCCTTGATGAGGAGCGGCGTATGAGGATTCTGCCATGGGCGCTCGTCCTTGCGACGGCCTTCGCCGCCGCGCCGGCCGCCGCCAAGGACGTGACTGTAAAGGTCGATGCGCGTGCGATGCCGTGGCGTGTCGGGGTCAATCCCAAGATGCCGTTCGGCCGGGGCGACGGCAAAGGGCCGGCGATCGTCATGGGCATGAATTTGCTGTCCGGCACCAAGGTGCGCTTCAAGGCGACGGGAACCACCGACACGATCGTCGGGGGCGAGAAGTTCGGCCCGTCGGGTCAGGCCGCTTATGTGACCGATGCCAATCCCGGCGGGTCGGGCAGTTTCTTTCCCAGCCGCTACATTCCGGCGACGCAATATCCGTTGCGGCTCAATCAGCTGATCGGCAGCTTCATCAACGCCGATGGTGGCATCATCGGTACGCCATTTGCGATCGGCGAGAGCGCGGAGGTCGAGATTCCCGACGGCGCGGCGGCGATCGCGCTGGGCATCAACGACGATATCTTTTCCGACAATAGCGGCGCGCTGGATGTCGTGGTCAGTTATGCCGAAGGGAGTGTGTCCGTTGAAGACCCCAAATAGCATTCTCGCCCGCCCTCTTCTCGCCACGCTAGCCCTGGCCGGTCTGGTCGCGCCGGTCGCTGCCTGGGGCCGGCAGGTCGTCGTGCAGGTCGATGCGAAATCCGGACCCTGGCTGCCCAAGGCGAACAAGAAGATGCCGTTCGGTCGCGACGCCGGTGCGCCCTTGGTCGTGCCGGGCATTCCCGACGTGTCGGGTAAGGTGTCGATCTATGCCGAAGGCACGACCATTTCCGCCGGTAACGGCGCGGTCGATGCGAAAGGCGTGGAGAGCAAGGCGGTCGACGATACCAAGGGGCCGGGCGGCAAAGTCTATCCCAGCCTGTACACGCCCAAGATCCTCTATCCGGCCAATCTCCATGCGCTCGTCGCGGTGTTCGTCGACGACAAGGGCGTGCTGGTCGGGCGGCCCTTTATCGTCGGCGAAGGCGTTCGCGTGCCGATCCCGGAGGGCGCCAGGGCGCTGTCGCTCGGTTTTAACGACGTCAGTTTCGCCGGGAACAGCGGGTCGCTGAAGGTCATCGTCGAAATGCCCGACGACTAGGTGCCGGAGTATCTCGCTGGTTCTGCGGATCTGGGGTGAGTCGATTTTTCCGGGTGTCAGCGGCTATTCGTTCTCAGGTGTTTCGTTCTTCTGGCGTGCCGGCCAGTCAGTTCGTCGCGGGAGGATTCCATCCGCCACCCAGTGCGCGGAACGATGCCACCGCCCCGCGGCTCGCCGCGGCGCGTGCCTGGATCGCGCCATCGCGGGTCTCGAGCAGCCGGCGGTCCGCATCAAGCACTTCAATCAGACTGGCGACCCCGCCCTTATAGGCCGCAAACGAGGCGCTGCGTGCCCGAGTCAGAGATGTTTCGCCCTGCGCCAATGCTGTCGAGCGGGCCTCCTGCTGGACCAATGTCGAAAACGCATCCTCGACGTCCTGCGACGCGCGCAGCACCGTCAGGCGATAGGCGGCCAATGCCTCGGCATTGCGACCCTTGGCGGCCTTGATCTCGGCATCGACCCGGCCGAAATCGAACAGGCGCCAGCGTAAGCCGAAGATGCCATTGGCTTGTGTCGCGTTGCCGCCGAACAGGCCACCTGCTGCGGCCGTCGCCGTGCCGAGCAGGCCGCTGAGTGAGATTTTGGGGTAATATTCCGACATGGCGACGCCGATCCGCGCGTTTGACGCGGCCAGGGTTCGCTCGGCCGCGATGATATCGGGGCGACGACGAAGCAGCGCCGCCGGGCCTCCGGCAGTAGAAATCGCCGGCGGCGCGGGGATGGCGGCTGCGGCGATCAATTCTGGCCGCGTCGTGCCAGGCTGAACGCCAATCAGCACGTCGAGCGCGTTCATCGCGATGTCGAGTTCGTTCTGCAACGCCGGAATCGAGGCGCGTATCTGCGCCAGCGCGCCTTCTGCCTGTCTGACCTGAAGCTCCGCCGCGATCCCCTTGTCATATTGGAGAGCGATCAGATCGACGAGCCGTTGCTGCGTGCCGGTTTGTGCGCGCGCGACATCGAGCCGCGCTTGCAGCGTTCGGATCGCGATATATGTGTCCGCCGTTTGCGCCGCCACCGCAAGACGTGCGGCGACTGCGCCTGCGGCCGATGCCTGCCAATCCGCCCGCGCCGCATCGCGGGCTGCGTCACGCCCGCCAAACAGATCCAGCTCCCAGCTGGCGCCGAGGTTGAGTTCGTAGTTTTCGGTCGAACGCTGGAATTGGGGAAACGCGCTACCAATCCGCCCGATCGGCGTTTCGAGCGACTGATAGGTTTCGCCAGCCTGACCGCTTACCTGACCGGACGGGAGCAGCGCGGCATTGGCATTCTTCAGCGCCGCGCGCGCCTGAACGACGCGGGCGCCGGCCTGTTGCAGGTCGAGATTCTGTGCGAGCGCCCGCTCGACAAGGCTGGTCAGCAGCGGATCGCCAAACGCGCGCCACCAATCGACCAGATCCGCCCTCCCGGCCGCCGTGCCCGATGCAGCCGGTCGCGCATCGACAGCCGCTGCGCCCATGAAAGCGGACGGCGCGGAGGATATGGGAGCCACATAGCGGGGGCCGACGGCACAACCCCCAATGAGGGTGATGGTCGCCGCCAGCGGGGCTGCAGCGCGGAAATATCGCATGTTCGGCCTTCCATCACATGATCCGTGATGTAACTAGTAATCATTATGGTCACTATTTGTCAATCCTGTGGATAGCGGTTATGGAGCGTGCATGACCGATGCCCCAGCCCAATCGCCCGCCACCCGCGGGCCTGCCGAACATGCCGTGCGCGACCAGATCGTCGAGGCTGCCAAAGAATGTTTCGCGCATTACGGATATGGCAAGACGACGGTGTCCGACCTGGCGCGGGAAGTCGGGTTTTCGAAGGCGTATATCTATCGCTTCTTCGAGTCGAAGCAGGCGATCGGCGAGGCGATCTGTAGCGCGCGGCTCGATCAGATCATCGCGGAGGCGCGCGCAGCGATCGACGAAGGCGGCAGCGCGACCGATCGATTTCGTCGTATGTTCAAGAGTGTTACCGCGTTGAGTATCGCGCTGTTCTTCGAAGATCGCAAAATCTTCGAGATTGCCGCCTTGTCAGCGGCGGAGCGATGGGGATCGACGCGAACCTATTTCCAGACACTGGAATCGATGCTGCTGGAGATCGTGAAGAACGGCCGCGAAACTGGCGAGTTCGAACGCAAAACGCCGCTCGACGAAGTCTGCCGATCGATCCTTTATGCGATGACGCCGTTTATCGATCCGCTGCATCTGGAGCGTAATCTCGACTTGATGCCCGACGCCCAAAATGAGGTGACGGGCCTCATTCTGCGGAGCCTCGCGCCGTAACCTCGACCAGATTACGCATGTGACCTATTGACAAATTGGTCACATGACAACAAAGGTTCCTTCTGCTTTGGAGGAACCGTGCGTGTCGAATCGGTATTGCAACCCTGTCCTGACCTTGCCCGCCCTGTTTGTGGTCGCCCTGTCGGGCTGCCATCATGCCGAGCCTGATCCGCGGACAAAACCGCCGCTGGTTCGCGTCGCGACCCCCATGGTGGCCAATGCCGCAACGCGTGAATTCACCGGCATCGTCGCGGCGCGGGTACAAAGCGATCTCGGTTTTCGTGTTGGCGGGAAAATTACCGAGCGGTTCGTCAATGCCGGGCAGGTGGTCCGCCGCGGTCAGCCACTGATGAGCATAGACGGTACTGATCTCGCGCTTGCGACCCGCGCGTCGCAAGGGACGGTCGATGCAGCACGGGCGCGGGCGTTGCAGACTGCCGCCGACGAGAAGCGTTACCGCGATCTCGTCGGCGCGGGCGCGGTATCCGCCTCTGCCTACGACCAGGCCAAGGCAGCGGCGGATTCGGCGCGTGCGCAACTTGCAGCAGCACAGGCGCAGGCGAACGTGGCGCGCAACGAAACGAACTACGGTGTTCTGCTGGCCGATGCGGACGGCACGGTCGTCGAAACGCTGGCGGAGCCCGGGCAGGTTGTCTCGGCCGGGCAGACCGTGGTGCGGGTGGCGCGGTCCGGGCCACGCGAGGCACTGGTGCAATTGCCCGAAACGCTGCGCCCGCCACTCGGGTCGGCCGCGCGCGCACGCACTTTCGACGGAGGAACCGGCAGCGCGACACTGCGCCAGCTCTCGGACTCCGCCAACCCCGCGTCGCGAACGTTCGAGGCGCGCTACGTTCTCGCGGGCGTGACGGCGAGTGCGCCACTCGGCTCGACGGTGACGGTGACGCTCACCATGCCGGGCGACGCAGTGGCCACCGAAATTCCGCTCGGCGCCCTGCACGATGCGGGGCGAGGCCCGGGCGTGTGGATCGTCAGCGCCGGCACGCAGCCGATAGTCACATGGCGTCCGGTGCGGGTGTCCGTTGTCGGCGAGGAGGCCGCTACCGTCACGTCGGGGCTGAAATCCGGTGACCGGTTCGTGGCGATGGGCGCGCATATGCTGCATCAGGGCCAGACGGTCCGGGTGGCGGCGCGATGAGTGGCGGGTCCAGCGAGCAGGAAGGACCCGGGCGGTTCAACCTCTCCGCGTTGGCGGTGCGCGAGCGATCGGTCACGCTGTTCTTCCTGATCGCGATCATCCTGGCGGGCACGGTTGCCTTTCTGAAGCTCGGCCGCGCCGAGGATCCGGGCTTCACCATCAAGGTTATGACGGTGGTCACCGCCTGGCCCGGCGCGACCGCGCAGGAGATGCAGGATCAGGTTGCCGAGCCGCTCGAAAAGCGTTTGCAGGAGCTGCGCTGGTACGATCGCAGCGAAACCTTCACCCGCCCCGGCCTCGCCTTCACCACGCTGACGCTGCGCGACACGACGCCGCCCGCCGCGGTGCAGGGCGAATTCTACCAGGCGCGCAAAAAAATGTCGGATGAAGCGCCGAACCTTCCACGTGGCGCCATCGGCCCCTTCGTCAACGACGAATATGGCGATGTCACCTTCGCGCTTTATGCGCTGAAGGCCAAGGGCGAGCCGCAGAGGCTGCTCGCGCGCGAAGCCGAAACCCTGCGCCAGCGCCTGCTTCACGTGCCTGGCGTCAACAAGATCAATATCGTCGGCGAACGGCCGGAGCGCATCTATGTCGAGTTCGCGCAGGAGCGTCTCGCCACACTCGGTGTCTCGCCACGCGACATCATTGCCGCGCTCGCCAAGCAGAACATGATCACGCCGGCCGGCGCGATCGAGACCAAGGGCCAGCAAGTCGTCGTGCGTCTCGACGGCGCGTTCGATGACTTCTCGAAGATCCGCGACCTGCCCATCGTCGCGAACGGCACCACGCTGCGCCTGTCAGAGATCGCCAAGGTCGAGCGTGGTTACGAGGATCCGGCATCCTTCCTGATCCGAAGCCAGGGCGAACCCGCGCTACTACTCGGCATCGTGATGCGCGATGGATGGAACGGCCTCGACCTCGGCAAGTCGCTAAAGGCGGAGATCGCGAAGATCACGGATGAACTGCCGCTCGGCATGAGCCTGACACCTGTCACCGATCAGTCGGTCAACATCACCAGCGCGGTCGACCAGTTCATGCACACCTTCCTTGAGGCGCTGGCGATCGTGATGATCGTGAGCCTGATCAGCCTCGGCTGGCGGGTCGGCATCGTCGTCGCCGCCGCAGTGCCGCTGACGCTCGCCGTGGTGCTCGTCATCATGTGGGCGACCGGGCGCGTGCTCGACCGCATCACGCTGGGCGCGTTGATCCTGGCGCTCGGGTTGCTCGTCGACGACGCGATCATCGCGATCGAGATGATGGTGGTGAAGATGGAGGAAGGATATGACCGCATCCGCGCGTCGGCCTATGCATGGAGCCACACCGCATCGCCGATGCTGGCCGGTACGTTGGTCACCGTCATCGGCCTGATGCCGGTCGGCTTCGCGCAGTCGACCGCCGGCGAATATGCCGGCAACATCTTCTGGGTCGTCGGCTTCGCGCTGATCGCGTCATGGTTCGTCGCGGTGATCTTCACGCCGTATATGGGGGTGAAGATGCTCCCCAATATCAAGCCGATCGAAGGCGGGCATGCGGCGATCTACCAGACGCCCCGCTATGAGAAGGTGCGCAGCATCATCGCCTGGGCAGTGCGGCGCAAGGTCCTTGTCACGCTGGCGACGCTTGGTGCGTTCCTCGTCGCCGGCGCGGGCATGGCGCTGGTCAAAAAGCAGTTCTTCCCTGCGTCCGACCGGCCCGAAGTGCTGGTCGAGGTGCAGATGCCCAAGGGTACGGCGATTGCCCAAACAAGCGAGGCTGCAAAGCAAGTCGAAACCTGGCTGCGCAAACAGCCCGAGGCGAAGATCGTGACGGCCTATGTCGGCCAGGGCGCGCCCCGTTTCTTCATGTCGCTGTCGCCCGAACTGCCCGACCCGTCCTTCGCCAAGATCGTCGTCCTGACCGCCGATGAGGAAGCGCGCGACGCGCTTAAGGTTCGGTTGCGCCAGGCTGCGGCCGAGGGCCTCGCGCCACAGGCACGGGTGCGTGCGACGCAGCTCGTCTTTGGTCCATATTCTCCCTTCCCGGTCGCCTTCCGGGTCAGCGGCCCTGATCTCGCGACCGTGCGGACCATCGCAGCCAAGGCGCAGAAGGTCATGCAGGACGATCCGATGATGCGCACCGTCAACGCCGACTGGGGCGATCGGGCACCTGCCTTGCACTTCGTCCTCGATCAGGACCGGCTGCGTGCGCTCGGCCTGACGTCCAGCGACGTTGCGGAACAGCTCCAGTTCCTCCTGACCGGCGCCACCGTTTCGCAGGCGCGCGAGGATATCCGCACCGTCGATGTGGTGGCGCGCTCGGGCGGCAGCGACCGGCTCGATCCGGCGCGGGTCGGCGATTACATGCTGACCGGCGCCAATGGCGAGCGCGTGCCGGTGAGCCAGATCGGCAAGCTGGAAATGCGGATGGAGGACCCGATCCTGCAGCGCCGCGACAGGCTGCCGACGATCACCGTTCGTGGCGACATCGCGGACGGCCTGCAGCCGCCGGACGTATCGACCGCGATGCTCGGTAAGCTCCAGCCCATCATCAAGGGCCTACCTTCCGGCTATCATATCGACATGGCAGGCTCGATCGAGGAGGCGGACAAGGCGAACGCTGCGCTCGCACCGATCTTCCCGGTCATGATCGTGCTGATGATGATCGTCATCATCCTTCAGGTGCGAAGCCTGTCGGCGATGGCCATTGTTCTGCTCACCGCGCCGCTTGGCCTCATCGGCGTCGTCCCTACTCTCCTGGTTAGCGGCCAACCCTTCGGCTTCAACGCTATACTGGGGTTGATCGCCCTTGCAGGCATTTTGATGCGCAACACACTGATTCTGATCGGCCAGATCCACGACCATGAAAAGGACGGCATGGACCCCTACCATGCCGTGGTCGAAGCCACCGTCCAGCGCTCCCGCCCGGTGATCCTGACCGCGCTGGCGGCGGTGCTCGCCTTTGTTCCGCTGATCAGCTCGGTGTTCTGGGGATCAATGGCGGTCACGCTGATCGGCGGCACGCTGGTGGGCACGATCCTGACTTTGGTGTTCCTGCCTGCGCTTTACGCGCTTTGGTTCAAGATCAGGCCCCCGGGGCATGGGGAGCGGTCGGACACTGCGTCGCCCGGCGCAATCCCGGCTGCAGGATGATTGCGAAATCCGATCCCCGAGGGCGCCAGGGCGCTGTCGCTCGGCTTCAGCGATGTCAGCTTCGCCGGGAAAAGCGGGTCGCTGAAGGTCATAGTCGAGATGCCCGACGACTGAGTGCCGGAGTATCGTGCTGGCGACGTGATCGGCCATGCCGCGAGCTTTGACCCTACAATCGACCTCGCCCGACAGCCGGGGATGAATGACGATCGACGCACCGACAGAAAATCTACGATAACGGTCGTGGTCGGTGCCGGGTCAAAACACTTTCAATTCGACAAGTCGCACTGGCTTACCGTTGCGGGGGCGCAGCCTGATTCTGACCGCATCCGCCTTTACCGGTGTCCAGCTTGCCATCGTTATCCCGTTTGCGATCGTTCCTGTGTCGCTGGCATGGAGCGTCAGCCAAGACCCGCCGACGCGTGCTTCCAGCGTATAGCCCGATGGTGCGGCATATACCGCATTCTCGAAAAACGCGATTTCCAACGAGCCAAGCGTTTGTGGTTGACCCAGATCAACCATGAACCACGGCGCATCGTCACCGGGCGCGCTGTCCCATCCATGCTCGGTCTCCGGAAAGAACATTATTCGGCCGTCGACGGCGTCGTGGATGCGGTCCTGGCTACCACTGGACGCCGATGGCTTAGGGAATTGTCCGGGCACGAGTTCCACAAGCTTGTCGGTACGCGTGGCGGGGCGAGCGGCAGGGCGGCGCAGAAGCGGGACGACAATCCGCGACGCTGTGGCGCTACGCCCAATCTCCATACCGTCGGCATATATCCGCAGGCCGGCGCCCATATCGTAATGCCGGCCATCGGCATCGTAGAGAATTGTCACCAGCCGGCCATGATAAGGAACGTCCTGAAGGAGAAACCATCTTAAATCGCCGGCATTATGAGCGGTCGGAATCAAGGGGTCGACCTCCAGCATGTCGTCCTCGCGCGGACGCAAGCCGACAAGGCCTGAGATGATCAGATCGTTGAATCCAGAATGAAAATAATGATGGCTTCGGGCGAGACCGACAATCGGCTTGCCCGTCGCCGGGTCGTAATCCTCTTCGAGGTCGAGCCGATCGCCCTGATAATGCAGTCGCGCATATTGACGCAGCAGGCGTACGTAATCTTCGCGCGACACAACGTCCTGGTGATAGTCGCGTAGCAGATTCGCCATTGCGGTCAGCGCCTGAGTCGTCTGAAATGGCCAGATTGGGCCATTCCACTGGCATTCCGGGGCTTTGCCCTCGTAGCGGTACTGACGCATGTAATATTGGTAACTGGGCTCAAGCGTACGCATTCCGAATGGGCCGCCGAGGCGGTCAGGGGCCAGCAAATGTTTCCAGGCCGCCGCAAAGCGCGGCTCGTCGGGTGCCATGCCGTATGTCCAGGGTAAGAAGCCGACCAATTCGCGTCCGCGGATCCGGTCCCAATATTTTACATGCTGGTTGGATACTTGATATCGGTCGGTGAAATGGCCCAACGAAGGGTCCCACAGCGCCTCGCGCACACGCTTTCGCAAACGACTGGCTCGACCCGAAAAATCGGCTGCGGTTGTTTTGTCGCCTGCCAGCGCCGCCAACCGCGAGATCGCACGAGCGTTGGCGAACATGTAGGCGTTGATCGACGGCCTGAATGCGGTTCCGCCGAGAAAACCGTCCCGACCGCCGGAAGCGTCGATCGACGATATGGTATATTCGGTCGCATCGGAAATTGGCTCGATGAAATAGAGGCCCTTGCGAACATCGAACCGATCGTTCCAAGCGTCGTAGATACGGCGCATGGAATCAAGGTTGCGCACCGCATCCACACGGTCTCCGTCGACGAGAAAACGCGCATAAGCTGCATCGGCTATCGATTCGCTGAAATGACGGTCGTTGCCGCCATTGTAGAGGAAATTGATGTAGTCGCCGGCGTAGCGCCGATCGCGCAACCAGCGTCCTTCCTGGATATGGAACGCGCTGGCGTCGTTCAGGCTAGCATAGGGATTGAGCTGCCAGCTAACATCGTCCAGGAATTCTGTGGATATATAGCCCTTTGTTCCCAAGTCGCGCTGATGCGCACGGAATACCGCCCAGCGATAATAATAGACCGCATCGATCGTGGAATCTGACGATTCGAACAGCGGAATATTGTCGCGATACCACGGCGCATCGTTTCCAAAGGCCTGAAACAGCCTTGTCGGTGCTATGCGAGGAAAGGACCCAGACATGGGAACCGGCGACGCGATCACCGCGCCACCGCGCGCGACATTGTGCCAGGTAGCCGTCAGCGCGACGCTTCCCAGACTGACGAGCAGAGCCAAGCGACGGAATTTGGAACGTCGACGTGATCCGACTGGACCAAGCAATGCGGTGGACATTTGGTCGTTCACCTCCGTCATCCTCGTCACGCGTTATGCGGGGCTCGTCCTGGCAACGAGCGCGCCGTTATAACTGGTAGCAAATTGCCAAGCTCGTGGCGTGCCAATCAGGGTCGCCAAATATAGTTGGGTGTCGCCGTCACTTCCGGCGCCGGGGCGGTCAGCGCCGATCCGCGCTTCGGGTCGGTTGCCGCCGCCTGATCGACAAAGCCGTAATAGAAGCCGCTTGCGAAGGATGCGCCGCGCTGTTCCACATCGCCGATATTGCCTGCGGTGCCGGACAAAGTGATGTTGTTCTCATATTCGCCAAGGCCGAGGAATGTCGTGAAAGCGCGGGCGTCGTCGCGCACCACGGTATTCTTGCGCAGTACGGTCAGGTTGCCGACCCGGGCATTGCCCAGCACCTGCGCCTGATCGGCGACCACCGCATGATCTTCGATCCGCGCAGTCCCGGACACGGTGCCCGACAGGATTCGTGCATAGGGCCCGACATAGGCGCTCGCCGCGACGGTCGCGCCCGCCGCGACCCAGCCGCCGCCATTGGCATGTTTGTGGCCGCCGGCGAGGATCACCGCGCCGGGCTGATAGTTTTGCGGCATCGCGCCGGTGAACTGCACCATCCAGGGATAGCGATAGACCGAATACCAGGGCTGGTCCCAGCGCACTTTCTGCATCGCGGTGGGGGTGGCGATGACGACCAGGAACAGGCCGGTATCGCCGGACTGGACCGCGATGCTCGTCTGGCCGTCGCTGCCGCGTTGCAGCGCACTATAGCGCGCCTTGCCGTCCGCGCCGACCGCGACCAGGCCGTAGCGCCAGCCGGAATTGGGTGCGGGAATCGGGCTCGGCTCATCGGCGAGGCCGGGCAGGGTGGCGGTGGCGGATGCGGTCTGGACCACGCCGCGGAAATCGACCGAGACGGTCGATGCGCCTGAATCGGGATAGAGCTTGACGATGTTATAACCCCAGCGCTGCGGCGCCCAGGCCGATGGCACCGCGAAGCGCCGGTTGGCGAGATCGATCGGATCGAGCACCGTCGCCGCCAGAATGCTGCTGTCCGTCGTCTGATCATAGCTGCCGTAATTGGCGCGGTACACCACACCCTGATCGCTGCCGTCGGGATTGATGTAATCCCAGTTGGCGTTGCGCATCGCCCATTCGCCGAACCGGTCGTTGAGTTGTTCGATCGTCCAGCCCTGATTAGCCATCAGCACGGACAGGGGATCGGCGGTTTTTTGTGCCGCGTCGCCCGCCTTGGGCGCCTTGTTCCAGATATCGTTGATCGCGGCGTAGCCGTAGCGGTCCTTGATATATTCCAGGAACTGCCAGTTGCAGTAACGCGTGCGCGTCGACCCGTAATAGAGATGCGGATATTGCTTGAGGAAGATCGAGCAGTGCGTGTTGCTGCGGAATTCGGGCAGCTGCGTGGTCATCCAATTGGCGTGGCTCTCGAACAGCCAGCCGGTATAGGGCGAATCCTGCAACCCGCCGGTCATCGTCTGCAGCGCATGAGTGAATTCATGTGCCAGGCCGAAATGGTCGGCCAGCGCGCCCGGGCCAATCCACATGCCGGGATTGCCATTGCCGTCGGCACCGCCGGTCAGGCCATAGCTTGGCACGATCGCGATATTGACCTTGTGCTTGGTCGCCGAGCCGCAGAACGGCGCGCGGAAACCGATCGTGTCGATGAAATATTTCCAGGTATATTCCAGCTGCACTCCGGCCGCATCGGCCATCGGCTGAGCGACGTCGTTATTGTTCCAGCGGAACGCGAAATGCTCCGTCTCATAGCGGATCGGTGGTTGCGCATCGGACGTCGCCACCGCCGTATAGGCGCCGGGGACACACGCCCCTGCCGAACGCGTCGGCGTTGGCGCCGGTGTGGCCGTGGGGGTCGGTGCCGGCGTGGCGGTGACGCCGCCACCGCTGCTGCCGCCACACGCCGTGAGAACCACCGCAAGCGCGGGGATCAGTCGCATCGTCCTGTTCATGCCACGTGCCTTCAATATCCGGGGAGATGCGAAAAATCAGTTCGCCTTGAGCGTCACTCGGGTCGGTTGCGCGGAAAGCGGGATGGTGCGGCCACCGCGTTCCTCGACACCCCGGTCGGCGCTGTAGCGGCGCGCGCCGACGACCGTCGTTTCGACGAACAGCCGCGCGGCCGGTGTCGCAGTGCCGGCGGGGTCGAGCGTCAGCGCGATCGCGCCGGTCTTCACATCATAGGACGCCGTGGCGATCTTGCCGGATTCGAGCGTCAGCCACACGCCTGCCGGCGCGACGAACAGCCGCGTCCGCGCGCCATCCTTCGGCGCGATGGAGATCGTGCCGGCATTTTGCGAGACATTGCCGCCGAAACCGAGCCAGCCGAATGTCGGATCCTTGACCAGATAAGTCGCCGCGGTCAGCGCATGGCCATAGAAACCCATGCCGTAATCGCCGGTATAGGGATCCCATTTCAGCATGTCGGGCGCGGAATGGAACGCGGCCGATGAAAAGCCGGTCTGGTCGATATTGGTGATGCCGCCCATCATGCCGCCATAAGCGACGCGAAGCAGGTGGAAATCGGCCGGGTTCTGGCGATAGGCATCGAACAGCGGCACCGCGTTGAGCGTCGATCCGTAGTGATGGATTTGCCGCTCGATGCGCGGGAATTTGCCGCCGTACAGGAAATCCCAATAGCGCCGCGCATTGCCGTTATAACCCCAATGCGGGATGGTCGGGTCATAAGCGAGGATCACTTCGCGCGTGACATCGGCCTGGGGCTGATATCCGAAATAGCGCATCCAGGCATAAACTTCGGCCTGACCGGTCGAATCCCACGGCATTTCGCTGCCAAAGGGATATTGCAGCGTCTTCCAGTGATCGGCGCGACCCTTCATCAGCCGTTCCATCTCGGCCGCTTCGGTGGTCAGGCCCTCGCGCTTCAGGTCCTTCAGGATGTCGACGAACACGTCGCCCTCCATCAGCCCGAACTCGGCATAATAAGGCGCGTCGCGCATCATCGCGACGGTCGTCATGTACGCATGGTCGAGATACCAGCGCCAGCTCTGCGTCCTGACCAGGCCGGGATGGTTGCGCGCCAGCCGGTACAGCACCCAATGGCCGATCGCGACATGCGGATAATTATAGGCGCGGCCGAGATCGCCGGCGTCTTTTTTCGACCAGGATGTCCAGCTCTTCCAATTGACCGACTTGTCGTAATAATCGGGAAATTCGGCCGGGTCGTAATAAAAGATGCTCTTCCGCACCGCGCCCGCGTGCGGTCCGTCGGCGACTTGCAGCTTGCCGACCACGGTCTCGTTGACCAGCCGTTCGAGCTTTGCGACTTCGTCCGCGTCGGGATTGTCGAGCTGCTTCATCATCGCCGCGACCCAGGCCCCGCCGCCGCCCTCGTCGCTCATCCCCGCGATCCACACACGGGGTTCCTGCGTCACGATCTTGCCGGCGTCACGATCATAGGTGAGGATCGCGGGCGCTCGCTTGAACGGGTCGCTCTTGTCGTCGAACCATTGTTTGGTGGTTGAGAAGCGGCCGATATCGGCCATCGTCTGCTCAAGCGGCTTGGTGACGAAATAACTTACCGTCTGCACGCTGCCATCGGCATAGGTGATCGACAGGCGTGCACGGCCGAAATCGCGACCGCGGATGGTGTAGCGGCGCCAGCCCTTTACCAAACCCGCGGCGGTCGCGGTCAGCGCGCCGGCCGGCCAGCTCTCGACCTTGGTCACTGGTTGCGCACTGTTGAGGAACAGGCTCGCTTCCTGATCGGTCGGCACGACATAGCCGGGAATGCCGACCGCGACCGGGCGCTTGTTGGCGGTCAGCGTGGTTTCGATCGCGCGGATCGATGGCGACTGGACGAAACGCACGCCGACGGTACGGCTCGCGCCGGGCGCCAGCGTGAAGCTGGTCGGCGCGTTCCACTGTTCACTGGCGTCCTTCCACTCCTTTTCGGCGAAACCCTTGCTCGCCACGGTCCAGTCGTAGAATCCTTCGGAAGTCTGGCCGCGATCGCTCTTGTCGGTGAAGATGTCGCCCTTCGGCGCATGGCGGTCCTGCAGGATCGGACGATAGGCCTCGAGCGGAGTGCCGCGTTCGGGCACGACGAGCAGCGCGGGACCCTTGCCGTTCAGGCGGGTGACCTGGAGATAGCCCGCGTCACGGCCGATATAGGGATCGACAAAGCTCGCCTGGATATGCGCCTGTTCCAGGCTGCGTTCGGTGATGATGTTGTCGAACACCATCGGCATGCCGAGCCCGCCGATCTCGATCGGCTGAGTCGACCGGTTGACCAGCGTGAAGCGCAGCGCGAGCACGCCGCCGACATTGACCCAGCGGCGTTCGACCGTGACCGGCACCCCGCCCATCGACGCGGTGATGTCGGCGGCGGCGATCGTTCCGGCGCTGGCCGGCAATGCGCGGATCGGCTTGCGCGCACGCTGCGAGGCATAATCCCGCCACTCGCCGCCGGCCGAGCGCAGTCGCAGGTGCAGATCGCCGAGATGGACATAACCATCGCCCTGACGCTCGGCTTCGCGGCCGCCCGGGACATAGTCGAACCCGGGCTCGGCTGCCGGCGACAGCCGTGCCAGCGTGCCGGTGTCGCTGCGCAACGCGATGCGGAAGGCGCCGACCGAGAAGGGTTGGGTCGCGATCGGTTTGTAGACTGGCTTTGGTTTCGCCTGCTCCTGCGCGGCGATCGCGGTGGTGACCAGCCCGGTGGCAGTGACGCCCGCCAGAACCAGCGCGGCGGCGAAGAGAAGTCTGGAGTTGGACATGGTCATCTCACTGGATCGAAGTGCTGGGGATCGAAGTGCTGGGGATCGAACTGCTGGGGATCGCGCTGCCGGGGGTCGAGGTGCTGGCATCGGCTGGAACGGGCGTCAGCGGCAGCAGCGCCGGCGGCGCCTCATCGAGCAGGTTGCGGGTGAAATAGTCGCGCAGCTTGCGCCAGAAAAAGGGCTGGGCGACGCGGTGCGTGGTGTTGGGCAGGATCACCAGGTCGACATCGCGCTTCGCCTGGATCAGCGCATTGGCGAGCCGGAAGCTTTCGGTCACGGGCACGTTATCGTCGATATCGCCATGGATCAGCAGCAATTTGCCTTGCAGATTGGCGGCGACCGACATGTTGGAGTTGCGCTCCCATGTTGCGACATCGGCAACGCCCATCGACACTTCGGGCCACCATGCCTTGTCGAGCCGCAAATCGTGATTGCCCGAGGAGGATACCGCGACCTTGAAGAAGGTGGGGCGGCGCAGGATGAAGCGCGCGGCGTCATAACCACCCGCCGAGCCGCCATAGACGCCGACCCTGTTGGTATCGATATAGGGATAGCGCGCCGCCATCTGGCGGATCATCGTGATATGGTCGTCGATCCCGACTTCACCGAGATTCTGATACGCGGGCAGGCGGAATGCCTGGCCGCGCCGCGACGTGCCGCGCCCGTCGATCATCACGACGATCGCGCCGAGTTGCGCGACGCTGTTGGCGTTGGCCGAAACGGTCTCGTCCCAGCTGGTCGGCACTTGAGTGGTGGTCGGACCGGTATAGACGCTGTCGATCACCGGATAGCGTCGCGCCGGATCGAACCGGGCGGGGCGGTAGATCATGCCATAGATCGGTGTCGTGCCATCCGCCGCCACACCCTTGAACAGTTCGGGCGCGGTATAGCCGCTGGCGATCAGCGCGGTCGGATCGGCGCGGCCCAGTTCGCGGATGATGCGGCCGTCATTGGTGTCGCGCACCACCGTGCGGGTCGCTATGGTCGGGCTCGACATCGCGTCGATCGCGAAGCGGCCATCGGGCGACACGCTGATCTCATGCTCAAGCGGTTCGGGGGTCAGCAGGACCGGTGCGCTGCCATCCATCGTCACGCGGTACAGCGCACGCCAATAGGGATTGCGATCACGCTCGCGTCCGACACCGGTGAGCAGGATCGACCGGCGCTGTGCATCGACATGCTCGATCGACAGCACTTCCCAGTCGCCGCGTGTGAGCGGAGCGCCGCCATCGGGGGCATCCGGCGTGACCAGATAAAGCTGTGCCCAGCCGGATCGCTCCGACACGGCAAGCTCGCCGCCCAGTTCGGGCGCGGGCTGAATGAAGCTGGAGGTGACGGTGACGATCGGTTTTGTCGCTTCGCGCGCGGTGACCATAGCCGCGCCGGTTTTCGCATCGATCGAGTAGACGACTTGCTGTCCGTAACCGCGCTCGGTCCACATCAGCCGGCCCTTGTCGCCCGACCAGCCCATATCGGGTTCGGCCGGGTAAAGCAGCGCTTCGGACGGGACCGCGACCGGTATGATCTTCGCCTTACGCTTCTTCAGCGCGCGCTCGACATCGATGATCAGCCGATCGGCCATGGGCAGTTTTTCCGCGCCGGCGAGCGGATAGATATAGCTGAAGCTGCGCGGGTAGAAACTGCCCGGCGGGTTCTCCTGCGTCATCGACAGTTTCGCGACGCCGCGCGTGTCGAGCCGCCAGGTCATGATTTGTCGGCTGTCGGGCGACCAGCGCACCGACACCGGCATGACCGGATCCTCGGTGCCCTGTTTCAGGATATCGGGCAATTGCGGGATGCTGCGGCCATAGGGCTGCTCGCGCGTGCCGTCCCTGGTCAGTGCGGTTTCGCGGCCGCTTTTGACGTCGACCGCGAACAGGTTGAAATTGCGCGCGACGATGCGGAAACGGCCATCGGGTGACAGGCCGGTCTCGCCATCGGGGTCGCCGGTCGCCGCTTCACTCAGCGCTCCGTTGGCATCGAGTGCCCAGCGCTTGTCGAACGCGCCGAATTTCAGCACGCCGCTGCCTGGGTCGAATTCGGGCTTTTCGATATGCAGCGTCGCGGCGACCACTGGTTTGGCCGCGGCCTTGCCGAGCAGATTCGCCAGCACGGCCTCGGTTACGATCGTGCGGGGGGCGCCGGTGGTGAGGTCGAGATAGTCGATCTGGCGTGCGGCCGCCGGACCGCCGCGATAGATCACTCCCTTGCCGTCGGCGACGAAGCGCGCCTGAAGGTCGCGATTGCCGATCAGCGTGTTGAGGTAGGCGCCGAGATAGTCGTCCGCCTTCTGATAACGCGCGACGATCGACGCCGGTGCGGAAGGTTGTGCGACTGCCGTAATAGGGGCGGACGTGGTAGGCGCGGACGTAGTAGGGGCGGGCTGGGCGACGCCGGGGACAGCGCACAGCATCAGACAGGTTGCGAGGGTCAATTGCGCCAAGGGGTGCCGCATCATCAACGCCGCTTGGCGGTCTTGCCGATCGGCGGGACCACGCTTCGAAAATGCGAAAATTTCTGCTGTCTCACCGTTCACCCCTTTCGGCCGCGTTACACCAGTCGAATATGATCGCGTCAAGAATATTATACGATATATGCTCAGACTAAAGGCTCTGGCTTTACCGACGCGCTTAACTACAAGGCTTGGGCAGAGAGGGTAGCGATGAACGATTATGTCTCGGACCAGAAATTCAAGCTCCTCCCGGCGGGAGGGCGTAGCGGTCGACGCATGCATGGATCACTGGCGCAGCAACTGGCCGTCCAGATCCTGAAAGGCGAACTGCCCGAGGGGCATCTGTTCCCCGGCGAGATCGAATTCAGCGAACAGCTCGGCATCTCGCGGTCCGCATTGCGCGAAGCCTTTCGCATCCTTGCCGCCAAGGGACTGGTCGATAGTCGCCCCAAGGCGGGTACGCGGGTCAAGATGCGACGCCAATGGAGCCTGCTCGATCCCGACCTGCTCGCCTGGCAATTCGAGGCAGAGCCGACGTTGCAGTTTTTGCGCGACCTGTTCGAATTGCGCATGATGATCGAGCCGGCGGCGGCGGCCATCGCGGCCGAGCGCCGCACCGACGCGCAGGTCGCCGATATGGACGAGGCGTTGCAGGTCATGGGCCAGCACGGCCTGACCACCGAAGTCGGACGCCTTGCCGATCAGCGTTTCCACACCGTGATGCTCGAGGCGACACGCAACGAAGCCGTGATCGCGCTGGCCAGCACGATCATGGCGGCGATCGCCTGGACGACGATCTTCAAGCAGCGCAACGGGGTATTGCCGCGTGACCCCATGCCCGAGCATCGCGCGCTGCACGATGCGATCGCGCAAGGCAGCGCGGCGGCGGCCGAAGCCGCGATGCGCGAACTGGTCCGGCTCGCGCTCGTCGACACCGAGATATCGATGCGCGAGTGAGCAGGGTTAGGAGCTGGATCGGCCTCGAAGTGGGTTGATCCACTCTTCCGTTCGGGCTGAGCTTGTCGAAGCCCTGTTCTCTCTTGCGGCAGATGCAGCAAAGAAGAACCCTTCGACAAGCTCAGGGCGAACGGAAGAGGGTGTTTCCACCCGAACCGATGTTAGTGGTTGTCGCGCGGGAGCCCGGCGGTTTGCGCGATGCGCTGATATTTCTCGGCGCCTTCCAGGATAGCGCCGGTTTCCATCTGCCCGACGGTCGCGCGCTGCATTTCCTGCCACGGCGTCTGGGACGCCGGGAAGGCATAACCGCCCGCTTCGGTCAGTGCGCGGCGACGCTCGGCCAGTTCGGCATCGTCGATCAGCACATTGGCCGTTCCTTTCCCGAGGTCGATGCGCACTCTGTCGCCGGTGCGGATCAGCGCCAGGCCGCCCATCGCCGCCGCCTCGGGCGACGCGTTGAGGATCGACGGACTTCCGCTCGTGCCGGATTGCCGGCCATCGCCGATACAGGGCAGGGCGTGAACGCCTTCACGGATCAGATAGGCCGGCGGGCGCATATTCACGACCTCGGCCGCGCCGGGATAGCCGATCGGACCCGCGCCGCGCATGAACAACAAGGTGCGGTCGGTGATGCCAAGCGCCGGGTCATCGATACGGTGGTGATAGTCCTCCGGTCCATCGAACACGACCGCCGGACCCTCGAACGCTTCCGGATCGGTCGGGTCGCTGAGGTAGCGTTCGCGGAATTCGGGACTGATCACGCTGGTTTTCATGATCGCCGAATCGAACAGATTGCCGCGCAGCACGACAAAGCCGGCATCTTGCTTGAGCGGCGTCGCGAAGGGACGGATGACGCGCTCGTCCTCGATCGTGGCGTCGCGGCAATTGTCGCCGATCGTCTTGCCGTTGGCGGTGATCGCATCCTCATGGATCAGCCCCTGGCGCATCAGTTCGGCGACCACCGCGGGGACACCGCCGGCGTGATAATAATCCTCCCCGAGATACTCGCCGGCAGGCTGAAGATTGACCATCAACGGCACCTGGTGGCCATGCTCTTGCCAGTCGTCGATGTGCAGTTCGACACCCATGTGACGCGCGATGGCGTTCAGATGAATCGGCGCATTGGTCGATCCGCCGATCGCCGAATTGACCACGATCGCGTTGAGGAACGCGTCGCGGGTCAGGATGTCGCTCGGCTTCAGGTCTTCGGCAACCATGTCGACGATGCGTTTGCCGGTGTAATAGGCGATTTCCTGCCGGTCGCGATACGGCGCGGGGATTGCGGCGGACCCGGGCAGCTGCATGCCGAGCGCCTCAGCCAGGCTGTTCATCGTCGTCGCCGTGCCCATCGTATTGCAGTAACCGGTCGATGGCGCCGAGGACGCGACCAGCTTGATGAAACCTGCATCGTCGATTTCGCCGGTTGCGAGCAACTCGCGCGCTTTCCATACGATCGTGCCCGATCCGGTGCGTTCGCCCTTGTGCCAGCCGTTGAGCATCGGCCCGACCGACAAGGCGATCGCCGGAATGTTGACCGTCGCCGCCGCCATCAGGCAGGCCGGGGTGGTCTTGTCGCAGCCGATCGTCAGCACAACGCCGTCTAGCGGATAGCCGTACAAGACCTCGACCAGCCCGAGATAGGCGAGGTTGCGGTCAAGCCCGGCAGTCGGTCGTTTGCCGGTCTCCTGGATCGGATGAACCGGGAACTCCAGCGGAATGCCGCCCGCTTCGCGAATGCCGTCGCGCAAGCGCTCCGCCAGCACCAGATGATGGCGGTTGCACGGGCTCAGGTCGGATCCCGTCTGTGCGATACCGATGATCGGCTTGCCCGAACGCAATTCCTCCAGGCTGAGACCGAAGTTCAGATAGCGCTCGAGATACAGCGCGGTCATGTCGATGTTCGCGGGGTTGTCGAACCAGGCGCGCGACCGAAGTTTCGGGGTAGCGGACGAATTGGGCATTATGGGCTGACTTTCCTGGACTTCGAAGGATCAACGCGCGGTGGTGAGGCGGTAGATCATGCGGTGATGATAGGGTTTGCCCGGGTCGACGCGTGGCGAGGCGAAGCTCGCCTGGTTGGGTGAGTCGGGAAATTTCTGCGGCTCCATCGCGATGCCGTCGCCCATGCGATAGACATGGCCCGATTTGCCGACGAGCGTTCCGTCGAGGAAATTGCCGGTATAGACCTGCAGCCCCGGTTCGGTGCTCCACACCTCCAGAACACGACCCGATGCCGGATCGCTGAGTCGCCCGGCGAGCTTGGGCTGCGGGGTCAACCCGGCGTCGATCGCGAAATTATGATCATAGCCGCGCCCGGCGACGATCTGCGGATCGCGGCCGTCGCGTAAGCCGTCGGACACGTTTCGCCCACGTCGGAAATCGAACACCGTGCCCGCCACCGGCTTCAACTCGCCGGTCGGGATCAGCTTGTCGTCGACCGGGGTATAATGAGTCGCCGGCATGGTCAGTCGATGGTCGAGAATGCCGCGCGCCGATCCTTCGCCGGCAAGGTCGAAGATCGCGTGATTGGTCATGTTGACCACCGTCGCCTTGTCGGTCGTGGCGTCGAAATCGATCGTCAGCGCGCCCTTGTCGTCAAGCGCATAGGTCACCGTGACGTCGAGCGTGCCGGGATAACCCTGGTCGCCATCGGGGCTGGTCAGCGCCAGCGTCACGCTCGCGCTCGGCCCTTGCTTGACCGACACGATGCGCCACAATTGCTTGTCGAATCCGACCGCGCCGCCATGCAGCGAATTGCTCTTGTCGTTCTGGCTGAGCTTGTAGGTCTTGCCGTCGAGCGCGAAACGGGCGCCGGCGATGCGGTTGGCGTAACGACCGACGGTCACGCCGAAATAATTGGGTTTGTCGACATAGCCGGCCAAATCGTCATAGCCGAGCACGACATCGGCGATCTTGCCCGCCTTGTCCGGGCCCTTCAGCGATTGCAGCGTCGCACCATAGGCGATGATCCGCGCGCTGACGCCCTTCGCGTTGGACAGCGTGACCGCTTCGACCACGGTACCGTTCTTCATCGTACCGAATGCCGTGCGCTGCGCGGTCGCGGCCAGTGCCGACGACGCCAGCAGCGATGCGGCGATGCCACCGAACAGGGCGATACCCGACCTGACTTTCCAATTGTTCGGTTGCATGTTCCACTCCCAGATTGACCTTCTATTCATCCGTATATACTCAGACAATAAGTTTAAGGAAAGCCGGTTCATCGGCTAAGTTCGGGAAGGGACGGGAATGGCGCTAATTCCAGACACGGGAGCGGCACGCGGCAGCGATGATCTGCGCGGCACGGCGCAAGGGGCGACGTCCTACACGTCAGCGCTCACGCTGCTTGCCAGCCTGTTCTTCATGTGGGGGTTCATCACCGTCATCAACGGCACATTGTTGCCGCATCTTCGCAGCGTGTTCGAGCTATCCTACACCCAGACCACATTGATCGAATCCGTGTGGTTCATCGCTTATTTCTTCGCATCCATTCCCTCCGCCATGCTGATCGAACGAGTCGGCTATCAGCGGTCGATGGTCATCGGCCTGGGCATGATGTCGGCCGGCGCGCTGCTCATGGTGCCTTCCGCGCGGCTGCCATCCTATGAACTCACCTTGTTCGCGCTCTTCGTGATTGCCAGCGGCATCACGTTGCTGCAGGTCGCGGCCAACCCTTATGTCGCGGTTGTCGGCAAACCGGAAACCGCGTCGTCGCGGCTCAATCTGGTGCAGGCATTCAATTCGGCCGGGGCGACCCTGGCGCCGCTATTTGGTGGCTACCTGATCCTCGGTCGTACGACGTCGGGCACGGCGGTGGCGGGTGCCGCGGCACTGACGCCGGCGGAGCGACTGGCGGACGCGCAATCCGTGGTGTTGCCGTATCTGATCGTTGCGGGCGTGCTTGCGCTCCTCGCGATCGTCATTGCGCGCTTTCCGCTACCCGCGATGGGGGTGGCGACGCAGCGCGCCGTCAAAACCGATCGGGCAGAACAACCGCTGTCGTACCGGCTTAGGAACCATGGACTATGGAACCACCGCAACCTTGTGTTCGGGGTCCCCGCGATCTTCATCTACCTGATCGCCGAGATTGGCGTCGGCAATCTGTTCATCAATTTTGTCTCGCAGCCGGAGATCGGCAATCTCACCCATCAGCAGGCGTCGAACTATCTGTTCCTGCTATGGGGGGGGATGATGATCGGACGGCTGGTCGGTGCTTTTGTCATGCAAAAGATGGACGCTGGCCACGCGCTGGCCGTCGCCAGCGTCGGTGCCACGATCGTGATGCTGATCGCTGCCTTCACGACCGGGCATGTCGCGATGTGGGCGCTGATTTCGGTTGGCCTGTTTCACTCGATCATGTTCCCGACCATCTTCACCCTGGGCATTCGCGGTCTTGGCCCGCTGACCGAGGAAGGGTCCGGATTGCTGATCATGGCGATTGCCGGTGGCGCGCTGGTGATCGTGCAGGGCAAGCTCGCCGATGAGTATGGCCTGCAAGCGTCCTTCCTGCTGACTGCGGCGTGCGAGCTCTATGTCCTGTTCTATGCGCTCTGGGGTTCGAAGCCCGTGGTCAGCGGCGAACCAGCCGAGCTCAGCGAAGTGTTTGATTGATCAGCGCCCGCCGAAGATGGCGGGCGCGACACCCCTCACACCGGGATCGAGTGACAATAGCCCGCCCGCCATGGGTTGTGCGGTGAGCGCGGCGGCATTGAGGCCGACCGTCGCGCTGGTCACGAACATCCGGTCGAGCGCGGGGCCGCCAAATACCGGGCAGGTCGGCCGCTGAACCGGCAGGCGGATTTCGGCGACGATGGTGCCCGCCGGCGACAGGCGACGCACGCACCAGCCGTCCCAAAATGCGATCCACAGATGGCCATCCGCATCGACGGTCATGCCATCGGGATAGCCCTGATCGGGCGTGAATTGCGCGAAGAGTTGCTCATCGACCATGTTGCCGGCTTGGTCGAGCATCACTCGGGTAATACGCTGCGCCGCCGAATCGGTGCGGTACATGGTGTCGGGCGATGCAAAGGCCGGGCCGTTGGGCACCATGATGCCGTTGCGGACCGCCACCGGCGCCGCGCCCGGATCGAGCCGATACAGCACGCCCGACGCGCTCTCCTCCGCATCGTGCATCGTGCCCGCCCAGAAACGCCCCGCCGGATCGATCTTGCCGTCGTTGAAGCGATTTCCCGCCGGCTCGTCGATCCGCCCGATCACCGTGGCGATCGACACATGCAGTGTCGGTTCGTCGACAGCGAGTCGCACAAAACCCGGATCGCCACAGCCGACCAGTCCGCCCTGCGCATCCAGACCAAGCGCGGTGAGCCGGAAGCCAAGCGGCTGAACGGCATTCGCGTCGCTGATCACATCGTGGCGGTGCAGCGCGCGGCCCTTGATATCGACCCACCAGATCAGATGGCGCGAGGCGTCCCATAACGGCCCCTCGCCAAGCACGGCTCGCACATCGGCAACGCAGTCGACCCTTGTCATTCAATCACCTATCGCTTGATTTATGCCGTCGCATCCGGCAAACGCCCGGGCATGGCAATATAGTATACTGTCAGACTTAAGGACGGAAGAGTTTATGGATATCACCGGCGCGATTCTCATCGGTTCGGGCGAGCGGACCGCGAGCGAAACCTTTGACGGTGTCGATCCGGCGACGGGTGCGACTCTCGCGCCGCCCATCTCGCAAGCGGGTATGGATGACGTCGCCGCGGCGTGCGTTCTCGCAGAAGCGGCCTTTCCCGTCTTCAGCGAACTCGCGCTCGAGCAACGCGCTGTCTTTCTCGAAACGATTGCCGACCGTATCGCAGCGATCGGCGATGATCTGATCGTGCGTGCAATGGCCGAAAGCGGCCTGCCGCGTGCCCGGCTCGAAGGCGAGCGCGGCCGCACCATCGGACAACTCAAGCTGTTCGCCGGTGTCGTCCGCCAGGGCGACTGGCTGGATGTGACGATCGACCCGGCACTGCCCGATCGCGCGCCGCTGCCGCGGCCCGATCTGCGTCGGCGCAACGTCGCACTCGGCCCGGTTGCAGTGTTCGGCGCGTCGAACTTCCCGCTGGCCTTTTCGGTCGCCGGTGGCGACACCGCGTCCGCGCTCGCCGCGGGGTGCCCCGTCGTGGTCAAGGGCCATCCAGCGCATCCCGGCACCGGCGAACTGGTCGCGCGCGCGGTACGCGAGGCGGTCATCGGCTGCGGCCTGCCCGAGGGCGTCTTCTCCTATCTGCCGGGCACGAGCAACGATCTGGGCGGCGCGCTCGTCGCCGATCCGCGCATCAAGGCGGTCGGTTTCACCGGGTCGCGTGGCGGTGGTCTGGCGCTGGTGCGCATTGCCGCCGGTCGCGACGAGCCGATCCCGGTCTATGCCGAAATGTCGAGCATCAATCCGGTGGTCCTGTTTCCCGGCGCGGCGCGGTCGCGCGGCGCGGCACTGGGCGCGGCATTCGTTCAGTCGCTGACCATGGGCGCGGGACAGTTCTGCACCAATCCCGGTCTGGTCATTGCGGTCGATGGGCCGGAACTCGACGCGTTCGTCGAGGCCGCCAAGGCGGCGCTCTCGACCAGTCCCGCGCATCTGATGCTGACACCCGGTATCCATACGAGCTTCGAACAGGGCGTCGAGGCGCTTGCCGCGCATGCGTCGGTCGAGACACTGGCGCGCGGGCTGGTCGGCGAGGGCGTCAATCAGGCGCAGGGCGCATTCTTCTCGACCACGGCGGAGAAGTTCCTGGCCGACAAGGCGCTTGGCCATGAAGTGTTTGGATCGTCGTCGATCCTGATCCGCGCCAGGGACATGGCGGAGGTCGCCAAGCTGGTGCGCGGCCTCGAAGGTCAGCTGACCGCCACCTTGTTGTTCGACGCCGAAGATGAGGCCGCGGTTGCGCCGCTGGTGCCGTTGCTCGCCGCGCGGGCCGGTCGCATCCTGGCCAATGGCTGGCCGACCGGTGTCGAAGTCAGTCATGCGATGGTTCATGGCGGCCCCTATCCGGCGACCAGCGACAGCCGCACCACATCGGTCGGCAGCCTGGCGATCGAGCGCTTCCTGCGCCCGGTCTGCTATCAGGGCCTGCCCGATGCCTTGCTGCCCGACGCGCTGCGTTCGGCCAATCCGTGGCAGGTGGCGCGGCGCGTCGACGGTATCGTCGAGCGCGGCTGAGCCTCGTTCACAGAAAAAATGCGCCCGATCAACAAGGGCGGAGAGGGATAGAATGGCGAAATCACTGATCCAGTTCCGCGACGCCGTCGGTACGCGCGGCGTGGCGTTGCTCGATGATGAGGGCAGCGCACATGTCGTGCCGGGCGTCGCGACGACACTCGAACTGGCATTGCGAGCACTGGCCGCGGGGCAGTCGCTTGCCGCTGCCGCGGAGCGGGCGCTTGCCGATGCCGCGGGGCAGGCGGGTGTTGGCGAAGCGATCGACCTCGCTTCGGTCACATTGCTCGCGCCGATCGATCATCCCGATACCGCGCATCTGCTGCTCACCGGGACCGGGTTGACGCATCTCGGATCGGCCGAGGGCCGTGACAAGATGCACCGTGCGATCAACGATGCGGCGCAACAGACCGATTCGATGAAGATGTTCCTGATGGGGGTCGAAGGCGGCCAGCCGACCGATGGCCAGGTCGGTGCACAGCCCGAATGGTTCTACAAGGGCGACGGCATGTCGCTGATCGCCCCCGGCGCGCCATTGCCGTCACCCGATTTCGCGCTCGACGCGGGCGAGGAGCCGGAACTGGCCGGCATCTATCTGATCGATCAAGACGGTACGCCGGTTCGGCTGGGCTATGCGCTGGCCAATGAATTTTCCGATCATGTGACGGAATGCGGCAATTATCTCTGGCTCGCCCATTCGAAACTGCGCCCGGCCGCGCTTGGGCCGGAATTGTTGCTCGGCGACCTGCCGGAGCATGTCGAGGGCACCAGCCGCATCGTGCGCGATGGTGAGACGATCTGGGAAAAGCCGTTCCTGTCGGGCGCGGCGAACATGTCGCACAGCTTCGCCAATCTCGAACATCATCACTTCAAATATGCCGGCTTTCGTCGTCCCGGCGACGTGCATGTCCATTTCTTCGGCACCGCCACGCTGTCGTTCAGCGATGAGGTCCGCACGCGTCAGGGCGATGTGTTCGAGATCGAGGCCGCGCCATTCCGCTTGCCGGTGCGCAACCCGATCGGCGCGGCACCCGCGCTTGCCGTAACGGTGCGGGTGATCTGAGATGGCAATTCGGATTGCCGTAGTCGGTCTGGGCAAGATCGCGCACGACCAGCATTTGCCGGCGATCGCCGCGTCGCGCGATTTCGAACTGGTCGCCGCGGCGAGCCTCGAAGGCACCACGCCCGGCGTACCGGTGTTCCGCACGATCGACGAGTTGCTCGCCTCCGGCATCGCGATCGACGCGATGGCGATGTGCCAGCCGCCCCAGGCGCGCTACGAAGCGGCGCTGAAGGCGATCCGCGCGGGCAAACATGTTCTGCTGGAAAAGCCGCCGGGCGCGACGCTGGCCGAATGCGAGGGGCTGGTCCGCCTCGCCGAGGATGCGGGCACGACATTGTTCGCCGCCTGGCACTCGCGATACGCGCCCGGTGTTGCGCAGGCCAAGGCATGGCTTGCCGATCGGACGGTCGTGTCGGCGGAGATCGTGTGGAAGGAAGATGTCCGGCGCTGGCATCCCGGCCAGCAATGGATCTGGCAGCCCGGCGGTCTCGGTGTGTTCGATCCCGGGATCAACGCGCTGTCGATCGCGACAGCGATCATCCCGCAGCATATCGTCCTGCTCGACGGAGAGCTGGAAATGCCGGCCAATCGCGCCGCGCCGATCGCCGCGCGGCTCCAACTGGTCGACATGGACGGCGCGCCGATTTCCGCGGTGTTCGACTGGCGCCAGACCGGTCCGCAAAGCTGGGATATCTTCGTCGATACGCCGGACGGCCGGCTCGAACTGACTCAGGGCGGCAGTAAGCTCCGAATCGCGGGCGAGGAGCGGGCGCTCGCGCCCGAGGCGGAATATGGCGATATGTATGCCCATTTCGCGGACCTGGTACGCGCCGGCGAAAGCGATACCGACCGCAGTCCCTTGCGCCTCGTGGCTGATGCCTTTTTACGTTCCAGACAACACCAGACCGATGCCTTCATCGATTGACGTCCGATTGTATCGGCGTTAATCGTATACGGTATTTTGTAGGAGTTGAACCATGGTGCGCACCAGCCGTCGCGAATTGATGTTCGGTGTTGCGGCTCTCGCCCTGACGGCAGCGCCGGGTCGTTTGTTCGCCGCGACATCGACGATCCTGCCGAAAACCGCCAAGCCCCTGCCGCTGTCCGCAGTGCGGTTGCGGCCCTCCGACTTCGCCACCGCGGTGGAGGCCAATCGCGTCTATCTGCTGCGGCTCAGCGCCGACCGGCTGCTGCACAATTTCCGCAAATATGCCGGGCTGGAACCCAAGGCGCCGATCTATGGCGGCTGGGAAAGCGACACGATCGCCGGCCATTCGCTTGGCCATTACATGACCGCGCTGGTCCTGACTCATGAACAGACCGGCGATGCCGAGATGCGCCGGCGCGCTGACTATATCGTCGATGAACTGGCCGAGGTGCAGGCGAAGCGCGGCACCGGTTATGTCGGCGCGCTCGGACGCAAGCGCAAGGACGGCACGATCGTCGATGGGGAGGAGATATTCCCCGAAGTGATGAAGGGCGAAATCAAGTCCGGCGGGTTCGATCTCAACGGCTCCTGGTCGCCACTCTATACCGTGCACAAGATTTTCGCCGGCCTGCTCGATGTGCACCGCTCATGGGGCAACCCGAAGGCGCTGACCGTGCTCAAGGGACTCGGCGCCTATTTCGAGCGCGTCTTCGCCGCGCTCGACGACAAGCAGATGCAGGAATTGCTGAGCTGCGAATATGGCGGCCTGAACGAAAGCTATGCCGAGCTTTACGCACGGACCAACGACAAGCGCTGGCTGGTCGTAGCCGAGCGCATTTACGACAATCGCGTGCTCGATCCGCTCGTCGCGCAACAGGACAAGCTGGCCAATTTCCACGCCAACACCCAGGTGCCCAAGCTGATCGGCCTGGCGCGCCTGTACGAGCTGACCGGCAAGCCGTCGCAGGCGACCGCCGCGCGTTATTTCTGGGACCGGGTGACTCAGCATCACAGCTATGTGATCGGCGGCAATGCCGACCGCGAATATTTCTCCGAACCGGATTCGATCGCCGCGCACATCACCGAACAGACCTGCGAGCATTGCAATACCTACAACATGCTCAAGCTGACGCAGAAACTGTACAGCTGGCAGCCGGACGGCGCGTTTTTCGACTATTATGAGCGTGCGCACCTCAATCATGTGATGGCGGCGCAGAATCCGAAGACCGCTGGCTTCACCTATATGACGCCGCTGATGACCGGCTCCGAGCGAGGCTATTCGACCAAGGATGACGACGCCTTTTGGTGCTGTGTCGGGTCGGGCATGGAAAGCCATGCCAAGCATGGCGAAGCAGTGTTGTGGGAAGGCGAGGGCGCGTTGCTCGTCAATCTCTACATCCCGGTTGAGGCGACATGGAAGGCGCGGGGCGCGCAGCTTACGCTTGACACGCGCTATCCGTTCGAGCCGGAATCGCGGCTGACGATCACCAGGCTGGCGCGTCCGGGTAGCTTCCCGATCGCGTTGCGCATTCCCGGCTGGGCAGCCGGCAAGGCGGTGGTCACGGTCAATGGCGCAGCGGTGAAACCGATCGTCGAAGGCGGTTATGCGATCGTCAAGCGCCGCTGGAAGGCGGGCGACAGTGTCGCGATCACCCTGCCGCTCGATCTGCGCATCGAAGCGACGCCGGGCAATGCCGATGTCGTGGCGATCCTGCGCGGCCCGCTGGTGCTCGCCGCCGATCTCGGCCCGACCGCCACGCCATGGAGCGAGGCCGATCCGGCGCTGGTTGGTGCGGACCTGCTCGCCGGCTTCACCGCCAAGGCGCCGGTCGACGCGGTCTATGCGACCAACGGCATCGTCCGTCCCGGCAATCTCGATTTCGTGCCATTCTATCGTCAGTATGAACGGCGCAGCGCAGTCTATTTCAAGCGTTTCAGCGAAGGCGCATGGAAGGTCGAGGAAGCGGCGTTCCTTGCCGACCAGGCACGCCTGAAGGATATTGCCGCGCGCTCGGTCGACACGATGTTCCTGGGCGAGATGCAGCCTGAACGCGATCATAATCTGGTTTCCGAGCAATCCTATCCGGTCAGCTATCGCGGTCGTAACGGCCGTGACGCGCGTTCCGGTGGGTTCTTCGAATTCACATTGAAGACCAAGCCCGGGCCCTTGATCCTGCAGGCGACCTATTGGGGCGATGAGCGCAAGCGCGACTTCGATATCCTGATCGACAATGTGAAAGTCGCGACACAGCATCTCGAAAATGATCGTCCGGGCAAGTTCATGGATGTCGAATATCCCCTGGCCGAGGCGTTGACCGCGAAGAAGGACAAGGTGCGCGTCCGGTTCGTGCCGCATGACCGCAGCACCGCCGGCCCGGTCTTCGGCGTGCGACTCTATACCGCCAAGCCCGCGCCAAAGGCGTGAACGCCACGGGCCAGGACGCTGCATCGACGGGCGTCGTGATGACGCTCGCCGAAGTCCGCACGCTCGCGCGGCGGGTGTTGCGTGGTGTCGGGCTCGATCGCATGCACGCCGAGGTGGTCGCGGAGACGATGGTCGCCGGTGAACGCGACGGCTGCGCCTCGCACGGTATCTATCGCCTGCTGGTCGCGGCGCGCAGCGTGGCGGCGAAGATCGTCGTGCCCGATGCGGTGCCCGACGTGAAGGAGCCGGCCGCGGCGCTGGTTGCGGTCGATGGTGGCGGCGGCTTTGCGCAACTCGCCTTCGAAATGGGCAAGCCGTTGCTGGTCGACAAGGCGCGGCGCTTCGGCATCGCGGCGATGGCGGTCAACAATGTCGTTCATTTCGCGGCGCTCTGGCCGGAGGTCGAGGCCCTGGCGGAGCAGGGATTGGTGGCGATCGCCGTCACGCCCAGCCACGCCTGGGTCGCGCCGGCCGGCGGGACCAGCCCGGTGTTCGGGACCAATCCGATCGCATTCGGCTGGCCGCGACCGGGCCGCGAACCATTCGTATTCGATTTCGCCACCAGCGCGGTGGCGCGGGGTGAGATCGAACTGCACCGCCGCGCGGGCCGGGCGGTACCGGAGGATTGGGGCTATGATCGCACAGGGCAACCGACAACCGATGCCGCTGCGGTGCTCGACGGCGCGATGCGCACCTTTGGCGGACATAAGGGATCGGCGCTTGCCGCGATGGTCGAACTGCTCGCCGGCCCGCTGATCGGCGACCTGACCAGCGCGGAATCACTAGCACGGGATGCCGGGCGCGGCGGATCGCCGATCGGTGGCGAATTGATCATCGCGATCGACCCGGCCGGCTTTCTCGGTGCCGGTGTTGGCGCCAGCCTGGCGCGCGCCGAGGCGCTGTTCGAGGCGATTGAGGGGCAGGGCGCACGCCTGCCGTCACAGCGGCGCTACGCCGCGCGTGCGCGCAGCCTGACCGAGGGGGTCGTCGTTCCGGCGGCGTTGCATACGGACATCATGGACCTGGTCGGCGGGAGCGAGCGGATATGAAACACTGGCTGCGATTGCTTGCGGGAATGATCCTGAGCGCATCGGTGATGGCCGTGCCGACGCATGGCGCGCCGCGTCGCGTCAATCCCGATGCGCGATTCAAGGCGATCTACACCGCCGAATATGCATGGCGTCAGCGCCTGCAAGGTCCCGGCGAGGACGCGCCCAAGGATGCGACGTTGCGCCTGCCCGATGTCGGACCGGCGACGCAGGCGGCGAAGCTCGCGCGCTGGACCGATGTGTCGAAGCGGCTGGCGGCAATCCGTCCCGAGACGCTCTCGCGCCGCGCTCGGGTCGATTATGCGGTCTATAAGGGGCAGATCGATGCTCTGCTCGCCGAGCAACGCTATCGCGAATACGAAAAGCCGCTCAATTCGGACACCAGCTTCTGGGGCGAAGTGCTCGAATGGTCGCGCGGCAATTTCCGCACCGAAGACGATTACCGCAACTATATCGGCATGATGCGCGACGTACGGCGTTATTTCGATCAGCAGATCGTCAATATGCGCAGCGGCCTGAAGCGTGGTTTCACACCCGCCAAAGTGACGCTGACCGGTCGCGATATCGGCGTGGCGCAAGTGGCCGAGGCCGCCTCGCCCGAAGCGTCGCCTTTCTATGCGCCGTTCAAATCCATGCCGTCGGTGATCTCGGCGGCAACTCAGGCGACGCTGCGCGCCGACGCGCAGGCGGCGATCCGCGACGCGATCGTGCCGGCGCATGCCAAGCTGCTCGGATTTCTGCGCAACGATTATATCCCCGGCGCACGCACCACGCTCGCGGCGTATGATTTGCCCGACGGCAAGGCTTATTACCGGTCCAAGATCCGTGAATTCGTCACGCTCGACATGGCCCCGGAGGAAATCCACCAGATCGGCCTGGCCGAAGTCGCCAAGATCCGCGCGCGGATGCTGGACGTGATGAAGCAGCTCGGCTTCAAGGGCGATCTCGCCGCTTTCCTGAAATTCCTGCGCACCGATCCGCAATTCTACGCGAAGAAGCCGCAGGACCTGCTCGATCGCGCCGCCTGGCTGGCCAAGACGTTTGACGGCAAGGCATCAGGGTGGTTCGGCCGCCTGCCGCGCAGCCGCTTCGCGATCAAGCCGGTGCCGGACGATCTCGCGCCTTTCTACACCGGCGGGCGTGGCGGGGCGGGCATTTATCTGGTCAACACCTATAATTTGCCGGCCCGGCCGCTCTATTCGCTTGCCGCACTGACCCTGCACGAAAGCGCGCCGGGTCATGCGCTGCAGATGCCGCTTGCGGCGGAAAATACCGGCCTGCCGCAGTTTCGCCGCGACGCCTATCTCTCCGCTTATGGCGAGGGCTGGGCGCTGTATTGCGAAGCGCTGGGCGAGGAAATGGGCATGTACGACACGCCCTATGACGTGTTCGGCATGCTCAGTTACCAGATGTGGCGCGCGTCGCGGCTGGTGGTCGATACCGGCATCCACAGTCAGGGCTGGAGCCGCGAGCGCGCGCAGCAATTCCTCCATGACAATACCGCGATGGCCGATCACGAAATCACCACCGAGGTCGATCGTTACATTGCATGGCCGGGCCAGGCGCTGAGCTATTATATGGGCCAGCTCGCGATTCAGAAGGCGCGCGCGCGCGCCGAACAGGCGCTGGGGCCGAAATTCAACATTCGCGCGTTTCACGACGCGGTGCTCGCACTCGGTTCGGTACCGCTGCCGGTGATCGACCAGCGCGTCGATCAGCTGATCGCGGCGGGTGGCAAGGGACCTTATCCCGATGAGGAGTGACATGATGCATGTCCTGAACGCGGGCATGGCGTGTGCGCTGGTCCTGTCGACCGCGGCGGCGGCGCAGCAGTCCGAACCGATCGTCAGCCGGGGCAACCCCATCCTGGCCGATGGCCGCTATTATTCGACCGACCCGGCGCCGCTGGTCGATGGCGACACATTGTGGATTCTCGCCGGGCGCGACGAGGCGCCGGCCGACGTCAACGACTTCATCATGAACGAATGGCAGCTGCTGTCGACCAGCGACCCGGCATCGGGCAACTGGACGCATTACCCCGCCATCGCCCGGCCCGAGACGGTGTTCAAATGGGCGGAAAGCGCACGCGCCTATGCCGGTCAGATCGTCAAGGGGCCGGACGGCAAATTCTATTTCTACGCGCCGGTGCTGCAGCGCGACGGCGATGCGAAGGACCGCTTCGCGATCGGCGTCGCGGTCGCCGATCGCCCGACCGGTCCGTGGCGCGACGCGCATCCCGCCGGGCCGATCATCAGCCAGAAAGTGCCGGTCGCCAACGATATCCAGAATATCGATCCGACCGTGATGGTCGATGATGATGGCCGCGTGTTCATCTATTGGGGCACGTTCGGGCAGCTCCGCGGCATGGAATTGCTGCGCGACATGATCACGCCAAAGGGTGATGAGAAGCGCATCGAGGGGCTGACCGGCTTTTTCGAGGCGCCGTGGCTGATGAAGCGCAAGGGCGTCTATTACATGCTCTACGCCGGCAACAATGCCGGGCCGGACTCGGCGTGCACGCCCGCCGTCTATCATGCCTGTATCGGCTATGGCACGGCGACCTCGCCGCTTGGTCCCTGGACCTATCGCGGCGTGATGCTGAAGCCGGTCTCCTCGACCACCTCGCATCCTGGCGCGGTCGAATTCAAGGGCCATTGGTACCTCGCCTATCACACTGCCGATGCGGTCGGTGGCGGGCATTTCCGCCGCTCGGTCGCGCTCGACCGGATCGAATGGGACGACAGCGTGTCGCCGGCACGCATCCGCACCGTGGTCCCGACACGCCTACCCCAGGCCGCGCAGGCCGCGACGCGCAACATTGCCGGCGCGGCCTATGCCGCCGCCTCGAACGAGCCGATCCCGCTGCAATATTGGATCAAGGCGCTCAATGACGGGATCACCAAGGCATCGCCGCTGCCGCCCGACATGTGGGGCAGCTGGACCGGCAACAACCCGAAGCGGCAATGGATCGAATATCGCTGGCGCAAGCCGGTGACGGTCAACGGATCGCGCATCTGGTTCTGGGGCGACCAGCCCGCCGGATCGGGGATCGGTGTCGCCCCGCCGGCCAGCTGGGGAATCGAATATTGGGACAAGGGCTGGAAGCCGGTACCCAGCGCCTCGGGCTATGGCACCGCCCCCGGCGCCTATCAGGACACGGATTTCGCGCCGGTCACCACGCGCTGCCTGCGCGCGACCTTCACTGCGTCGAGCGCGAACGGCACCAATGCCGGCGTCGCGGTGCAGGAATGGCAAGTCCTGTCGCCTCGGGTCGGACCACCCGCACAGCCGAGCCGAGACCGCAAGATCGAAGGGTGCGACTGAGCATGACGGCGCGCCGCATCAGCCGGCGGGCGCTGCTTTCCACGCCGGTGATCGCGGGCGCCGGGCTTGCGGTGATGGGCTTTGCCGATCCGGTTGCGCCGCCGCGACGGGCCGGACGTGCGCTCGGGCCGGCATCGTCGCCGTTTCTCGCCTTGTGTGGCGACGACGGCGCGCTGACCAGCCTGCGCCGCGCCGGCGACGCGTTCGACACCGACTATATCGAAGCCAAGGAACAGATCGGGCATATCACCATCGCCTATCGCCGCGCGGGTGAGGGATGGCGCAGCTATGATACCGCCAGCGGCATATCGTCGGCCGAAACGGCGCCGGGCAAAAGCGTGCTGCGCTACCGGATCGACGACGACCAGGGACCGGCGCTCGGTATCGAGATCACATTGCGGGCGATCGGCGAGCATCTCGACTGGGCAATCGCGCTCGACAACCGATCCGGCCAGCCGATCGAGATTGGCGATGTGAAACTGCCCCTGCCGATGAACTGGCAATTCAAGGCCAAGCACCCCGTTACCGCATCGGTGCTGAAACACAGCTTCGTGTCCGGTCACGGATCGTGGATGTTCTGGATGCGCGCCAACAGCGTCGGTCCGTATCTGACGATGACGCCCGACCCCTCGACTCATCTGGAATATTGGGACCAGAGTTCGGCCGGCCGCGATCGCGGCAGTTGCTTCTGCGTCTATATCCACGCCGCCGCGGCCGGCGCGGCGACGCGCAAGGCGGGCAGCACATGGCGCCAGCCGCTGACCAGCCTGATGCTCGCGGCAGGCGGCGCGCAGTCGCGGCGGCGCTACGGCATGCGCTTTTCGTGGAGCAAGGATTACGTCGCGGTACGCGACACGATCGTCGCGCGCGGGTTGATCGACGTCGATGTCGTCCCCGGCATGACCGTCCCGACCGACCTGTCGGTGACGATTGCGCTACGCAGCAACGAGCGGATCACCGGTGTGGATGCCGAGCATCCCGGCGATACGCGGATCGAACGGCTCGGCCGGCGTGCCGGGCGGACGCTGTACCGCGTGCATTTCGCGCGGCTCGGCGAGAACCGGCTGACCATCCGCCATGGTAAGGGCCGCACTACGCACCTCGAATTCTTCGCCACTGAACCGGTTGAAACGCTGATCGCCAAGCGCGCGGCGTTCATCGTCCGACGCCAGCATCGCGACGCGAGCAAATGGTATGACGGCCTGTTCGGCGAATGGAACATGGCGAGCGGGACGCTGCTCGGTCCCGACAATTACGACCGCATCAAGGGCTGGCGCATCTATGAGGTGACCTGCGACGACCCGGGCCTGAGCAAACCGGCGTTCCTTGCGTCCAAGAATGCCGAGTTCGCGGTGCAGGCGGAAATCGATGCGCTGGAATTGTATGTCGATCGCTTCGTGTGGGGCGGCTTGCAGCGCACCACCGAGGAAAGCCGGTCGTACGGCATTTACGGCATTCCCGACTGGAAACAGAATCGCGAAAGCGCCGATCCGGGCAATGGTGGCCGCATGCATATCTGGCGGCCCTATGATTATCCGCATATCTTCACGCTGTATCTCGGCCTGTACCGGGCCGCGCGGCGCAATCCGCAGATCCGCACCGGAACGCCGGCGAAAACCTATCTCGAACGCGCCTATGGCACGGCGCTGGCGATGTTCACGATCCCGCTCGAGGTGACTGGCTGGTCGGCCTATCAGACCGGCTTTTACAATGAACTCGTGATGCCCGACCTGATCGACGAACTCGCGGCGGCCGGCATGACGGGCGAGGCGGGCCGCTTGCGCGCGCACTGGACGCGCAAGATCCGCTACTTCGTGCAGGAGGATGCCGATCTGTTCGGATCGGAATATCCGTTCGATTCGACCGGCTTCGAATCCACCCAGGCACTGGCGCGCTACGCGCTTGACGATCCGGCGCGCTCGGGCGTGACGCCGGCTGAAGCAAAGGCGTTTGGCACACGGCAGATGGCGGCGAACCTGTTCTGCCGGGGCTGGCTGGAGCCGGCCTATTATCATCTCGGCAGCGATTATCGCGCCCAGGGCGGCGACAGCTATACGCTGAGCTATATGGCGCAAATGGGCGGTTGGGCGGTGCTCGACCATGCGCTGCACGATGCAACCGATCCGCACCCGCTGCTCCGCCTCGGCTATGCCTCCTTTCTCAGCGCCTGGGCATTGATGAACACCGGCACGGCGGACTCGAACTACGGCTATTGGTATCCGGGTGAGGGCAATGACGGCGGCGCGGGCGGCGGTTTCGAACCGGCGCCGACCGGCACGACCTGGCTAGATCAGCCGCACACGCGCGGATCATGGTATTATTCCTGCGAGATCGATCTGGGCTTCTGCGGCGGCTTGCGCGGCGCGGCAACGGTGCTGGCGGACGATCCGATCTTCGGGCGGATCTGTTACGGCGGGGTGTGGAGCGCAGTGCCGGGCGGCGTGGCGATGACCCCGCGCGACGGGATCAGGCGGCGCGCCCATTTGCGGCTGGATACCGCGACGCTTGACCTCGAACTGGTCGGCGGCCGCTTCGCCGCGGAACGCCGCATCGCATTTCACGCCGATGGTCGCGACATCCGCTTCGCGATCGAGCGCGTGGCCGCGAGCGCGCCGGTCGAGCTGCGTGTGTCCGGTTTGCCCAACGGCGCTTACCGACTGTCGGCCGGCGATAGCGTCACGACGGTGACGATCGTCGCGGGCCGGGGCGCATTTGCGATTCCGCCGGGCGGTGAGGAAATACGGCTGGCCGGCTAAGGCGCTGGCGCATCCTCGACCGTCACTCTTCCTACCTTGGTGTCGATCACCACCTCGAACGTCCCGCGATTATAAGCGAAACTCTCCGCGTTCAGCCCCAGCGCGATCGCCACGGCGCCCTCGGGAACCTGCGCGACGGCATAGTCGCCGATCGGGAAGGGCTGGCCGATCACCGTGCCGTCGGCATCGACAAAGGCGCCGATCAGCGCATTGATACGGACAGGATAATCCCTGGTTCGAATATAATAGCTTGGAAAAACACTGCCGAACGCGCCACGATAGGCGTTGGCGGGCTGATAGGGTTGCCCGGCCGGCCCCCAGGCACCGAACTGAGCGATCGGGCCGAATCCATTGGGCTGGCCCATCGACTTCATCGCGTCTCCAATGTCGGGAAAGTCCGGCTGAACCAGCCCGACCGGCCCGGTGTCATCGGCCGCGGTACGCACGCGCGATTGTGATACGGGCGGGCGTGGCCCGCCATGCACGACATTGACCAGTCCGGTGGCGATGAGGGTGATCCGGTCATTGGCGGTCAGCTCGAGCCCCCAAACATAGACCGGACGCTTCCCGTCGCTCTGGCCGAAGGGAAGCTTCGCGTTGATGCCCGGATCCCAGGGCATGGTGCGGCCTTCGACCTTCACCACGACCTTGCGCGCCGCCGCGGGAGATGCGCAGACCACCGCACCCAGCGCGAGGATCGAGAGCAGTTTGCATGCCGTCATGGGGCGAAACATGATCACCGATCCATCTCCTGGTTATGGGCGTCATCGCACGACGATACCGTGCATATCTGCTTCACCCGCCGAACGGATCGTCGATCGACCATTGCGGCTCGGTGAACCATGCCGCGCCGGTTTCGGTGACGTGGAAATGATCCTCCAGCCGGATGCCGAACCGGTCGGGCACGACGATCATCGGCTCGTTGGAAAAACACATGCCGGGCGCGAGAATGGCGCGGTCGCCGCGCACCAGATAAGCAGGCTCATGGATCGACAGGCCGATGCCGTGACCGGTGCGGTGCGGCAGACCGGGCAGGCGGTAATCGGGGCCGAGGCCCGCACCATCCAACACGCGCCGCGCCGCGTAATCGACCGACTCGCAGGTCGCGCCGGGCCGCACTGCCGCAAAAGCCGCGGCCTGCGCTTCTTTCTCCAGCGACCAGATCGCCCGCTCCTCATCGCCGATCGCGCCAAAGGCATAGGTTCGCGTGATGTCGGAATGATACCCTTCGACCAGGCAGCCGGTATCGATCAGCACCAGGTCGCCCTCGGCGAGATATTGCTCGCCCGGCAGGCCATGGGGAAAGGCGGTCGCTCGACCGAACTGGACGATGCAGAAGCTCGAGCCGGCGGCGCCGATTGCCCGGTGCGCGGCATCGATGAAACGTACGACCTCGCTTGCGGCGATGCCGGGCGTCAGGATTCGCGCGGCGCGGCGATGCACTTCAAGCGTCATCGCCTTGGCCTGGCCGAGCAAAGCGAGTTCGGCCGGCGATTTGATCAGGCGGCAACCATCAATGGCCGGCGCGCCATCGACCAGCATCAGGCCGGTCCCGCGCAGCTTTTCGCCCCAGGCAAAGGGCAGCAGTGGATCAACGGCAAGCGTCCCGCCCGCGCCGAGCGCATCGGCGACGCGCGCGACCGGGCTTTCATCCTCTTCCCACAGCAGCAATTCGGCGTCGATCGCGAGATCGGCTTCCAGTGTGCCGCGTTCGAACGCCGGGCAGACCAGCATCGGCTTGCCCGCCACCGGCAACAACAGCGCGACCATGCGCTCGCTTGGCCCCCAGGGAATGCCGGTGAAATAACGCAGACTCGCCCCCGCATTGACCAGCAGCGCCTGCGCGCCCGCCGCGTCGGTCGCGGCGCGCGCGCGGTCGAGGCGGGCGATCCGTTCGGCGCGGGAAATCGGCGGCGCGCGCTCGGCCCAGGCGGCGAGGGTTGTCAGTTCCGCTGCCGCGGTCGATCCACCGATACTCATGATGTCATCCTGTTGGCGCCGAACCGGCCGATGTCGAAGGGGGAAATATCCATCGCGGGTGCTTCGTCCCGCGCCAGCGCGCCGACGATCGCCGCCGTCACCGGCGCCAGCGTCAGGCCGAGATGCTGGTGGCCGAATGCATAGATCAGGTTGCGCGCATGGCGCGAACGGCCGATCGCGGGCAGGTAATCGGGCAAAGTGGGCCGAGCGCCGATCCAGCGCTCGAACGGCCCGGCGATCGGCAGGCCAAGCGCCGCGACATGCGCCTCCAGCCGGTCCCATTTGCGCGGATCGGGCGGTGCGTCGAACCGGTTGAGCTCGACAAAGCTCGCCGCCTGTACGCAATCGGCATAGCGCGTGACGATCATCGATCGATCCTCGAACGCGATCGGTGGCAGGTCGGCGGGCCAATGGTCTGCTCGCGCACGGATATGATAACCGCGCTCGGCGATCAGCGGTGCGCGATGGCGGGCGGCATGCATCAGCGTGCCTGACTGCGCGCCGGCGGCGATCAGCAGCAGGTCGGGAGCTTCGCCGTCGATCGTCGCCTTGTCCCCGTCCAGCGCAACGGTGGCGCGGCGCCGTTCGATCGTGCCGCCGCTCGCGACCAGTGCCGCTTCGAGTGCATCGGCCAGCGCGCTCAGGTCGGTGATCTGGCCGCTGCCGGTAAAGCGGATCGCGTCGATGATCGACGGAGAAATCGTCTTGCGAAGACGGTCGAGATCGCCCGGTGTCGCCGAGGCGAATCGCGCGGTGCCGGTGTCTGCTTCGCCCCAACTGGCCCGGCCCGACCTGGCCGTCGCGTCGCTCTCCCAGGCGACGAAATGGCCATCGCGCCGCAACAGGGCGGCGGCGCCGATCAACTCGGTCAAGTCCGCCCAGGCCGGCAGGGAGGGCGCCAGGATCGACGCCAATGCCTTGCTTCCCCCGGCAAAGCGGGCGGGCCGTGATGCGGCGATCATCCGGGCCGCGAACGGCGCCCATGTACGAATGCCGGAAAGCGGCAGGTCCAGCGCACCGCCGGCCGAGAAGCGGCGGCGCGGTGCGGCGCGGAGCGACGCGATCGATGCGAGCGGCGCGACTTGTTCGGTGGCGATATGCCCGGCATTTCCCCATGACGCGGCGGCGCGGCCACTATGTTCTTCGATCACGGTGACGGCATGGCCGCTGCGAGCCAGTTCGAGGCCGGCGCACAACCCGATAATTCCGCCGCCGATCACGATTGCTCGCCGCATTGGTTGTTTCTCCTGTTGCACTGCACACTTCACTATCGTATACGGTATATGAACTCAAGAGTACGGGACGAGACGCGATGACGATTGGCTGGAAAGGTGTTTTTCCTGCGGTTACCACACAGTTGCGGGAGGATCTGTCGATCGATCTCGCCGACACGCAACGCGTGGTCGATGATCTGGTCAATGATGGCGTCACCGGGGTGATCGCATTGGGCACGGTCGGTGAGAATAACTCGCTCGACTTCGATGAAAAGAAAACCGTGCTTCAGGCGATCGTCGAGGTCGTTGCCGGCCGAGTGCCGGTGATCACCGGCGTGTCGGAATATGATACGCGCCGCGCGGTGCGCTACGCTCAGGCGGCGGAGGCGATCGGCGCCGATGGACTGATGCTGTTGCCGCCGATGGTTTATGTGCCCAAGACTCATGAACTGGTCGCGCATTTCAAGGGTGTCGCTGAACAGACCGCGTTGCCGATCATGCTCTACAACAATCCACCGGCCTATCGCACGGTGATCGACAAGGACGTTCTGAGCGCGCTGGTCGATGTGGCGAACATCGTCGCGGTCAAGGAATCGGCGCCGGACACGCGTCGTTTCACCGATTTCCGCAACGAATTCGGTGATCGTTTCGTGCTGTTCGCCGGACTCGACGATGTCGCGCTTGAGGGGCTGTATCTTGGCGCGCAGGGCTGGGTGTCGGGGCTGACCAACGCCTTCCCCAAGGAATCGGTCGAGCTGGTCGCCGCTTTCGAACGCGGCGATCATGCCAAGGCGATGGAGATTTATCGCTGGTTCATGCCGCTGCTTCACCTCGATGCGGAGCATGACCTGGTGCAGTCGATCAAGCTCGCCGAGCAGGTCATGGGGCGCGGTTCGGAGCGTGTCCTGCCGCCGCGCATGGTGCTTGAGGGCGCACGCCGCGCCGAAGTGATCGCGATGGTCGAAAAGGCGGCGGCGACGCGTCCGACTCTCGCACATGCCCAGGCAGCCTGATAGCATCGCCGATATGCGTCATACCTTTTTCTGCATCGACGGCCATACGGCGGGCAATCCGGTCCGCCTGGTGGTCGGCGGCGCGCCGCTGCTGAAGGGCGCGTCGATGTCCGAGCGGCGGCAGGACTTCATGGCCCGGTTCGACTGGATCCGCACCGGCCTGTGTTTCGAACCGCGCGGGCACGACATGATGTCGGGCGGTTTTCTTTATCCGCCGACGCGCGACGATAGCGATATCGGCATCCTGTTTATCGAGACATCCGGCTGCCTGCCGATGTGCGGCCATGGCACGATCGGCATGATCACTTTCGGGCTCGAACATGGGCTGATCGCGCCGGCCGAACCCGGCCGATTGCGCGTCGAGGTCCCCGCCGGCGTGATCGACATCGCCTATACGCAGGACGGCGAAAAGGTCGTCGCGGTCAGGATCACCAACGTGCCCGCTTATGTCGCGGCACGCGGAATCGAGATCGACGTCGAGGGTATCGGGCCCTTGTCGGTCGATGTCGCCTATGGCGGCAATTATTATGCGATCATCGAGCCACAGGGCGCCTACACCGCGCTCGACGATCTCGGCGCGGCACGGCTGGTCGACCTGAGCGGCCGCATCCGCGACGCGGTGCGTGAGAAGTTCGAACCGGTTCACCCGCTCGACCCGACGATCCGCGGCGTCAGCCACATATTGTGGGCGGATAAACCGCGCGGCGATGGCGCGGACGGCCGTAACGCGGTCTTTTATGGCGACAAGGCGATCGACCGCAGCCCGTGCGGCACCGGCACGTCCGCCCGGCTCGCGCATCTCGCCGCATCGGGCCGGCTCGCGGTCGGCGACCGCTTCGTGCACGAAAGCTATATCGGCAGCCGTTTCATCGGCCGGGTAGAATCCGCGACATCGATCGGCGACCAGGCCGCGATCATCCCGTCAATCGAGGGATCCGCCGTCGCGACCGGTTTCAACACTATCTGGATCGACCGCGCCGCTCCCTTCTGGGAAGGGTTTCAGGTCAAATGATCAACCGCTATTCATCGATTGCCGTGTGCCGTTCCGGCGCACACCGGGGAGTGAGCTTTTCATGAGCATCGTTATCCGCACCTTGTCCGAGCGCGTCTTCGAGATCGTTCGTGAACAGATCGTCACGGGCCAGCTTCCCGAGGACGTGCCGATCCGCCAGGATGCGCTGGCCAGCGATTTGGGTGTCAGCAAGATCCCGTTGCGCGAGGCGCTGGCGCGGCTGGAACAGGAAGGTCTGCTGACCAGCCAGGCCAATCGCGGTTATTTCGTGCGCGCCATGTCGACCGGCGAAGCCGATGAGATCTATGCATTGCGCTTGTGCATCGAACCCGCCGCCGCCGCCTATGCCTGCGGCGTGGCGTCCGAGGAGGACCGCGAAAAGGCGCTCGCCGCGTTCGAAGCACTCGATCGCGCGGCCAATGACAGTCTTGGCGATGTCGCGGTGCGCAACCGCGATTTCCACACCGCGCTGGTGCGCCCCGGCGGGCGCTTGCTCACCACGCAGATGGTCGAACGCCTCTCGATCCTGTCCGAACGTTATGTCGTCGCGCATCTCAAACCGGCCGGCCGCAATGCGCGCGCGCATGTCGAACACAAGAAGCTGATCGATTCCTGGATGGCACGCGACGCGCGGCAACTCGAAACGCTGCTGAAAGAGCATATCGAGGGCACGCTGTACGATCTGCGCGCTCAGTTCGCCGCGACCGCGGGCTGATCAAAAAAACACGAGTAAGGGGGGCATCGATGTTCGGACCGCGCAAGTCGCTTGATACCATCACCACGCATCTCGCCGGTCAGAGCCTCGCCAAGACGCTCAGCTGGCCGCATCTGATTGCGCTCGGCGTCGGCGCGATCGTCGGCACCGGCATCTATACGCTGACCGGCGTCGGCGCGGAGCGCGCCGGGCCGGCGGTCATCCTCGCCTTCGCCATTGCCGGCGCGGTGTGCGCCTGCGCGGCGCTCGCTTATGCCGAACTCGCCACCATGCTCCCGGCGGCGGGCAGCGCTTATACCTTCAGCTATACCGCCCTTGGTGAGACGATCGCCTGGATCGTCGGCTGGAGCCTGATCCTCGAATATTCGCTTGCCTGTTCGACCGTCGCGGTCGGCTGGTCGGGCTATCTGGTCGGCTGGATCCAGTCCGCCGGGGTCCATTTGCCACCCGCATTGCTGGTCGGCCCGCATGGCGGGGGGATCATCAACCTGCCCGCCGTTGTCGTCGCACTCAGCGTGATGGGCATGCTGATCGCCGGCACACGCGAAAGCGCGACGCTCAACATCGTGCTGGTGATCATCAAGCTCTTGGCGCTCGGCGTCTTCATTGCCTTCGCGCTGCCCGCTTTCCAGGGCAACAACCTCGAACCCTTCATGCCTTACGGCTTCGCCAGCACGGAAATCGGCGGGGAGAAGCGCGGCGTGATGGCGGCGGCGGCGATCGTGTTCTTCGCCTTTTACGGCTTCGACGCGGTCGCGACCTCGGCCGAGGAAGCGAAGAATCCCGGCCGCGACCTGACCATCGGAATCATCGGGTCGATGGTCGTGTGCACGATCATCTATATGCTCGTCGCGGTCGCCGCGGTCGGCGCGCTGCCCTTTCAGCAGCTCGCCAATTCACCCGAGCCGCTCGCCCTGGTGCTGCGCTCGCTCGGCGAACCGAAAGCGGCCTATCTGATCGCGCTCGCCGCGGTCATCGCATTGCCCTCGGTCATCCTGGTGATGATGTACGGGCAAAGCCGTATCTTCTTCGTCATGGCGCGCGATGGCCTGTTGCCGCGCGGCTTGGCCAAGGTCAGCCCGCGCACCGGCGCGCCGACCCTGATCACGCTGATCACCGGTATTTCGATCGCGGCGGTCGCCGGTTTCTTCCGGCTCGACGAAATCGCCGAACTGGCCAATGCCGGCACGCTGGTCGCGTTCATCTCGGTCGGCGCCAGCCTGATGGTGCTGCGCAAGCGCGCGCCGGATATGAAGCGGCTGTTCAAATGCCCGGCGCCCTATGTCGTCGGCACGCTCGCCATCCTCGGCTGCCTCTATCTGCTGTTCAGCCTGCCGTCCTCGACCATCATCCGCTTCTGCCTGTGGAACGTCATCGGGCTGGCCATCTATATCGCCTATAGTCGCCGCCGCAGCGACCTGCATGTGCCGGCGCCCGACCCGGTCTGAATTGCTTCGATCATTGCTGAATCCATCCGGGAGTTTGCCGACGTGCGCCTGACCTATGCCCTCGCTCTGCTTGCCGCCGCTGCCATGACCGTCAGCCAGCCGGCCCCCGCCCAGACCCGCGCCACCCCGGCGGCACCGTCATTCGCCGCCGGCATGCGCATCATCTTCGACGATCCCGCGCCCAACCCCGGCGTGCGCCTGTTCGAAGTGTCGCGTGGGCGGGACGGCGGCTTTACCGGAAAACTGACCTCCGACTGGTACGGCGCGATGCCGATGAGCAACATCACGCTTACCGGCAAGATGCTCAGCTTCGACATCCGCAACATCAACACGCGCGGCGTGCCGACGCGGCGCTGGACCGCGACACTGACCGACCAGGGCGTGCTGCTCGAAGGCGGCATCTGGGAATCGACCGTCAAGCAGACCGGACGCCCCGCCGGCACCGCCGAATTCGCCGCGCTGACCTATCGCGACGTGCCATTGCCGCCGCTCGCGACGATCGCCCCGGACGGGCTCGCCGCGACGCCGCCGATGGGCTGGAGCAGCTGGAACAAGTTCGCCGAACATATCGACGACAGGGCGATCCGCGCGATGGCCGATGCGATGGTTTCATCGGGCCTGCGCGACGCCGGTTATGTCTATGTCAACATCGATGACGGCTGGCAGGGTACGCGCGGCCCCGACGGCGAACTCCGCCCGAACGACAAATTCCCGGACATGAAGGCGCTCGCCGACTACGTCCACGCCAAGGGGCTGAAGCTCGGCATCTACAGCTCACCGGGGCTCAAGACCTGCGCCGGTTATGTCGGCAGCTATGGCCATGTCGAACAGGATGCGAAGACCTTCGCGCGCTGGGGTGTCGACTATCTCAAATACGATCTGTGCTCGGGCGAATGGCAATATGCCGATGCCGACACGGTCATGCGCACCTATTATCAGATGGGCGCCGCGCTGAAGGCGACCGGGCGGCCGATCATCTATTCATTGTGCCAATATGGCCGTTTCGACGTCGCGTCATGGGGGCGCTCGGTCGGCGGTCATCTCTGGCGCACGACCGGCGATATCACCGACGATTACAAGAAAATGAGCGAGATCGGTTTCGACCGGAACCCGAAATTCGCCCATGCCGGCCCCGGCGGCTGGAACGACCCCGATATGCTGGAGGTCGGCAATGGCGGCATGTCGCATGACGAATATACCACGCACATGACGCTATGGGCGATGTCGGCGGCGCCGCTGCTGATGGGCCATGACTTGCGCACGACGACGCCCGACGCGCTCAAACTGCTGGAGAATAAGGAGGTCATTGCCGTCGATCAGGATCGGCTCGGCGTGCAGGGTGCGCTCGTCCGGCGCGACGGCGCGGTGGAAATCTGGTCGAAGCCGCTGGCCGACGGCTCGGTCGCGATCGCCCTGTTCAACCGGGGGGAAATCGACGCGCGGGTCGGTTTCCTGCCAGCGGATGCGAAGCTTTCGCGGATCACGCGGGTGCGTGATCTGTGGCGCGGAAAGTCGACCGGTTCCGGCGCGGCCACATATCGCGTGCCTCGGCATGGCGCGGTGATGCTGCGGGTGGTGGGGACGCGTTAGGGCGGCCTCATCGATCACGACATGAGCCCGAACATGGTCGCCGAGCTGGCGTAACACGAGATCGCCATGCGCCGTGTGGCGGAGCCCGGCGTGGCGGCCGAGATCGTCGATGAGGAAACGATCTTCGACCGCAGCAGGCACCGGGTGTTCATGGTCGATGAGCGGATTCGCAGATGAAGCGGCCAAGATTGCATCCATAAATCGGCCGCGATCAAGCCGATCACAAGTTTCCAAATAGATTATCGATGCAGAAACGGCCGTATGGGCACTAACTGTCGTTCTGCCCAAATCGCCTGATCGTGATACGCGTTCCATCGAGTGTAAGGATGAAAGTCGCCGTTGTCCGCTCCATGTTCACATTCCCATAATGCATCTGACGGTGGTGGTTGGCGCACAGGATCATGATGTTCGTGGCTGACAATGATCCAATCTCCATCGCTGACACCGGCGTCGCGTGGTGTGCTTCGACATACGGCTCACCGTCCAACTTGATAAACCCGACAGATTCCAGCCCCAGTGCGTCACAAATCTGGCACCTGAAGCCATTTGCGCGCTTCAAGCGCGCGCCGATGCTATGTCGTTCTATGAACTTGCTGACGCGCTCGCGAACTATTGGTGGCCTTGTCAGCAACTTCCGTTCGATCTCGGCCAGATCCTCAACGGCAGGCTCCAGGGTCGGAGCCGTGCTTGCCGATTCAGAGGGCATCAGCAGCCCTTCGGCCCAACGTCGAACATCCGCTTCGTGCTCGTTCAGTTCCTTGCGCCATGGAATTGCAGCCTGCCCAGGCAACAGGCGCGCATTCGCCCGGACTTTCGCAATGATCGAGCCAGACCAATTGTAGGTTTGAGCAGCCAGGCGCATATCCGGCACAGGAAACACCCAGCGTCGTGCTTCCTGCGACCACGCATTCGCGAAATGCTCGAGGACGCACAGCCCAAGCGGCGGAACGCCAGCCCGATAACAGGCGAAATCGAGACGTGACTGAATGTTACCCAACACACGCCCGTGTCTGGTCAGGTCATCAAACCCGAGCAACGCCCCCACATTGGCATTGGAGTATGAGTTCAATGCTCCACCGTGCTGATCGGCACGATCCGCCAGCCAGTCCAGAACGCGTTCCGTTCGTTGCTGGGTCAACGTGCCGAGATCGGCAGGCGGCTTATCACTTTCATTCGCTACGCCCAGGGTTCTGTTTGCATACCAAAGAGCGCGGGTGGAAAATTCTTCGGGATGATCGGCGATGATCTGCTCGAACGAAAGTGCCTTGAGGTCAGCTTCTTCGAGCACCGTGAACCCTTGGGTCACCTTAGACCTGGCAACGGTGACCTCGGCCGCTTCGATCAGTCCGCGATTGGCCAGGAGTTGGAACGTGCGGGCCGCCCCTTTGCCCTCCCGCTTTTGCAGGCCGACATACCGGCCCACCGCATCAACGATGCGCTGCTCCGCGGGGCTGAGACCATCGAGATCAAAGCCTGTCTTGCTCGCAACGATCTCCCGCCCAAACTCCGCGTATTTCCGATCGATTGCGGCTTCGATCTCAGACGAGCCGGCATTCCGCTCACGAATGTTCCGCTCAAGGGTATCCAGCTTGGCGATGCTGGATACTCCGGCGATGACTGTGAAGATATCTTGCGCCATCAGGCCATCGGTGCCTTTGCCCGGATGAAGTCAAATATCGGTCGGAACGGTTCAAAATGGATAGTCGCAATCTGGGGAACAGTCTCCTTTGCGAAGCGCGATTTGCTTCCGATGAAGCGGAAGCACTCATAAGGCTCACTTTGGTCAACTTCGAAATGATCGCCGACTCCAAAGGCGTCAAAGAACATGAGCTCAATATCGAGTTTAGATTTGTGAGCAAAATTATCATTTGTTCTAGGACGCAATATCTGACTTCTAATTCCAATATTAGGGTCAACGGGCAGTAGCATCGCGTACCACTCGCCATCTACTCTTTTGCGAACAAGGCATTTGCTGGGATCGAATTCAATTTGTTTGCCGATATTTTTCCATTCATTGAACGCCGTGTCGAAGTCAAATATTCCGAATACCTTCCGCGCGGAGTGTAATGCGAAGAAGTCCTGCTCCTGAAGCATTTTTCTAAGATAGCCTGAGCCGAAAGCGGACTCGATCGCAAAATTTCGTTTTAGCCCCGGGAACAAGCGCTCCCAAGCCGTTGTTAATATGAGTGCATCCGAAACGCCCTCGGCAAACAAAACTGGTCCATCGGTATTAACAAGTATGTGCTCAATGCTTAAAGACACTTCGCTTTCAGAAAACGTAATGAGCCCCGCTGATAGAGATCTAACTAGATCTGATTTTTCTGCAGCAATTGCCTGCAACCCGTTGTCACCATAACAAAAATTGCGAATGCGGCAGGGCGCGTCAGCCACGATCGTTGAAGCACTATGTGTGTTGAGCAAAATGTGGTTGGTACGCGCAGCTTGATCAGAAATGGCATTGACTTGCCGAAGGAAGTCGAACTGCCATTCCGGATGAAGGAACGCGTCAGGCTCGTCAAAGAGTGAAATGATATTTCTGTCTTTGAAGAGCTCAGCGGTCGCCAGCATGTAAACCATCTGGAATTGGCCATCGCTGAACCCCGCAGTTCCCCCAGTAAAGCCGCTCTCCAATTCCACCTCGACGGAAATGGTATCCAGCATTCCCAGCACCTTAAGGCTGTAGAACTGCCGAAAAAGCGAGCAGATCCCGTCACCGGAAAACTCTGCCCGCAGGCGTTCAAGATTGAGAAACAGAAAATAGGCATCAGCCTGTTCCTGATACCCTTCTGTGCGGATAGGGCCTCGTTTCGGAGACGGGCTTAAACAGGTATCAAGCCGATCAAGGAAATCTTTGGTCGCGCTGCGCGGCTTCCAGTATTTGTCGCCCTGCACGTCATCCACGTTGAACTGCGCCGCGTTCCGGCCCTGAGCATATCGGGGGCGCTGCAACGTAATGCGGATATCCGGCTTGACGATTTTGACGCCCAGGCGCTGCATCAGAGCCGCACGGCCGACATGGTTGTCGGGCAACAATAGCATCATTGCCAGCAACAGGTCTTTAATTTCGCCCGTTACAGGAACGATCTTGGGGCTGTCGGAGAAGCCCGGTCCATCGATCCGCCCTTCGAACTTGTCCTCATACCGATCGATCAGTTTGCCGACGTTCGGGTTGTGGCCAGAGTAGTAGACCAGAATATGATCGGGCAGTGGGGTTGTGCCAAGCGTGCGGCGGCCGGCATCATCGTTGATGATCAGCGCGCTGTTACGCCATTTGATCCGGGTTTCCGTCCCGGCAATTTCAAAGCTGATCGCGTAGTCGAACCCTGGCCCCGCCGCATCGGGATCGAAATCAAAGATGTGGTCAAAAATCTCGATCAGGGCTTCGAGGAAATTGGATTTGCCCGATCCGTTCTTGCCGACGAAAATATCGATGAAGCCATCGCCGTCAAAGCTAATCGAGAAATCGCGAAGGTTTTTGTACTGGCTGATCCAGACCGAGCGGAGACGCATCAGGCCGCCGCGCGTTGAGCGATGGCGTCGGCGAGGTGGCGCTGGGTCTCGGCGGCGCCGGCGAGGCGGGATTTGAGGGTATCGCACAGCGCTATGAGGTCATCGACCTTTCCGACGATGCGGCGTTGCTCGGCGAGGGGGGGGATAGGGACGATGACAGCCTTCAGCTTCGCTTGAGATATGTTAACTTGGCTAGCGGCCATACCCGACTTTGCCCGCTCAATTTGTTGCGCAGCAGATCCGACCGACAAGGTCAACGCAAGGTACTGGCCATCAATTTGAGTTGAGGCTGGTCGAAACCGAATTATTTTGTCCGAGATCATAAGGCGTGGACGGGTGACTGCCACAAAACAGCATATCCCAACGCGGTTTGTCGGTCCGGCACGGGTAATGAGGACGTCACCCGCGCGCGCCTCAGCGTCCGGACGAGGCTCAAACCTTGAAGGTAATTCTTTATTTTGCTCGGCTTCATATCGCATGTCTTGGACTGCCGTCGTTTTTAGCACTCCCCAGGCATCTTCCGATCGCGATGGAAACTCGTGACAGGCGGGGCTCCAGCCAGAGTCCATGGGGCCGATTAGCTTTTCTAGCGGAAAAGCGATCCAATTGTGAGGTAACGCGACTTCCAAAGATTTGGTGGCGTCGGCCAGTTTAAGGCCTTCATCCTCGGCATCCTGCTCCACCAGCTTCCCCCGCACGGCGAGGTCGAGGATGGTGTGTTTTAGGGCGTCGATGCTGGCGTCGGTGGTGAAGAGGGTGTCGAAATGGCTTTCCAGCCGCGCCCATTGGCGGGCGAGGTCGGCCGCGTCCGCGCTGTTCACCAGCGTGGCGAGCAGGGTTTCCACCATCGCCTGGTGCGCGGCTATCGCGCCCGCACTCTCCCGCTCCAACGCGTCGCACAGCGCCATCAACTCATCCACCTTGGCCACAATCCGACGCTGTTCGGCTAGGGGTGGGATTCTGATCTGAACCTCGTTGAGTTCGGCCTTGCCGATCACACCTTGAGCAGAACCTCTCGCATCCCGCCTTAGACGGAGCGTGAATGGCATAAGCGAAAAGTAGAGGTATTTGGTGTCCAACGCCTTCTTGGGTCTAATTGCAGCGACGCTTCGCCCGATTGCGCAATCTATGCCTAGATTGAGCTTTCCAATGGTCGCCCCGACAACGCAAATGAGGACATCGCCTGCTTTTGCTAGTTTGAGCGGCTTTGTGGTCCATTCACATATTTCAGGATACAGTTCGCCGAATTCGCCGGTTTTTACGAAAACGGTGCCAAGGCCATCCTTGTTGCATGCGTTGCCAGGAGGGGCTTGGCCCATAACTAAATCCACATTCGGACCAAGCTTCGATGGCGGGCACTCTTCCCCTAAAATCAAACTGCCTTGTGCGGCTAGTTCAAAGATAAGCGCGCGCAGCCGATCAACCCCATAAAGATTGATCCGCTTGCTGCCGCCCCGCCCTGCACCCGATCTGCGTTCTATTGCGCTGGTCCAGATGCTGAGATTGTCGGCCACCAACGCAGCAATGTCGGTCACGCGCTTTTCCCCGCGCCCTTTGGCCCGAGTGCCTCGGCTAATATGCTTTTCAGCTGATCGCGGATGGACTGAATTTCCGTCTGCTGCGCGGCATAGGTGGCGAGCAGTTCGTCGGGATCATGACTGATCGCCTCCGCCTGATGCGGGTTCTTGCAATCGAGGTTGTATCCGCGCGCGGCGACATCGGCGGCGCTGATCTTCCACGCCTGTTCCGTTTCCTGGCGCGCGCGGAAGCCGTCGGCCTCATCGCCCCACCATGCCTGCTCCGCTGCGAACTCCTCGAACCGCATCGGCTTGGTCTTGTTGTAGCTGGTCACCCCGTCCGGATAGGGGTGTTCATAGAACCAGACATTCTTCGTCGGCGTGCCCTTGGTGAAGAACAGGATGTTGGTCTTGATGCCGGTATAGGGGGCGAACACGCCATTGGGCAGGCGGACGATGGTGTGCAGGTTGCACTCCTCGATCAGGCTTTGCTTAAGCGTGGACTTCACCCCTTCGCCAAACAGGAAGCCATCGGGCAACACTACCGCTGCGCGGCCGTTGGTTTTGAGCAGGCGGATGATCAGCGCCATGAAAAGGTCCGCCGTCTCCCGCGTGCGCAGGTGGCTGGGGAAATTATTCTCGATCCCGTCTTCCTCCATCCCGCCAAAGGGCGGGTTGGTGGCGATCACGGCAACCCGGTCTTTCTCACCATAGGCGGTATAGGCGCGGGCCAATGTGTTGTTGTGGCGGATGCCGCTGGGCGTATCGATGCCGTGCAGGATCATGTTGGTGATGCACAGCATATGCGGTAGCGCCTTTTTCTCCACCCCGCGGATGGAGGCGCGCAACACCTCCTCATCCGCGGTAGAGCGCACTGCCTTGCGCTTGTGATCGATCGCGCAGGTGAGGAAGCCGCCGGTGCCGCAGGCGGGATCGAACACCACTTCGTTCAATTGCGGATCCAGGCGGTTGATGACGAACTGGGTGACGGCGCGGGGGGTGTAGAACTCGCCCGCATTGCCCGCGCTTTGCAGGTCTTTCAGCACCTGCTCGTAGATCGCGCCGAAGGTGTGACGGTCTTCGCTGTTATTGAAATCGATCTCGTTGATCTTGTTGATCACCTGCCGCAGCAAGGTGCCCGATTTCATGTAGTTATAGGTGTCCTCAAACACATCACGGATCACCTGCGCGCGCTTGCCGACATCGCCCTGCGTAGGCAGATCGCCCTTCAGTTTGGCAAAGAGTTGCAGGTTGACGAAATCGAGCAGCTTTTCGCCGGTATCGCCTTCCTTGTCCGCCGCCCAACTCCGCCAGCGCAGATGCTCCGGCAGCGGGGACTGGAAATCGTCGTCGATCAGCTCGAGCTCTGCCTCGCGGTCATCGAGGATTTTGAGGAAGAACATCCAGGTGAGCTGGCTGATCCGCTGGGCATCGCCATCCACGCCGACATCCTTGCGCATGATGTCCTGGATGGATTTGATGACGCCGGAAACATTGCTCATTCCTGGGGGCTCATTCTTGGGGGGCTCATTCGTTGGATGCCTGCTCGTAAATCTGGTCTTCGAGCTCTCGAAGCGCGGCCTCATAGGCAGCTTTGCCGCCAAAGGCACCCCTGATGATCTCCGTCGGAGTGCCGAGCTGGGTGAACGGCTTGAGGCGCAAAACCTTGTTATCCTCGATGGTTTCGACGCCTTCATCGGCATATTTTTCCAGCAGCGCCTCCAGCACCGCCCGGGCCTTGTCGCCATATTTAGCGAAGTAATTGCGCTTCTTCACCTTCTCCGCCCGTTCGCGCCGGGTCAGCGGCGGTGCGCCAAACGCGACGTGGACCAGCAGGTCGAAATCGCCGAAATCCTTGCCCACCGTTTCTGCAAGATTGGCGAGGATGACGCCGCGCTGTTCGAGTTCGTCAATGATCGCCTGTTTGCGTTCGCTGGCGTTCCAGTGCCAGATGAACTCGTCGAGCGATTGGTACTCCGACGCGATCTGCTTGCGGGCATAGTCGCGATAGGATTCGGTGACGAGCTTGCCGTCGGTACCGACATATTCGATCCGCTCGTTCAACACGCGCGCAGTGACGCCGCTGACGACGAATTTGTAACTGCCGCCGCCGGTGTCATCATCGTCGTCGTCGTCGGCAACTTCATCGTCATCCGGATCGCCGTCAGGTTCCTCGGGACCGGGCGCGTTCGGGTCATCGTCCGGGCCCAGGATGACGATCGGCGGGCCATCAAAGGCATCGTCGCGGAACAGCGCGGTGGCGTGCTTGAAATCCATGATCGTGAAGAAGAACTTGTTGTTGTCCTCATCAATCCGCGTGCCACGCCCGATGATCTGTTTGAACATGGTCATCGAATTGATCGTGCGATCGATGACGATCAGCTTGCAGGTCTTGGCATCGACGCCGGTAGTCAGCAATTGCGAGGTGGTGGCGATGACCGGATAGGGCTCCTCAGGGTCGATGAAACGGTCCAGCTCTGCCTTGCCCTCGGTGCTGTCGCCGGTGATGCGCATGACATATTTGCTGTTGTCCCTCGCGAGCTTGCCCGCCGCATTCACGATGGCTTTGCGCATCCGTTCGGCATGGTCGATGTCTTCGCAGAAGATGATCGTCTTCGACATCGGATCGGTGGTCTGCAGGAATTTCATCACCCGCTCCGCGACCAGTTTCGTGCGCTGGTTGAGGACCAGGGTGCGGTCCATGTCCTTCCGGTTATATTCGCGGTCTTCGATCAATCCGCCGAGATCATCGACCATGCCGGGCGGCGGGGTCCAGCCGAGTACGTCGAGGTCAATGTCGATCCGGATGACCTTGTAGGGCGCAAGGAAGCCATCCTCGATGCCCTGCTTCAAGGTGTAGGTGTAAACCGGATCGCCAAAATAGGTGATGTTGGAGACGTACTCCGTCTCTTTCGGCGTGGCCGTCATGCCGACCTGCACCGCACTGTCGAAATAATCTAGGATCTCACGCCAGGCCGAATCCTCCGCCGCGCTCCCCCGGTGGCACTCGTCGATGACGATCAGGTCGAAAAAGTCCCGCGACACGGATTTGAAAATCTTGTCGGCCTCGTCCGTGCCGGTGATCGCCTGATAAAGCCCGAGGTGGATTTCATAGGCCGGGTCGATCTTGCGGTTCTTGATCTTTGTCATCGCCGCGCCGAACGGCTTGAAATCGTTGACCAGCGTTTGATCGATCAAAATATTGCGATCGGCCAGGAACAGGATGCGTTTGGCGGTGCCGGCCTTCCACAGCCGCCAGATGATTTGAAAGGTGGTGTAGGTCTTTCCGGTGCCGGTTGCCATGACCAGCAGTACGCGATTCTGCCCCTTCGCTACGGCTTCAACGGTCCGGTTGATTGCCTCCACCTGATAATAGCGTGGCTCCTTACCCGAAGCATCGATGTGATAGGGCTGTTGGACGAGGCTCTGCTCCTCCTCCGTGATCTGGTGAAACCTGCGATAGCGCTGCCACAGGGTTTGGGGATCGGGAAAGGCGTCCATCCCATATTCGATTTCTGTCGGATCGTCGGCGGGCGCAGCGCGATTATGTTCCGAAAACCCATCGCCATTCGAACAGAATGCGCTCGGAACATCAAGGATTTCGGCATAACCCAGGGCTTGTTGTAGCCCGCTGCTGATCGAGTGTTTGTTATCCTTGGCCTCTACAACGGCCAGCGGCAGACCTGGCTTCAACGAAAGGACGTAATCGGCGAATTTCCGCTTCTTCTTGTTCCTCGAAGACAAGTTACCGCGAACGACAACCGGGCCGGGTGCCAATGTAACCTCCCGGCGAATTTGTTGCATCTGATCCCAGCCAGCCTGCTTGATCGCAGGCGTTATAAACAGGTCACAGATATCGATCTCGCTGCACTTCTTTTTCTCGGATGAGTCCAATCCAACTACCCTGTTTGCAAATCGACTTTTTCAACATTTGCCTGCCGATGCTGTCGGCACCGTACCAAATGAAGTGCCCAAGTCACGATAATTTCAGGCTTCGCCAAGGCTGCTTTTCTCAAATGCCAGCCGAAATTAGACCAGCAGCCGTCAATTGACAGAAAATCTCAACGACACCCCTCAATCACCCAAACCCAGCCCTAACCCCCTCCACACGCCGCTCGATAATCGCAGCCAGCGACAACCAGACATCGCGCTGCCGCCTCGCCACGCCCGCGTCATCCGGATCCGTGGTGCGCGCCACCTCGGCATTGAATGCCGCCGCAACCCGCCTGATCTTGGCGAGCGTTCCGCGCAGGCTGACCAGCGTCGCACGCTTGTCCGGCTCGAGGGGCACGCGATAATCGATCTTGTCGTCTTCCCCATTGATCAAGACGTCCTCCGGCGGCGGCATCGGCTTGAGCTTCAGGCCCGTCTTCCCGGCCGTCCGCAACAACTCCCGCCACGCCTGGCAATAGATGGCCGCCTCCAGCACGGTGCGCGGCGGGCCGTTGCCCAGTCTTCCCACCAACGGCTTCACGACCGGGGCCGCGCGTTTCGCCCGATCGTTCCCGTCCCCGCCTGCATCGGGCCGGCCTTCATTGCCCCCGCAGCCATCATTTCCGCAGCCATCATTTCCGCAGCCATCATTTCCGCCGCCGCTCCCGCCGTGATCGCCATCCCCTGGTACTTCGCCCGCCTCGCGCGCCGCGTTGCGCGCCTTGCTAGCGGCCTCCGACGCGCGCTGGCGCTCGTGCCGTTCGCGGTCATATGCCGCCATGATGCGCAAATTCTGGTCGCGCAGCCGCTCCGCGGGTGATCGTACATCGGGCTCGATCTTCCCGGCATAACGCTGCGGCAAATGCCGCGCGATCAGCGCGCGGGCATCGTCCACCGCGAACCATTCGCACCACGCAACCGCCTTTTCATACCCATCCGGCATCGCCTCGATTCCCGGCCGCCGCGCCGGCCATTCCTTCTGCAGTCCGGCATACAGCTGGGCCAGCGAGTCGAGGTCCAGCACCCACCGTTCCGTCTTGCCCGGCCAGCTCGCGATGCCCCGCACCCGGCCGATCGCCACATCGTCGGGGTGCGGCGACGGCGCGGCGATCTCCGCATCCAGCGTCGCCGCCTCGGTCAATATCCGCGTCCACACCGCCTTATATTCCACCGCCGCCACGAACTTCGACTGCGCCGACGCCGGCTCCTCCGGTCCCGCCCAGTCGAAGCCCGGCCCCCCGGATCCCGGCTCCTGGAGTCCAGCTGGCGCGCCGGCCGGACCCTGCGGAGTGTCCCAAGACGGCGCGCGCGGCAGCGTGGCCACCGGCGCTTCCGCCACGCCGCCACGCGCCGCCTCCGCCGCGGCGCCCTGCGCCGCCTCGGCCACGGCGCCATGCGCCGCCTCAGACTGCATCACCAGCCGCGCCAGCGTCGCGGTGGCCAGCCTATTGCCCCGCGCCGCCTTCATCGCGATCTCGCGAAACGCCGCCTGCATTGCCGGGATCTCGACGAAGCGCCCGCCCGCCTTGACCCGCACCATGCGCATCGCCTCGGCCATCAACATCTCATGGACCGATTCGGCGGGCAGGCGCGGAACCACCTCACCGCACGGCCGCACCTTCTTCTTGCCCCCCGGATTGGCGCGATTGCCCTTGCCGAAGCGGTGCGCGAGCGGCGGCTTGCCATGGCCCACCGCATAGCCGCGCGCTGCCGCGCTCTCCGTCGCCGCCCCTCCGCCGCCGTTCCCTCCGTCCCCGCCCCTCAATCGCCATCATACGGGCGGCTGCATCATCGGCGCGATTCAACTCGCCCTTGGGTTTCGTCATGTCTGCTCTCCGGCGCACGCATTGCGCCGGCCGCTAAAAGCCCATCCGGCGGAACAGTTGAATCGAGCAGAGATGATTTTTGCCCCCACCATCACTCACGCCATTTCCCCGTTTTCCCGCAAGGCATGCCGCGCGATTCCCGTGCCGCCACGTGGATATTCGCGCAAGATTTCCCGCAGCTTCCCGCAGCAACCCCAAAAAAGCCTTTTCCCGCAGCATCTCCCGCAGCTACGGGAATTTCTGCACCACGCCGGGCATTGCGCTGGCGATGCGCGCGCTACGCCGCGGCCTCGGCGCCTCGTCGCGGCTCTGATCGACGATCCACATCCCCGTGCCGGGCGACGTGAAGACATAAGAGGAAGGGTTCCGGATGCGGCTCGCCACAATCGATATCGCGGTCGTCCCGATCGCGCGCCACGCCATATGGTGAGCGCACCCGCCTTTATCGCTATCGATTGGGGCACGACCAATCGCCGCGCTTACGCGATCGCCGCCGATGGCGCGGTGATCGACACGCTGCGCGACGACCGGGGCGTGCTGTCCGTCCCGCGCGAGGCGTTCGCCGGGGAAGTTGCGGACATCCGCGCGCGGCTGGGCGATCTGCCGATCCTGTGTGCGGGGATGGTCGGCTCGACGCGCGGCTGGGTCGATGTGCCCTATCGCCAATGCCCCGCCGGCCTCGACGCGCTGGCCGATGGGCTGGTCTGGGTCGAACCGGGCCGCACCGCGATCGTCCCGGGGCTTAGCGTGAACGGTGCCAGCGTGAGTGGGGACGACCGCAGCGACGTGATGCGCGGCGAGGAAGTACAGCTGCTCGGCGCGGTCGCCGCCGGCCTTGCGCCCGCCGACGCATTGCTGTGTCAGCCGGGCACGCATTGCAAATGGGCGCGTATTGGTGGTGGCCGCGTCACCGGCTTTCGCACCGCGATGACCGGGGAGATGTTCGCGCTGCTCAAGGGGCATAGCCTGCTCGGCGATTTCCTCACCGGCGCGGTCGCCGATGGCCCGGCGTTTCGCGCCGGCCTGGCGCTGGCGCAGGACGATCGCTTGCTCTCCAACCTGTTCGGCGAACGCGCGGGCGTGGTGCTTGGCCACCGCGATCTGGGCGATACGGCGGCGCGGGTCAGCGGCTTGCTGATCGGCACCGATGTGCGCGAACAGGCGCTGGACGCGGGGGAGGCGGTGTACATCCTCGCCGATGCCGCGCTTGGCGATCTCTACATGGCGGCGGTCACCGCGGCGGGCGGTGTGCCGGTATTGCTCGACAGCCATACCGCCTTCGCCGCCGGCATCACCGCAATCTGGAAGGCATATGATGGACGCTAGACCGACACTCGTCGCCGCACTGCAGCGCTGCCCGCTCGTCGCGATCCTGCGTGGCGTGACCCCGGATGAGGTCGAGGGGGTCACCGAAGTGCTGATCGCCGCCGGCATCGGCATGATCGAAGTGCCACTGAACTCGCCCGACCCGTTCGACAGCATCGCCCGGATCGTGCGCCGTTTCGGCACCGACGCGCTGATCGGCGCGGGCACCGTGCTGAGCGAAGCCGATGTCGCGCGGGTCGCCGATACCGGCGCGCAACTGGTCATTTCGCCCAATGTGAACATCGCCGTGATCGCCGCGACCGCGCGCCGCGGGCTGATCTCGCTGCCGGGCTATTTCACCCCCAGCGAAGCCTTCGCCGCGATCGATGCCGGCGCGACCGGCCTGAAACTGTTTCCCGCCGAGGCCGCTTCACCACGTATCCTGGGTGCGCAGCGCGCGGTGATTCCGCGCACCGTGCCGATCCTCGCGGTGGGCGGCGTCTCGCCGGAGACGCTCGCCGACTGGCGCGGCGTGTGCGAGGGCTTCGGACTCGGGTCGGCGCTCTACCAGGCGGGCATGAGCGCGGACCAGGTCGGCGTACGGGCGGCCGCCTTTGTGGCGGCGCTGAAGCTGCTGGATGATCGCACCGCTTCGTCATGACCGGCCCCCTCGCCCGAGGTCGATCGGACGCGGCGTCACCCCGCCGCTTTGGGCGCCGCGATGCCGTTCAGCGCCGCGATCGCCTCGTCCGGCAGGGTCAGCGATGCCGCCGCCAGATTCTCGCGAAGATGAGCGACCGAGGACGTGCCGGGGATCAGCAGGATGTTCGGCGCCCGCTGCAACAGCCAGGCGAGGGCGACCTGCATCGGTGTCGCCTGCAGGCGGGCGGCGACCTCGGACAGAGTCGCCGACTGCAGCGGGGAGAAGCCGCCCAATGGGAAGAACGGCACATAGGCGATCTCGTCGCCCGCCAGCATGTCGATCAGCGCGTCGTCGTCGCGATGCGCGAGGTTATACTGGTTCTGCACGCACACGATCTCGGCGATGCCGCGACCTTGCTCGACTTGCTTCGCCGTTACATTGCTCAGGCCGATATGGCGCACCAGCCCTTGTCGCTGCAGCTCCGCCAGCACCTTGAGCGGTTCGGCGATCGATCCTTCCGCCGGGCCATGCACGTCGAACATCACGCGCAGGTTGACGACGTCCAGCGCCTCCACAGCGAGGTTGCGCAGATTGTCGTCCACCGCCCGGGCAAGCTCGTCGCCGGCATAGGCGGGATGCCACGACGCATCCGCGCCGCGCCGCGCGCCGATCTTGGTGACGATCACCAGGTCGTCGCGATAAGGCTGCAGCGCCTCGCGGATAATCTGGTTGGTGACATGGGGGCCGTAAAAGTCGCTCGTGTCGATGTGATTGACACCGGCCGCCACCGCTTCGCGCAGCACGGCAAGCGCCGCATCCCGGTCGCGCGGCGGACCGAACACGCCGGGGCCGGCAAGCTGCATGGCGCCATAGCCGAGCCGGTTCACGGTGCGGCCGCCAAGCGTGAAGGTGCTCGGCCGATCGATCGTCTGCATGATGTTCTCCTTGATGGCTCACAAGGTAGGCGTTGCCGACTGCGTCGATAATCCGGCATTATCTGAACGGGCTGTACGCTTTGGCGGACAATATATAGCGGGAAACCGATACATATTCATGATCCTGATCAGAGAATAAATTCTCTTATCTGAAAAAATATGGTTGTTTATCCCCATTACGTGTATTAGCATCCTATTACACAGGAGGGGAGTGATGATGAGGAAGAGGTTGGCGCTTGCCGCCATGATGATCGCCGCGGTCGCCGCGTGGCCCGCGATCTCGCAGCGGCCCGTGCCTGTAGCGCCCGCTTTGCCGCAGCCGGCGCCGACCGCTCCGCTCGAGCAGGCATCGACCGCGCCCCAGCTCACCGCGACCGATGTCGCTGCGTGGCTCGATGGTTTCGTGCCCACCACGATCAGGCAGGGCAAGATCGCCGGTGCGCAGATCGTCGTGGTCAAGGACGGGCAGGTCCTGGTCAAGAAGGGCTATGGCTATGACGATGTCGCGACCCGGCGGCCGATGGATCCCGATCGGACATTGGTGCGCATCGGCTCCACCTCGAAGCTGTTCACCTGGACGGCGGTGATGCAACTCGTCGAACAGGGCAAGATCGATCTCAATGCCGATGTGAACCGCTATCTCGATTTCAGGATCGCGCCGCGTGCCGGACGTGCGGTCACGATGAACGATCTGATGCGACATCGCGGTGGATTCGAGGAAGGGCTGAAGGATGTCCTGGAATCGGACCCGAAGCGCCTCCAGACCAATGAGGTCTATCTCAAGGAGCATGCACGGCCGCGCCTTTTCCCGGCCGGCGCGGTGCCCGCTTATTCCAACTATGGTACGTCGCTCGCCGGTTACATCGTGCAGCGCGTCTCCGGCGAACCGTTCGACACTTATGTCGAACGCCATATCCTCGCGCCCTTGCACATGGCGCGGACGACGTTTCGCCAGCCATTGCCCGCCGGCCTCGCGGGCGATGTGTCCAAGGGGTACAGGGTGGACAACGGGCCACCGGACCCGTTCGAACTCGTCACCACCGCGCCTGCCGGCAGCGTCAGCGCGACCGGCGTGGACATGGCCAATTTCATGATCGCGCACTTGCAGGACGGGCGTTTCGGCGCCGCGCAAATCCTGCGGCCGGAAACCGCCCGGTTGATGCACACGCCGGCGGTTCCGCCGCAGCCTGGCTTCGACACCTTGGCCCATGGCTTCTTCCATGGCCATCGCAACGGGCAATTGGTCATCGGCCATGGTGGCGATACGGTGGTGTTCCATACCGATATGAACCTGCTGCCCGACAGCGGGGTCGGCATCTTCGTCAACTTCAACAGCCGCGGAGAGAATGACGCGGTCTATGGCGCGCGCGAGCGCTTGTTCGACCTGTTCATGGATCGTTATTTTCCGGCGGCACAGGCCAAGGACCCGCCAGCGATCGCCTCGGCGGCGGGGGATGCGCAAGCGGTCGCCGGGCGTTACGAAAGCTCGCGGCGCATCGAATCCGGGTTCCTCGGCCTGTTCTATCTGCTGCAGCAGGATGTGGTGACCGCCAATCCCGACGGCACGATCAGCCTGGCCTCGATCGAGGACCGCAAGTTCCGCGAGATCGCGCCCGGACTGTGGCGTGAGCAAGGGGGCGCGCGGCAGCTTCAGGTGACAACCATCGATGGCCGCCGCACCATCGTCAACAGTGACAATCCGACGGCGGTGATCCAGGCGGTGCCGTTCGCCCGCAATGCGCTGCTCAACCAGACCGTTGCGGGGCTCTCGCTCCTCATACTGCTCGCCACGCTGTTGGCCTGGCCGGTGCGTGCCTGGCTGCGGCGGTCCTATAAATTACCCAAGACGGTCACGGGCCGTGCGGCATTGGTGCAGACGCTGGCGCGCGCCGCCGCGGCTGCCGACATCGTCTATCTGCTGGGCTGGTATTCGACCCTCGCGCCGATCCTGCAGAACCAGCTGGATGTGTACAATAGCGGCCTGGACAGGTGGGTTCGCACGATGCAGATCGCCGCGATCCTGCCTTTGGCAGGGGCTGCGATCGGGGTGTGGAACGTGTGGCTGACCTTCCGTGCCGGGCGCAGCTGGGGCGCGAAATTGCGCGCCGTCCTGCTTGCCGCGGCGCTGGTCGGCATCCTGTGGTTTGCCTGGATGGGCAGCCTGATCAGCTTCAATCTCAACTATTGAGACTGATCGATCGACCGAGGACCCGGTTCCGCGCGCCATCCGCCGTTCGACGGATGGCGCGCGGGCCGGACTTGCCAATCTGTTAACCATCGGCCGCTAAAACGCGAGGCTTGTGACTCCAGAGGCTTCGACCAATGCTCGCCACCACCTTCACGCGACAGCTTCCCACTCCCGGCGACATCAGCCGTGGCATCGATATGCCCGCCAGGCTCAAATTGTTCGACTTCGACGATGCGGATCTCAAGATCGCGGCGCGCTTGTGGGACATTATCGAGCCCGAGGCGCCACGCATCGCCACCAAGCATTGGGCACAATGGACCCGGTTGTCCGAGGGTCGCGAAGCCTTTATCGGCCATGCGACGGATGAAGTGATCCGGCGCGGCGTTGATTATCTCCGCAATCGCTTCACGCATCCGGACCGCGTCGCCTGGGTCGAATCGGCCGAGCGCACCGTTGCCGCCGCCATCGTCAAGGACATTCCGTTGACGGTCATCCTGTCGATGACCGGAGCCGGTGCGTCGGTCATGCTCGAAATCCTCGGGCGGCTCTACGAATGTTCGAAGGAAGAGCGCCATCAGATCAACGACGTGTTTACGCGGATGCGCTCGCTGGAATGCGATATCTACGCGACCCTTTACGCCGAATATGTCGAGTTCGGCGCGCGGACCGAGCGCGATCGCCTGTCGGACGAATTCCGCACCGGGATCGCCAACACGGTCGCGATCGCGTCACGCAAGGGAGAGGCGCTGAGCGGGCAGGCGGCAAGTACGTCGAGTTCGGCGCGGGGCATGTTCGTCCAGACCTCCGAAGTCGCCAGCGCGGCACAGCAATCGGCGGTCGTGATGCATGAGGCGGCGTCGACCGCCACGGGCCTGATCCAGGCGATCGCCGAGGCGCGCCGCGAAGTGATCAGCGCCGCCGACATTTCGACCCGTGCATCGGGTCAGGCAAGCGCCGCGGTCCGCGTGTCGCAATTGCTTGGCGATCAGGTCAAATCGATCGGCTCGATCGTCGGGTTGATCCGCGACGTCGCCGGACAGACCAATTTGCTCGCGCTCAACGCCACGATCGAGGCGGCGCGTGCCGGCGATGCGGGGCGCGGCTTTGCGATCGTCGCGCAGGAAGTGAAGAGCCTGGCCAGCCAGACCGCGCGCGCGACCGACGAGATCGCGCTGAAGATATCGGCGATCCAGACCGCCGCACGCGACGTGGTGGTGGCGAGCGCCGGGGTAGAGGCAACCGTTGGCGAGGTTCTCGCTTCGGCCAGCCGGATCAGCATGGTGATGGACGATCAGGCGAATACGGTGACCGCCATCACCGCGTCGGTCGACGAGACGGCAAACATCGCGGAAAATATCTCCGACCTGATCTCGGCGATCCGCGAGCGGACCGAAATCGTCGCCAGCGAGATCGATGTGCTGGGTGACGATTTCGGCGTCGTTACGGCACAGCTTGCCAGCCTCGAGGAACATGCCGACGCCTTTGCCGAGAAGGTTCAGCTACGCCGCTGACACGGCGTCCCTAGTAACGCGTCAGGCGGAACAAACCGTCTGCTCAATCATACCGATGATCGATACGCCGGTCCTGTCGAGCAATTCCAGCCGCACCGATTCTCCGGCGCCGAGATAAGGGGTAGGGGAAATGCCGTCGATCGCATCGAGCGCGCGGCGTTCCGCGATGCAGCCCGATCCGACCGTCGCGGCATCGTAGTTCGACACGGTGCCCGATCCGATCACTGTCGCCGCGCACAGGTCGCGCGTCCTTGCGGCATGCGCGATCAGTTCGCCAAAACCGAAATGCATCGCCGACCCGTCGGGCCGGCCGAACGCCTCGCCATTGCGTTCGACATGTAGCGGCAAGCACACCCGCCCGTCGCGCCAGTCGTCGCCGAGTTCGTCCGGCGTCACCGCGAAGGCGGACAATGTGCTTGGTGGCTTGGCATGGAGGAAGCCGAAACCGCCCTTCATCTCGTCCGGGCCGAACGCACGCAGGCTCCAGTCGTTGATCATGATGATCAGCCGGGCATGGCCGAGCGCGTCATCGGGCGACACGCCCCGCGGCACCGCATCGATGATCACGCCGAACTCAGCTTCGAAATCGACATCGTCATCGAAACCGCGAAACGGTACTTCGCCATGTGGTGGATAGAAGATGTTCGACAGCCCCTGATACATCAGCGGCGGTTCCGCCTCGCCGCGCGGCTCAAAGCCCCAGGCCCTGGCGAGGATATGGTTGTGCGCGAGAAACGCCGAGGCATCGAGGAACTGGTAGCCGCGCGGCAGGATCGCCGCGAGCGCCCGCGGGTCGACAGGGATCGCATCCGCGTCGTCCCCTGCGTTGACGGCATCATATTGCCGACGCAAATCACCTTCGACGTCGCGCCAATTTTCCATCGCTGCCTGCAAAGTCGGCGCGGCACTGGCGAACACGCCGCGCGACAGGTCGCGCGAGACGATCAGCAAGCGGCCATCGCCGCCGGTATCGAGTGTGGCGAGCTTCACAGGCTGTCCTCGAAGATCGCGACCGCACGGGTCCAGCCGGCCGATGCCGCCTTCACCTTGACCGGAAAGCAGCTAACGGTGAAACCGAATGGCGGCAGCGTTTCGAGATTGTGCAGCTTCTCGATATGGCAATAACCGATCTCGCGGCCGGCCTTATGCCCCTCCCAGATGATCGAGGCGTCGCCGGTCTCGGCATAGCGTTTCGCGGTGTACACGAACGGCGCGTCCCAGCTCCACGCATCGGTGCCGGTCACCCGCACTCCGCGCGAGGTCAAATAGAGCGTCGCCTCACGCCCCATGCCGCACCCGGCGGCGAGATAATCGTCATGGCCATATCGCTCGCCCGCGCGCGTGTTGACGATGACGATATCGAACGGCTCCAGCGTGTGGCCGATCCGTGCCAGCTCGGCTTCGACATCGGCGGCGGTCGCGACATAACCGTCCTCGAAATGGCGGAAGTCGAGCTTCACGCCGCGCCCGAAACACCAGTCGAGCGGCACTTCGTCGATCGTGATCGCGCGCTCGCCGCCGTTCATGGTCGAGGCGAAATGATAGGGCGCGTCGAGATGCGTACCGTTATGCGTGATGATCTCGACCTTCTCGTTCGCCCAGCCTTCGCCATCGGGCAGATCGTCCGCGGTCAGTCCGGGAAAGAAACGCGCGAGATCGGCGACCGACTGTTTGTGGTCGGTGTATTCGATTCTGGGCAGCGATACCGGCGGGTCTGAGGCAACACCCATTTCGAGCGGCACGGAGATATCGACGAAACGGCGCGCCATGATCAGACTCCCCGGCCGGTATAGCCATAAAGCGGATCGTCCGCGCCACGCCTGCCGAACAGGAATGGCTTGGCCGGGTGCTTCTCCCAGAATTTTTCCGTCTCGGGCTCGACCCGGCTCCAGTCGAAGATCACGTCGCGGTGGACGATACCCCAGCGCCCGCCGCGTCGTTCGAACTTGTCGAGATAACGCCCACCGATCGTCGCGTCGGTGCCGTCGGTCATCTGGCACCAGGCGACATGATAGGATTCGACGAACGCATGATCGTCATCGGCGAAGTCGCTCAGGATATTGGTGATGACGTGCATCATGCCCTTGATCGGCGATCCCGGCCTGGGGCGGGTGAACGACACCACATCGATGAACTCGGTCGCGAGGCCATCGAACATGCCATGCCGCTCGGTCGCGCCTTCGTGATAGCATGTATGCGCGAGCTCCGCGTCGGAACGGTCGCCGGCGCGTGCGCGGCGATAGAGGATTTCGGCAATCTCCTGCTTGTCGAGCAGGCGCTGGATCGGGTCCATATTGGTCTCTCCGGGATAAATCATGGTGGCGGGCAGGGCGCCGCGCTGCGCGCCGCCCAATATGTAAAGCGGGTCATTGGCTTCGCGCGTGCCGATCAAAGCGCGCGGATGCTCGTCGCCCCAGAAGGATCCGGTGCCCGGCGATACGCGCGACCAGTCATAGACGATGTCGCGGTGCTGGATCAGCCAGCGCCCATCGACCTGCCGGAAGGTATCGAGATAGCGCCCGCCGATATGGAAGAAGACCGTGCCGTCACCCTGCACGAAGGTCTCGTGCGCGACATGATAGCTTTCACAGAACACATCGCCGTTCGGCAGAAACTCGAACAGCGCATTGGCGATGATATGCTCCTTCGCCAGGCATTTCGGACCGGTCGCCATGGCCTTTTCAAGTCCGTCGACGAAGCCGTGCATCAATCCCTGATAGGTGCCGTGATTATCGGTCCCATCGACCGGGTGGCACGCCCGCATCAGTGCCGGGTCGAACCGGTCGGCACCGCGCGCACGGGCGTAGAGCAGATCGATTATCTCCTGCTTGATCGCGTATCGGGTCAGTGCATCGCTCATACCCGCTCCGCTTCGATCACCGCTTCGATCGCGCCGATCTTCTCGATCTCGCAGCGTACCACGTCACCCACCGCGAGGTATTTCGGCGGCCGCATCGACCCGCCGGTGCCGAACGGCGTGCCGGTGGCGATCACATCGCCCGGCTCCAGCGTGCAGACGGTCGAGAGATAGGCGATCTGTTCGAAGCAATTGTTGATCATTTCCGATGTCGATCCGTCCTGCCGCACCTCACCATTGACGGTACAGGTGATGCGTAGCGCGTGCGGATCGCCGATCTCTTCGGGGGTGACGATCCACGGCCCCAGCGGACCATGGCCATCGAAGGATTTGCCGAGCATGATTGTCGGGCTGCGCTTCTGCCAGTCGCGCACGCTGACATCGTTGCAGATGGTGTAGCCCGCGATCACCGCGGCAGCGTCTTCGACGGCGACGCGACGGCAGCGCTTGCCGATGAC